>DATJXG010000204.1:0-3801 GCA_035500455.1 Terriglobales bacterium | reverse complement strand
TATTCGGCCAGAAATTCCTCGCGCAGGTCTTTCACCACCACTTTGCTCGCGCCCGTCTTGTAAGCCTTCTCGACCACCGCCTCAATGTCATCGCCCTGGCCCACATCCCCCACCATGGCAATCACGTCGTAGGAGTAATTTTCCTTCAACCACGGAATGATGATCGAAGTATCCAACCCACCCGAATAAGCGAGTACCACTTTCTCAGGCATTTGCGCTCCTGACTTTCTGGCGGCCCATTTCTCCGCCCAGCAACAACAGCAAGATGGCTTTCTGTACGTGCATGCGGTTTTCCGCCTGGTCGAATACCACCGACGATTCCGAATCGATCACCGCATCGGTAACTTCCTCGCCCCGGTGCGCCGGCAGGCAGTGCATGAATAGCGCGCGCGGCGCGGCTTCCGCCATGAGCGCGTCGTTCACCTGGTACGGCACGAAAATCCGCCGCCGCTGCTCCGCCTCGTGCTCCCAGCCCATGCTGGTCCAGGCGTCGGTGTAAATCGCCTCCGCTCCGGCCACCGCCTTATGCGGATCGCGCAGCAACTCAATCACCGCGCCCGTCTCCGCCGCGATCGCCCGCGCATCTTCCACCACCTGCGCGCTCGGCTCATAGCCTTTTGGTGTGGCCACTTTGATCCGCGATCCCAGCGTAGCCGCAGTCAGCAGCAGCGAGTGCGCCACGTTGTTGCCGTCGCCCACGTAAGCCAAAGTAATTTTCTTCAAATCGCCAAACCGTTCCTGCAAAGTGAAATAATCCGCCAGCGCCTGGCAAGGATGCTCCAGATTGCTCAGCGCATTGATCACCGGAATGGCCGCATGTTCCGCCATCGCTTCGATGGTGGCGTGCGAAAAGGTGCGCAGCACCATCCCCTGCACCCACCGTTCCACGTTGTGGGCCACGTCGCTCAGCGATTCGCGCGTCCCCAGCCGTTCTTCCCTCTGGTCCACGAAAAACGCCGCCCCGCCCATGCCCGCCATCGCCGCCTCAAACGTGAGCCGCGTGCGCAGCGAGGGCTTTTCGAAAAACATCACCACCTGCTTACCCGCCAGCGAGCGGCTGAATTCCAGCGGACGCGCCTTGATCAGCGCCGCCAGCGACAACACCGTGTCCACCTCGCTGGGATTCAGATCGCGGCTGGAAACCAGGTCGCGCGACGAAAACCGCTTCGTCACCACCGGCTCGATAACGGGACTGCTCTTCATGGGCTGGGTGCTCAATTCTTTCTCCTTTTGCGTTTCTTTCTTATTGCGTTTCTTCGCGTCCTTTGCGCTCTTTGCGGTTAAGAATCCGCCGCCTGACCATGCAAAGTACGCAAAGATGACCTGGAACTTCTGCTGGATGCAGGCTTTTTTGCAGTTGTGCCAAGCGCCACATCCAGCGCGCGCACAACCTGGTCCACGTGCCTCTTCTCGATCACATACGGCGGCAAGAAGCGCAGCACGGTTTCGTGCGTGCGGTTGATCAGAATGCCGCGGTCGAGCAACTGCTGCACCACAGCCTTTGCCGTGTCGGGTGAGTCAAGATCGACCGCCAGCATCAGGCCCATCCCGCGAACCTCGCGGACCGAATTGTGCTGCGCCGCCAATCCCTCCAGCTTGCCGCGGAAGTACGCGCCAAGCTGCCTCACATGCCCAAGCAGGCCCTCCACCGTGTGCAGGAACTCAATCGCCACCGCGCACGCCAGCGGCCCGCCGCCGAAAGTTGTTCCATGCATCCCGGGATGCATCCCGCTCGCCACCCGGTTGGTAGTCAGGATCGCCCCCAGCGGCAGTCCCGCCGCCAGCGGCTTGGCCACCGTCACGATGTCGGGCGTAATTCCGTAATGCTCATACGCGAACCACTTGCCGGTGCGTCCCAGCCCGCACTGGATCTCATCGAGCACCAGCAGCGCTCCCGTCTTCGAAGTCAACTCCCGCGCCGTGTGCAGAAATTCCGGCGTTACCGGATTGATTCCGCCCTCGCCCTGGATCGTTTCCATGCACAGCGCGCACACGCTGCCGTCAAACTGCCGCTTCAAATCCTCCACGTCGTTGAACGCCACAAAGCCCACGCCCGGCAGCAGCGGCGCAAACGGATGCCGGTACTTCGCCTGCCCGGTGGTGGCCAGCGAGCCGAAGGTGCGTCCGTGAAAAGAATTCTCCAGCGCCAGAATGCGCCACTTTGCCTTATGCCCGTTGGGATTGTTCACCCGCGCATAGGCCCGCGCCAGCTTCAACGCGCCTTCCCACGCCTCCGTGCCGCTGTTGCAAAAAAACGCTTTTTCCAACCCGGAAATGTTCGTGAGCTTCTTCGCCAGCTCCGCCTGATACTCGTGAAAAAACAAATTAGAGACGTGAATGAGCCGCCCCGCCTGCCGTTTCAGCACCTTCTGGATCGCGGCATGCCCATGCCCCAGCGCATTCACTCCCAGCCCGCTGAGGAAGTCGAGATACTTCTTCCCCTTCGAATCCCACAGATACACGCCGCTGCCGCGCGTAAACAGGATCTTGTGCCGGTCGTAAGTCGGCAGCAGCAGTTCGCTTTCCGAACGCATCACCGAAGCCAGGCTCATGCTCCCAGCACCTCGGTGCCGCATTCCAGCTTGGTGAAGTAAAACTGCGGCAGCACCTGTGCCTGCTCCGCCGGCATGATCTTCACCCTCCCTACGCCTTTCTTCAGCGCCTGGGTGCAGGCTTCCAGCTTGGGCAGCATTCCGCCGTCCACCACGGAGTCCGCCACCATCGAGGGCACATCCTTCATCTTGAGCCACGGCATCACGGCGCCGGTGGCATCGTGCACGCCGGGAACGTCGGTAAGAAAGAACAGCGTGTCAGCGTGGCACGCCACCGCGCACGCCGAAGCCATCTGGTCGGCATTCACGTTGTAGTACTCGCCATCGGACCCGAGCGCCAGCGACGACATCACCGGAATCCCGCCCTCCGCCCAGATCGCCTCCAGCCAGCGCGGCTCCACCGAGCAGATTTCGCCTACGTACCCGAGGTCATAGCCTTCGGTGTGTTTCTTGCGCGCGCGGAATGACATCCCATCGCCGCCGCATAACCCGATCGCCGGATTGCCCGCCGCCACAATCGCCGCCACCACGCTCTTGTTCACGATTCCCGCCAGCACCATCAAGGCCACGTCGCGCGTTTCCGCGTCGGTGATGCGCAGGCCGTTCACGAAATCGCTCTTCTTCCCCAGCAGCGCCAGCGTGCGCGTCAAAGTGCTTCCCCCGCCGTGCACCACTGCGATCTTGTGATGGTCGCGCGCCAGTTCCACGATGGCGTGGGCGCACTTCTGCAGCGTGGCTTTATTTTCCAGCGCCGCCCCTCCGATTTTGATCACAATTTTCACTGCAAACCCTCCGCCTCGTCCCACCCGTACATCAGGTTCATGTTTTGCACTGCCTGCCCGGCCGCGCCCTTCAGCAGATTGTCTTCGCAGGAAACCACCACCAGCCTGCGCCCGTCTTTGGCCAGGCAGAAGCCGATGTCGCAATAATTCGTGTTGACCGAAAACTGAATTTCCGGCAACCGCGGCGTCGCGAACACCCGCACCCAGCGCTTGCCTTTGTAAAACTCTTTGAAGATCGACTCCACATCTGATGAACTCATCTGCCGGTTGAGATGCACATAAATCGTAGAAAGAATTCCTCGCGGAATCGGCAAAAGATGCGGCGTGAAAATCAGCTCGCCGTCGTTCAACTGCAACTGCTCCAGAATCTCCCCCAGGTGCCGGTGCCCGAACACCGAATAAGCCGAAAGATTGTCGGCCACGGAAACGAAATGGGTGCGCGAAGTCGGCTCCTTGCCCGCGCCCGA
>DATJXG010000203.1:0-3244 GCA_035500455.1 Terriglobales bacterium | reverse complement strand
AAGCGCGACGTTCGCTCTCCGCCTTCAGCGATAGCTGGCCAACACGCCCGTCGCCCGCTCCAACGCCGCCGTCAACTGCGCCAGTTGCTGCGTGGTCCGCTGCAGATCGTGCTTATCGATCGCCTCGTTCACCCCGGGAATCACCACCGCCGCATACCCCGTGTATTCGCCGGGGGCATAAATCGCATGGCGGAACCAGGGACGGTTCGGCAGTCCCTCGGGAATCAGCAGCGCCCGCTCCGCCCCTCGCAGCGCCTGGTTCAGCCTCGCCGGATCACTCGGCGGATTCTTTTCGCGGCCCAGCATTTTGGTTCCCGCCTGCTGGAATTTCCTGGCTGCTTCTGCCGCCTTATCGAACTTCGGGGCCTCGGCGCCGAACTCTGACTCCGCCTTTTTTCTGGCGGCGTCGATGTATGCCGCGATTTCCTTTCCATAGAGTTCGTAATCGAAGGGAAGGGCGTCGCTATCGGCCATGCGGATCGCCTCCAGCCCGAACACCCGCGCCATCTCCTGTTCGTAAAGAAAATCAGGGTCTGCGAATTTCTTGAACCAGGCGAAATTGTCGAACACCGAGTGGTACACGCCATACGGCCCGCTCGATCCGATATCATCCGAAGGAACGCCCAGGTGCTGCAGGAAAACCGTGTAGTCCGAGCCGCTGCCCAGGTCGCCCACCGGCACGTCCGACTCTACCTGCGCATTCGGTGGCAGGTATGCCGAGATCGTCTCCTGCCGGCCGGCTTTATGCTCTGCCGCCGCGTCTTTGCGCCAAGCCTCGTACAACGTGCCCCCGGCCGGACTGGGTACAACCTTGGTGACGTTGCGAACAAACTGCTTTAAAGTCGGCACCGACGAACTGCCGAACTTCGGGCCCGCCACCGCTACATCCACGTTGAAGTATGCCGCCGCATTCGCCAGTTCCGCGGCGTGCTGCTCGCCCCACTCCGTCGAGCCGATCAGCCCTTCTTCCTCCGCATCCCAGCTTCCGAAAATTATCGTCCGCTTCGGCTTCCACCCGGTCTTCAGCAACTCGCCGATCCCGTGCACCGCTTCCAGCATCGACGCCGTCCCGCTGTTGGGATCGACGGCGCCGTACACCCAGGCGTCACGGTGATTGCCCGCCACGACGCATTCATCCGGCCACTGGCTCCCGTGCACTCGCCCGATGACATCCCAGATGGTGCGAAACTGGTAGTCCTGCTTGAGGTGCATTCGCACTTTCACCGGCCCGGGGCCCACGTGATAAGTGAAGGGTAACGAACCTTGCCAATCGCGCGGCGAATCGGGCCCGCCCAGATGCTCCAGGATGGGCCAGGCATCGCCATAGGAAAGCGGAGTCGAGGGAATCTTCGGCAACTGTGCCGATTGTTCCGGAGGCGTGCGCTTGGCGTCCGGCAGGTCAGGCGTGGAAGCCACTCCCGGAGTCGTAGGATCGCCCGGAAATTCGAACATATACCCCACTGAGCCGCGCTGCACGCCGGTATCAGGCCGCCACGGCCCCTGCGGATACTTATCGCCGCGACGCCAACCGTCGTCATAGGGATCGGAATAAATAATTACCCCGGCCGCCCCGTGCTCCTGCGCGACGAACACCTTCACCCCGCGAAAGTTTTCGCCGTAGCGCACCAGCACGATCTTGCCGCGCACATCGACCTTCATCTCTTCTAGTTTCTTGAAATCTTCAGGCCGGCCGTAGTTCGCGTACACCACGTCCGCTTCCACATCGCCCGAGGGCGACATGCCATGGAACGGCGTGATCACGCGCGGATCGTCATCATACGGATCGCCCTCCACATGCTCGCGGCTGGGCCCGTGCATCTTGACGCTTGGGGGCGAGGTTACTTCCACGCTGATCTGCGCCGGGTAGTTCATCCACACTTTGTATTCCACCAGTTCCGTTTCCAGCCCCGCCTCGCGGAATTTCTGGGCGACGTAATCGGCGGTGGCCTTATCTTCCGGAGAACCGGCGACGTGCGGCGCCTGGGTCAGAATGCGCAGATGCTCGCCCGCCAACTTCGCGTCGGGCACGGCCAGAAAGCGCGCCTCAGCGGCGTTCTCCGCCGTGGCGTCGCGATAACCGAAAATCGCGGTGGGAGTATGGCCGGAATCAGGCACGGAATCAGCACTGCCGGCAAAGTTGAACAGAAACAAACCGCAGGTGAGAACTGCGAGTGGAAGGAATCTCATGGGGCCAGTGTTCGACTCACGATTGTACCAGTATGGCGCGGGCGCTCCTGCCCGCGAGGGCCGCACCTGATGGGATTCGAATTCACGTCATCCGCTAGAACAGCGACGAACTTGACGGCGTTGCGGAAACACCTGGGTCTTCACGGCCGCGTGTTCTGTTCCCGATGCCGTTTCAGGCATTCGCGGCAGCGAATGCAATTCTTCATGACCGCGCGCCGCTGGCAGCCGATGCACACCTTGCACGCCGCCAACTCCTCGCGGAAACGCCGCCGCGCATAGTTCACCGTCGCCAGCCACTTGGAGCGTTCGCTGGCATTCCGCGCGGCGCGATGCCGCCGCCGCGCCTGGGCCAAAACCTGCCGCCATTCTTCGCACTTCTTGCTGAGTTTCATCGCTGGGCGGGCCACCCCTGACCCCGGAATGAGTCTATCAAATCTGGGCGGGAAAATGAGCGATCCGTTGGGATGCAGCCCCTGAGCACCGTCAGGCCACCAGATTCACGACAAATCCTGACATGAGTATGGCCGAATCCGCCATGGCCGCGAGCAGCAGAGCCGCCGCGAACCGGCCGCCGCCGCGCAGGTTCTCCGGCTTGACCCCCGAGCGCTTGCAGACGACGGTGTGCGCCCACTTATCACCGTGGCGCTGCTCCTGTTGGGAGTTCTGCATAGCCATATAGCCAATGACGCCGAAAAAGAGCGCATCCAGGAAATAGGCGAGCGAGCGGATGAGCGCCGGCCCCAGGCGGCAGGGTGTTCCATCCTCCTGCACTACCACCATGGAAAGCATGCGCTTGCCGAGGGTGCTGCCATGGACGCTCTCGAAGACAGTCTCGTAAGCCGCGAACCCCAGCGTCGCAAAAAGGAATACGCCGACGCCTCCGCCCATCAACTTCTGGATCAGCGGCCCACTCGGCTGCCGGGTCAGCGCGGCCGCCACGCCGATCAGGAATCCGAAAAACATTCCGGTACAGATGCCAATCAAGTAATGCGCCACCAGATCAACCATGCGTGCGGCCACCCGTGGCCAGAAGCCGACGCCGGTGAGTTCGCCGGCA
>DATJXG010000202.1:0-3296 GCA_035500455.1 Terriglobales bacterium | reverse complement strand
AGTCAAGTCGGTCTTCGAGAGGCAGGCGGCCTTGTGCACAATGCCGGAACGAACTTCGGTGCCGCGCTGCCGCAGGCTCTCGCAGAGCCAGCTGCACAGGCGCTGCACCCGCTGGGTTTTTTCGTAGTAGGTGCCGAGATCTTTCTGGAAGGTAACGTTCCGGAGCCAGGTCAGTCTTTCGCGCAGCGGATGCTTCTGGTCCGTGTCCCAAAAAAATCGCGCGTCATTAAACCGCGCCCGCAGCACCCGCTCGTGGCCGTGGCGGATGATGCCCTGGGGATCGCCGTCGGTGTTCAGCACGGCGAGAAAGTACGGCAACAGCTTGCCTTCCGCGTCTTCGATCGCGAAATATTTCTGGTGGTCGCGCATCACCGTGACCAGCACCTCCTGCGGCAGAGCGAGAAACTCCGGATCGAAGCTGCCGAGAATCGCCGAAGGCCACTCGGTGAGGTTGACCACGGTATCGAGCAGTTCTTTGTCTTCACGCCAGCGCGCGCCGGGGATGGTGCGCGTGGCGGCATCGAGAGCCTTGCGAGTCTGCAGCAGGCGCTCGGGCGCATTCAGCACCTTGGCTCCCCGCAAAGTTTGGGCATAGCCGCCAGCGTTGGCAACCTGCACTTCCGATTGCCCGATGATGCGGTGCCCGCGCGAAGTCTTCCCTGCCCGTATGCCGTCGAACTCCACGGGCACAACTTCGTCACCGAGCATCGCCACCAGCCAGCGCACCGGCCGCACAAAGCGCTCGCTCGGCTTACGCCAGTACATACTCTTGGGCCAGGGGATACCGGCAATGACTTCGGGCAGAAACTCGGCGAGAACTTCTTCAGATGAACGGCCTTTCTTCGTGACGGTCGCCGCCAGATATTCACCCTTGGGGGTCGAAATGCTCTCCAACCGAGAAACCTCAACGCCCGCCTTCCTGGCAAATGCCTGCGCCGCAGCCGTCGGATTGCCATCTTTGAAGGCAACTTTGGCGGAAGGGCCGGTAATCTGCTCGGTCAGGTCCGGTTGCGCCTGCGGGATGCCGGCAGCCAGAATCGCCAGCCGGCGGGGTGTGGAGAAGCTCGTGGGCTGCGCCGATGCCAGGCGCTCCCGCGAAAGCAAGCCGGCCAGCCGCTGTTCCAGGGCGAGCGAGGCGTCAGCAATCATGCGCGCGGGAATTTCTTCGCAACCGATTTCGAGCAGGAAATCTGGCATCAGATAAGTTTCCTAATTCTTGCAAAACCGCGGCAATCCGGATGTGCGCGGGATCACAGGCGCCGCCGGCCTGTTGCTGCCCCCGCAATTTAAAAGCATTGTCATGCTGAGCGAAGCGAAGCACCTGTGCATTTTGCCTGCGGCGGCAGAGTACATGAGTCCTTCGCTTCGCTCAGGATGACAATTCATATTGGAATGCTGAACGACAGGTTACGAACGACCGCTACCGCACCGACGAAACCGCTTCCGGCCGCTCTTCCCGCCCCGCAGGTTCCTCTTCGTCAACCTTCGCCGGCTCGCTCTGCTGCTCCACCCAGGCCTTGGCGATTCCCACGGCCAGCGCCCGCACCCGCGCGATCACGCCCACCCGCTCGGTCACGGAGATCGCACCGCGCGCATCCAGAATATTGAACAAGTGCGAACACTTCAGGCAAAGATCGTAAGCCCCCAGCAACGGGAAGCGCTTCAACTGCCCCGGCATCGCCGAAGGGTGCTCCAACTCGGTCTCGCCGTCTTTCGGCGAGACCGGGCGATTCTGCTCTCCCGAAACCAGCCGCAATCCCGGACGCGAAAGCGCCGCATAGTCCGCCAGCAGTTTCTTGCACTCCGCCTCGCACAGCTCGAAGTGCTTCCACGTCTTCTCCACGTCGGCCGCCTCGAAGTTGTAAACCGAGAACTGCAGCTCATCCGCCAGCCGCACATCGCCGTAGGTGGTAACCCGCCCCGTCGTTTTCCCGCCAACCGATGGATCGCGCGCCCACACAATGTCATAAATCGAATCCACATCCTGCAGGAACGCCGCGATGCGCTCCAGCCCATAGGTCAGCTCAGCGGAAATCGGGTCCAGGTCCACGCCGCCGCACTGCTGGAAGTAGGTAAATTGCGTGATCTCCAACCCATCGAGCATCACTTGCCAGCCAATGCCCCACGCGCCCAGCGTCGGCGACTCCCAGTTGTCTTCCTCAAACTTGATGTCGTGCTGCCGCAGGTCAACGCCCATCGCGGCAAGCGACTCCAGATACAACTCCTGCACATTCTCCGGCGGCGGCTTCAGGATCACCTGCAACTGCATGTGCTTGAACAACCGGTTCGGATTCTCCCCATACCGCCCGTCCGCCGGCCGCCGCGAAGGCTGCACATATGCGACCTTGTAAGGCTTCGGCCCAAGCACGCGCAGAAAAGTCTCCGGAGCCATCGTGCCCGCGCCGACTTCAACGTCATAAGGCTGCTGCAGCACGCACCCACGCTCCGCCCAGAAAGTCTGCAAGCGAAGGATAAGCTCCTGAAACGTCAGCGGACTGGAGGCAGAAGGGTTCATTAATTCCAGACGGGCCCGAGTGAATAACGACCGATGAACAACCAACAAAGGCGGTCAGCCGTCGGTTTCAGCAGCCGAGAGACAATATGCACGCAAAGGTGCTGCATCCTTATCCGGCCGGAAAAGCCAATAGCTTAGTCTTTGATTGTAATGGAAGTATACGGAAACCGTCAGCTTGACTCTGTCGTGGCCGTCTCTGACTTAGCAATCGATGGCCGCAGCGACTTTTTATTCCCTGTCATTCCGACCGGGGCGCGAGGCGACTCTCAGTTTCTGTGTGAATTTCCGAAGGAACCTCCGTCGGACCAGAGGGACCTGCTTTTGGACGGCTACTCCTCACTCCCGGCAGAAGCAGGTCCCTCGACTTCGCTCGAGATGACGATGCATCGGGATGTCGAGAGTAACCCTCGCGATCACGTTCTTGGCCGGCGTTTTCCCAGCCCCACGCTAGAATGCCTGCATGAAACCCATCCCTTTGCGGCAGCAGTTGACGCTGGTAGGCGCCGGCTACGCCCTGGTATTTGTGGCCGCCGCCGGGCTGGTGTTCTCGCGCTATATGCTATACGTGCTTCATCCCCAGGACGCCGCCGCAGCCGGCGGCATGTACGCCGCCGGCGACATCTTCCTCGCCCTCATCATCGCCTGCATGTTCCTGGTCCCGACTTTCTTTCTCGCCCTGGTGGCGCGGGCCTCCGAACGCATCTCCATAAGCTACTCAAAGTTTGTGCTTGGCCTGAGCCTGACGGCGCCGCTCTGCCTGGGTTTATTGAATATCCCCGCT
>DATJXG010000201.1:0-4464 GCA_035500455.1 Terriglobales bacterium | reverse complement strand
ATCAGCGACTTACGCTACGGCGAGAACCCCCACCAGAAAGCCGCCATGTATTCCGACGGTTCCGGCGTGGGCGTAGCCAACGGGCGCCAGCTTCAGGGCAAAGAGCTGTCCTACAACAACATCGTCGATCTCCAGGCTGCCTGGGACCTGGCGCAGGAGTTCGAGGAGCCGGTATGCGCCATCATCAAGCACACAAATCCTTGCGGAACTGCCACGGGCAAGACTTTGGCCGAGGCCTATAAGAAGGCGTTGGCGTGTGACCCGGTTTCCGCCTTCGGGAGCGTGATTGGCGTCAATCGGGTCATCGACGGCGAAGCCGCCGAGGAGATTGCCAAGCTCTTTCTCGAAGTCATTGCAGCTCCGGGCTTTGACGAGACGGCTAAAGCTAAGTTTGCCGCCAAGAAGAATTTACGCCTGGTAGAGATCGCTCCCGCAGCGCAGAAATGGGTGCTGAAGAACGTTTCCGGCGGAATCCTGGTGCAAGATACGGATGTCCGCTCCCTGACGGAAGCAGACCTGAAGGTTGTCACCAGGCGCCCACCGACTCCCGAGGAAAAGCGGGCGCTGCTATTCGCCTGGAAAGTTTGTAAGCACGTGAAATCCAATGCCATTCTCTACGCGCGCGATGGGCAAAGCGTGGGTGTGGGCGCGGGACAGATGAGCCGCGTAGATTCCTGCAAACTAGGCGCCATGAAAGCGGTTCTGCCACTCAAGGGGACGGTGGCCGCCTCCGATGCGTTCTTCCCATTTCCCGATGGGGTCGAGGAGATCGCCAAAGCCGGCGCAACCGCGATTATTCAGCCCGGCGGTTCCGTCCGAGACGCGGAAGTAATCGAGGCCGCGGACCGGCTCGGCCTGGCGATGATCTTCACCGGGGTGCGGCATTTCCGCCACTGAGGGGAGCAATCAGCGCTCAGCGCTCAGCATTCAGCCAGGAACGGCTGTTGCAGGTCGCCCGGAAGCCGGCAAGCATCCTTAGGCACTGAGTGCTGAATGCTGAATGCTGAGTGCTGAATGTTGAATGCCGATTGGCAATCGGCAATTGGAAAATCGCCCCCAACCGTTCCTCGACCTTCGGTAACGGGCTGCAAACCTTTTGGCCGGACAGCTTTCTGTCATGGGGAGAAGACGAAGGTTTACAATACTGAAAGCACCCGCCCATTACGGTTCGGCATCCAATCGGTATGCTTTGGGAGCTAAAGGTTTGCTGATGAAACGCATTGCCAGAATTGTTGTCCTTTTGTCCTCATCGGTGTCTCTATCAGCGCTCGCTGCCTTCGCGCAGCAGGCCCCGGCGTCTTCGCCGGCCAAGGGTGATGCCAAGCCAGCAACCGAGGCCAAACCAGCCTCCGCTCAGCACAAAGGCGACCGCGCCGCCGCCTACTACCACTACATGATGGCGCATATGTACGAGGAGCAGGTTGCCGTTTACGGGCGCAGCGACCTCGCCAGCAAGGCGATTGAAGAGTACCGCGCCGCGATCGACGCCGATCCGACATCGGAGTACCTCACCGCAGGTCTGGCCGAACTCTACGCCCGTACCGGGCGCATTCGCGATGCGGTGCTGGAAGCTCAGGACATTCTCAAGCGCGATCCCAACAATCTGGAAGCTCACCGACTTCTGGGGCGAATCTATCTGCGCTCCCTCGGCGACATGCAGTCGGGCAGCGGATCGCAGAACGTGCTCAAGCTGGCCATCGAGCAGTACGAACAGATCGTGAAAGTCGATCCGGACAGCGTGGACGACCACCTTCTGCTGGGCCGGCTCTACCGCCTGCAGAACGAACTGCAGAAAGCGGAGAACGAGTTCAAGACCGCGGTCAAGCTGGATCCCAACTCGGAAGAAGCGGTCACCACACTCGCCTATCTGTACAACGAGGAGGGCGATACCGCCCGCGCCGCGCAGGTCCTGAGTTCGATTCCCGATGCCGCCCGTTCCGCCAAGCTGTACTCGGCCCTGGGCTATACCTACGAGCAGAAGAAGCAATACAAGGACGCCATCGAGGCCTACCAGCACGCCGTCGCGCTCGACCATGACAACCTGGACGCGATTCGCGGACTGGCCGAGAACCTGATGAATGATGGCCAGAGCGAAGCCGCCCTGGAGCAGTACAAGGTCATCGCGGACGCCAATCCGGAAGACGCCCAGACCTACCTGCGGATGGCCGAGATCTACCGCAAACTCGGCAAGTTCGACGAGGCCCTGGAGAATCTGAACAAAGCCGGGTCCATGGTCGAAGATTCGGTGGAAGTGCCCTACAACATCGCTTCGGTTTACCAGGCGCAGGGGCGCTACGACGAGGCTATCCAGGTGCTGAAGGAGCTGGTCAAGAAAACCGAGAAGCCGGCGGGGGCGAGTTATACCCAGAGCGAGCAGAACAATCGGGCCGTCTTCCTGGAGCGGCTGGGAACGGTCTATCGCGACAACAACAATACTCAGGCGGCGCTGGATACATTCCGGCAAATGGTGACCCTGGGCGGGGACGACAACGCCGAGCGCGGCTACCAGCAGATCATCGACACCTACCGCGAAGCCAAAGAGTGGCAGCAAGCCACGGATGCAGCCAAAGAAGCGGCCCAGAAACTGCCCAACGACCGCGGCCTGCAGATGGTATACGCCTCGCAACTGGCGGATATGGGCCAGGTCGATACCGCGCTGAAGCAGGTCCGGGGGCTGCTCAAGGGCACGCCCGAGGACCGCGAGGTGTACGTCACCCTGGCGCAAATGTACAGCCGGTTGAAGCGTTGGCCTGAAGCCGACGAGGCTCTTGACAAGGCTGGCCAGCTCTCGACTAAGCCCGAAGACAAGGAGTACGTCGAGTTCCTGCGGGCTTCGGCCGACGAGCGCCAGAAGAAGTATGAGCAGGCGGAAGAGATCTTCCGCAAGATTCTCAGCTCCAACCCGGAAAATGCGGTTACGCTGAACTACCTCGGCTACATGCTGGCCGACCGTGGAGTCAAGCTGGACGAGGCGCTGGCTTTCATCAAGAAAGCCATCGACCTTGACCCAGCCAACGGCGCTTACCTCGACTCCCTGGGCTGGGCTTATTTCAAGCTCGGCAAGTACGACCTGGCGGAAGACAATCTGATCAAGGCCTCGCAGCACATCGGGAGCGATCCCACGGTGCAGGATCACCTGGGCGACCTTTACCAGAAGACCGGACGCCTGAAGCTGGCCGCCGCCCACTGGGAGCGCGCTCTCAATGAGTGGAACAAGACGGTTTCGGTGGAAGTGGACCCTGGCGACGTGGCCAAGGTGCAGAAGAAGCTGGAATCAGCCAAGGTGAAGCTGGCCAAGGAAGATCCGGGGAATAAGTAGTCTTCGGGCATCGGTCTTCAGTTTTCAGTCGTCAGCCGGTTCCGCATGTCCCCTTCGTGTATGACGACTGCGACGGCTGTTCCAAATGGTCGATGGCTTTTCCATTGACGTAGCCGGCCACCTGACAGTGGTCAAATTCAGCGGCCACCTTACCCTCCAGGACTTGCGGGCTTACATCTCCGCTCTGCGCCAGCACCCGGACTTCAGGCCGGAGTTCTGCGAACTGGTGGATCTCACCGACGTTACCTCCACCGAACTCGACTACAGCAAGTCGGCCCTTCTGTCAGAAGCCGCCGACCCGTTTTCTCTGGAATCAAAGCGTGCGTTTGTAGTGGTCAACGAGTCCGTGGACCACGTGGTCCGCATTTACCAGACCATGCGTGAAGCAGGAGCGGGGATCAAACTCTTCCGCACCATCGACGACGCCCGGCGCTGGCTGGGGCAGGCCCCGCGCGCTGCCTCTGAGTTATCGGCTTTCCAGCGCGGTTCCGGCCGCTAGAGCGCTCAGCGCCGTGCGCAGAATGCTGATTATTGACTGCTGAGCATCGGCTGCGGACCGCTCACTGCTGGGTTGCTCAAGGCCATCTTCATCGGTGCTATTCTCGCGCCATGCAGCGGGAAACCACGCCCGATATCTCAATCCGCGAAGCCACTGCCGGTGACATCCCTGACATTCTTCGACACCGGCGCGGCATGTATGAGTCCATGGGCTACGACGATGGCAATGCTCTCGCCGCCATGGTCTCCGCTACCGAACAATATCTTCCGCAGGCGATGTCGAACGGCTCATTCCATGCTTGGCTGGCCGTGCAGGGAGCGCGTGTGGTGGGCGGTGGTGCTGTGGTTATCGCTGCTTGGCCCAGCCATCCTTACGACCTGGAGTGCCGGCGGGCCACAGTTCTTAATGTTTACGTCGATCCCGACTTCCGCCGCCAGGGCATCGCCCGGCGCCTGATGCAGACGATGATTGAGTGGTGCAGGAAGCATGGCTTTGCGAAAGTCTATCTGCATGCCAGTAACAGTGGCCGGCCACTGTATGAGTCGATGGGGTTCGAGCCAACCACTGAAATGCAATTTACTCTGCGGTGAAGAGACGGTGAAAGTTCCGTGTTTAAGGATGATTCTGGGCCACCGTTAATGCTACT
>DATJXG010000200.1:0-7512 GCA_035500455.1 Terriglobales bacterium | reverse complement strand
GCCACCTCGATCAGCGGCGTCGTCCGGCCGTCCACTAATACACTGACGCCGCCCTTCGAATTTGCCGCCCGCATAAGCGCTCTTTACTCCACTCCCCACCCGCGACTCTCAGACGATGTTCGCCGACAGCGTCCGCCGCCGACCACTTCCGCGTAACGCCAACTATCGATAAGCAAGCGAATTAGGATCCAGGCATAGTTTTGCCTGAGAAGGCAAGGATCCGGCGTTTTGTGCAATCGGACTCGTCTTGCGGAGCGAGTCGTTTCCCCGGCCGGTCCTGGCGAGAGCGAAATCCGCAGTGGAAGGAGTTCGTCATGAAATCATCGATTGCGTACATGGCTCTTCTGCTAATGGGGAGCGGTGCATGGGCAGCCGACCAACAGGTGGCCGTCCGTTTTCAAGCGATGGTAGGCACCGAGAAGCTGGCATGCGGCAAAACCTATGCGGGTATCGGCTCCACCAAGTCGACCTTGTCACCGCGCGATTTCCGCTTCTATGTGCACAACGTCGCGTTGATAGACGACGCCGGCAAGTCCGTTCCAGTGCTCCTCGCGCAGGATGGAAAGTGGCAATTGGACGATGTCGCCCTGCTGGATTTCGAAGACGCGACGGGCGGTTGCGTGAATGGGACGCCTGAGACGAACGATCGGGTGGTCGGCACGGTGCCGCAGGGCCATTACACCGGTCTACGGTTCACGCTGGGAGTGCCGTTTAATAAGAATCACACCGATCTCACTACGCAGCCTCCGCCGCTCAACCTGACCGCCCTTTCCTGGGTGTGGAACGCCGGCCGGAAATTCGCGCGCCTGGATTTCGCCAGCACTGGAATGCCGCGCGGCTTCGCGATTCACCTGGGCAGCACGGGTTGCACGCCCAATGAGGTAAAGACTGCGCCACCGGTACAATGCAGCGAACCTAACAAGGTGGATGTCGAGTTCACCGCGTTCGACGCGGGAAGTGACTTCGCGGTAGCCGACCTGGCAGCGCTGCTGAAAGACACCAACATCGACACCAACCAGGAAAAGACCGCCATGGGCTGTATGTCGAGCCCCGAGGACAGCGACTGCACCGGTATCTTCGCCAATTTGGGACTGCCCTTCGCGGGGAAACCGGCGGGGAAACAATCTTTCTTCCGCAAGGCCAGTAGCCAGATGGGCAAATCCCAGTCGGGAGCCGGGAACTAAAGCGACGATGCGCGCATTGTTCCTCTTTCTCGGATTGAGCTGCGTGACCGCAAGCGCCCACGATGCGCACGGCCACTCCACCGCCCCTCCCGAGGCGCGGCTAGTCCAGTCACCGATTCCCACGGCGGATGAGCAGGCCGTCGCCGCACAGCCTGCTTACGATCGGCTCTGTGCCGGATGCCACGGCGCGGACGGCAAGGCACGTACGCCGATCGCAGCCAAACTGCCCGTCCGCCCGACCAATCTTTCCGAATATCTGATGGAGTCTATGCGCGACGGAGAGATTTTCTGGATAATCACCAACGGCGCGGCGGCACACATCGGCGATATCTCTTTTGTGCACAGCGCTGGCGAGGGCCAGGTCGTGCCCCCGTTTGGCGGAGTGCTCGACGAGAAGCAGCGTTGGCAACTGGTCCAATATGTCCGCCGTCTGCGGGCTCAACAGAGAGCCATCGAGCAGCAGAAACTGGGGCCGTATGAGTGGAACCTGCCGCCTGGCTTCCCTTTCCCGAATGTTCCGGCCGATAATCCCATGACGCAGGAAAAGGTGGACCTGGGTCGTTACCTCTTCTACGACAAGCGCCTATCCCTCAACCAGACCCAAGCCTGCGCCACCTGCCACCGTCAGGAGAGTGCTTTCAGCGATGGCCACGGGCGCGGCCTGGGATCGACGGGCCAACTTCACCCCCGTGGACCGATGAGCTTGGTAAACGTTGCTTACAGCCCCGTGCTCACCTGGGGCAACCCGCTGGTTCGAACGCTGGAGGCGCAGGCGCTGGTTCCGCTTTTCGGAGAGAACCCCATTGAACTCGGGATGACGGGCAAGGAAGATCTCTTGCTCCAGAGGCTCAAGTCCGATGCGCGTTACCGGAAGCTCTTCGCCGCGGCCTTTCCGTCGGAAGCCGACCCGTTCACGATTCGGGCCGTCACACAGGCCATCGCCAGCTTTGAACGGACCATTCTCTCGGGCGACTCACCGTACGACCGTTACCGCAATGGCGACGATCCCCATGCGATTTCGGAGTCGGCCAAGCGAGGCGAAGCTCTTTTCTTCAGCGAGCGATTGGAGTGCTTTCATTGCCACGGCGGCTTCGACTTTACCGGGACAGTGGACTACCTCGATAAGGGCTTTGCCGAGGTCGAATTTCACAATACAGGCCTTTATAACTTGAAGGGGCAGTTCTCCTACCCGCCGCCGAACCTCGGGCTCTACGATTTCACACATCAGGAGGAGGACGTCGGCAAGTTCAAAGCGCCCACTCTCCGCAACATCGCACTGACCGCGCCCTACATGCACGATGGCAGCATCAGGACTCTGGAGGAGGTGGTGAAGCACTACAGCTCCGGCGGTCGCACCATCAAAGCCGGTCCTAACGCAGGCGTCGGCTCGGAGAACCCTAATAAGAGCGAGTTCGTCAAACGATTCGATCTGAGCTCTCAGGACAAAGCCGACATCCTGGCCTTCCTCAGGTCGCTGACCGACCGCACGGTTCTGGCGGACCGCAGCCTTTCCGACCCCTTTACCCCAGCGAGCCAACCGGCTCTGAAGGAGAACCTCTCAAAATGACCGCGTACAACAGCAAGTTGCATCTCGTGATGGCGATACTCACTCTAGCTGCAACCGCGAATGCGGACAAACCAAAGCAACTGAACTTGCCGGCTGTTTCTCGCGAAGCAGACGAAGACTACAACCGAGGCGAGAAAGCCGCCAATGGGGACGGCGTTCCGCAAGACTACGCAACCGCCGCGCGGTACTATCGCAGGGCCGCCGAGCGCGGCAACATTCGCGCGCAGTACGCTCTCGCTTGTCTCTACGAAGAAGGCTCCGGAGTTCCGAAGGACTTCGGGCAAGCCGCCGTCTGGTACCGCAAGGCGGCCGATCAGGGTGATGCGGAGGCTCAGAACAATCTTGGAGTTCTGTATAGCACCGGGCAGGGCGTGCCCCAAAACGACGTAGAAGCCGTTCGGCTCTACCGCCTGGCAGCGGCACAGGGGGACGTGGAAGGGTCCACCAATCTCGGCGCCATGTATCTGATGGGGCGCGGGGTTGAGCGCAATCTCCCTCAGGCATTTCAACTATTCCGGAAGGCGGCCGAGAGCGGCTACTCGGTGGCTCAGAACAATCTCGCATTGATGTATGCCAACGGGCAGACGGTGGGCCGCGACTACGTCTTGGCATACGCCTGGCTGGAACTCGCCGCGGTTGAGAACGAGGGCGCCGCCGGTCTGCGGGATCGGATCGGCAAAGAGATGACGCAGGAGCAGATTGTGCGCGCCCGTGGAATTGCCTCCCAAAAACAAAAGGAGCTGGCACAGAAGGCGAAGACCGTCAAATGATCCTCGTAGGCACTGAAAGATGAGCAGGGGTCACGTCGAGAAATGATTGTGCGCTTTGGGTGGCTATTAGCCGGGACTTTGCTCGCGCTCGCTGCCGTGGCCGCGACAGAAATTCGATTTCTGGCAGGCACGTCGCGCCAGGCGCCGGACCCCGTTGTTCGATCCTTGGGGCGACTGGTGAGATGGGCTGGAACTCCTCGACGGGTGAATGAACTCAACAACCCGATTGTTGATTCGCCGGACGTGGAAGCCGAAGCCCGCTCTCACTGGGCCGATCGTTGCGCGTCTTGCCATGCGAACGACGGAAGCGGAAACACCGAGATGGGAAGAAATCTCTATCCACCTGCCCCGGACATCCATGCCGAGAAAAGCGGCGCCGGGTTTACGGCCCATACCGGGGAGATTGGGACAGGGCCGGCCGCAACCAAGACCGCTAACAAGTAAGAGGAGATTTCGTATCGAGCGCACTCCGTTGTTGCGCTTTGGTCCTTGTAGCAAAACCGAAAGGAGCAGTTCATGAAACGCACCCTATTTCTCACCGCATGCTTCGCAGGCCTGGTTCTCACGGTCTGCGGACAAGACGAAGCCGACTACCAGAAGTGGATGAAGACGGTTGGTGCAACATCGGGGAGCTTACGCAAGAATCTCGATGCCAAAAACGGAGACGCGGCGTCAGCAGACGCCAAGAAATTGCAGGAAGTCTTCGAACAGGTGCACATGTTCTGGCATAAGAAAAATGTCAACGATGCCATGACCTTCGCAATGGATGCGAGCGCCGCCTTCCGCGATGTCGCGTCGCAGGCAGCCGCCGGCAAGTTTGACGATGCCGCCGCATCGCTCAAGAAGGCCTCGGCTACCTGCGGCGGCTGCCACGCAGCCCATCGGGAGAAGGCTGCCGACGGCTCCTGGAAGATAAAGTAACGACCGAAGCTGCGACGACGGCTGCGCTCTGCATTTCTCCCGCAGAGAGCAGCACGCCGCTTCGAGTTTGTGGAGAAGCAGAGAACGATTATGATCACACGAAGAACGTTGCTTGAAATGGCGGCCGCCGGGGCCGCCGCGTCGGTGGCATCCGCCGCCGATCCGCCATTTACGCTGCCGAAGCTTCCCTATGCTTACGACGCGCTGGAGCCCTACATCGATGCGCAGACGATGCAGATCCATCACGACAAACACCATCAGGCTTACGTGGACAACCTCAATAAAGCCGTTGGCGGCGACACGGCGCTTGCGCGCTTAACTGTGGAGGAACTGCTACAGCGTCTGGACACTTTACCGGCGGCGATTCGCACCGCAGTGCGCAATCAGGGCGGCGGCCACGCCAATCACTCGCTGTTCTGGCAGACACTTTGCCCGGCCGCAAGGAGCGGTAAACCCGCGGGGCGCCTCGCTGCCGCTTTGGACCGGTCTTTCGGCGGCCAGGACCAGTTCGAGGCGAAGCTGCAAACCGCCGCGGCCGGAGTTTTCGGTAGCGGATGGGGGTGGTTATCCGTGGACTCCACCAAGAACCTTGTCATCGATTCCGCCCCCAACCAGGACAGCCCGCTGTTTTCGGGCAAGCGGCCACTGCTGGGTATCGACGTCTGGGAACACGCCTACTATCTCAAATACCAGAATCGCCGCGCCGACTACCTCAAGGCAATTATGAAGGTCATCCATTGGGATTTCGTCAGCGCCCGGTACGAAGAGATGGCCAAATGAACGCGCCCCTGAAACTGCGGCGCCGAAGCCTTCTGATATTGCTGCCGATTCTCGCCGCAGCCGCCGCGCCAGACCAGAAACAAGCCAGGATAGATCGCCTCGAGAGGAGGGTTTTCGCGCCCTGCTGCTACACGGAGAGCGTGGCGATTCACCAGAGCGAAATTGCCGTGAAAATGCGGTTGGAAATCGCCAAGTGGGTGGAGCAAGGCAGGACGGATGAGCAGATCCTCGGTACTTACATTGCGCGTTACGGAGACAAGGTCCTGATCGACCCAGCCACCGCGCCCAATGAATGGAGCTATCTGGTTCCATGGATGGTTGCGGTTCTCGGCATGGGTGCCGCGGCTGCGATGTTGTGGCGTTGGCGCCTGGCAAGGCTCGCCGTGGCTCCTGCCGTGAATTTCGCGGACGTTACGCTGCCCGATCTGCCCGACTTCGATGATGAGTGAGGACTCGAGAATGAAACGAATCGGAATGACATTGCTCGGAATGATTTGGCTGATCGCGTTAGCCTCAGTCCCTGCTCTACCGCAGACTCGGGAGGAAACCGAGAAGCGGATCGCCTCAATGCCAGCGGATCAGCGCGCGTTCGAACGCTTTCGAGTCTGGATCTCCGGCCTGCCGGTGGCCGATCGCGGTTCCGGTGGGATCAGTGATCAGCGAACAAAGGACCTGCTCGAAAAATACCGCGTCTGGCTGAAAGAGGGAGGCTTCAGCGATAGCGACATCTCCGCGCAGATCGCCACGGTTCTGAATCAGGGCGACCGGATGGAAGCGGAACGCTGGAATAGATACTTTACCGCCGAAAAACCGGCGTTCAACACTAACGCCAACGCGTTCCTGGTGGAGATGATCAAGGGACGTAAGCCGGGGCGAGCTCTGGACGTCGCCATGGGACAGGGGCGGAACACGATCTGGCTGGCGCAGCAAGGCTGGGATGTTACCGGGTTCGACCCAGCCGACCAGGCGGTGGGCGTTGCTCGGGAGAACGCCGCACGGCTGAGGTTGACCATTCACACCGAGATCACCACCATGGAGCGGTTCGAGTTCGGCGAGAGCAAGTGGAACCTGATTGTTCTTTCGTACGCGGGATGCGGCCAATTGGCGCGGCAGGTGGAACGCGCGCTTGCACCGGGTGGAATCGTGGTTGTGGAAGCCTTTCACACCGACGCTTTGAAGAGCATGAAGATCGGCGGGTCGCTCTGTCAGACGGGCGAGTTGCCTCATTTGTTCCAGGGCCTGCGCTCGTTGCATTACGAGGAGCCTGTGGCCCAACCGGATTTCGCGCCGCGTCCGGTGCGAATTGTACGCTTCGCCGCGGAGAAGCCCGAGCAGTAGGTGAGTCAGCTGGTTGGAACTGTCGGTGGGAGGATTCGCCGGCATCAAAGGAGAGTCGTCCAATGAGTTTTCGCATGTTGGTGGTTTTAACTGTCGCATCCCTTGCGACTACCACCACGGGATGCGGGACCAAGCCGAAGCAGTACAGCTTGAAGGGTCAGGTGTTGGATATCAGTACGAGCGGTGAGGTTATCGTGAGACACGAGGACATTCCGGGTTTCATGCCCGCCATGACCATGCCTTACAAGGTCAGGGATCCGAGCGTGCTTCAGGAAGTGCAGCCAGGGGATCTGATTGCCGCGGAGCTAATGGTCGCGAAAAACGGAAACTACTGGCTTGAGGGCGTGCGGATCACCGATCAGGGCGGACGCAAAACTGCAAAGCCCGCGATGGCCACGCATGTCCTGAAAATCGGAGACAAGGCGCCCGATCTGCCGTTGATCAATCAGGATGGAAAGACATTCCGCTTGAGCGATTTCAAAGGCAAAGCCCTGTTGATCACTTTCGTCTACACACGTTGCCCTATGCCGACCTTCTGCCCTCGCCTGAGCAGCCAATTCGCCAAGATCCACGAACATCTTGCCAAGACACCCGATGACTACAACAAAACGCACCTGCTGACCATTAGCTTTGATCCGAAATACGACACGCCAGCCGTTCTTCGCCGTTATGGTCTGGCGTATCTTGACAACGATGCCACGGGGTTCTCGCAGTGGGATTTTGCCACCACCAATGCCACCGACTTGCGCGCGCTCGCGGATGCATTCGGCCTGACGTATTTCGAGGAAGACAATCAGATTTCCCACTCCATCTTCGGCGCTGCGCAGGAGTGACCCGGTACCGCTTGGCTGAAGTGACCCAGGCCGGGAACCGGATTGGGAACAGGACCGAGGTCTGAGGGCATCATCCACGCCGAAGGCGTGTGGGTGTTGTGTTGGGTGTGGAGGAGAGG
>DATJXG010000199.1:0-4893 GCA_035500455.1 Terriglobales bacterium | reverse complement strand
GCGATCCCTCCCAGCACTCCCAGCAAGGCGGCTTCGGCGAAGAAGAACGCCGCTACCATCACCTTTCCAGCGCCCAGGGCCTTCATCAGGCCGACTTCCGCGCGCCGCTCAAAAATCGCTGTCGCCATCGCGGCAGAAACCGCCAGTGCCGCGGCGCACAGGGCCGCCAGCGTCACCAGGAGCATGAGGCCCTCGATGCGAGTGAGCACCGTGCCTTCGTTCTGCGCCACCTGGCGAATCTGTTCGGCATGAGAGTGCGGAATGGCCTCCTCGAGCTGAAAGGAAATCGACTGCGGGTAGGGAGAACAATACCAGCGGTCATAAATCTCGCCGCTTAAGGAGCGTGGATCGCGCCGCGCCAGGGCATCTTCCGGCTTGGTTAACGCGCTCACATAAACTCGCCGCACCGCGCCGGGACGCCCGAGAATCTGCTGGGCCAGGGCCAGGGGCGCGACAATTTCCCGGTCTTCCGCGCCGCCGGTAGAGAGAATTCCGGCAATGCGGTGCGGCTTGCCGGCAATGTCAATCTCATCGCCCGGCTTGCGGCTAAGCTGAGAGGCTAGCTGTTCGCCCAGCAGCACGTCGGAAGATTCATCATCCGGCCAGGCGCCCTGCACTTTCCACCAGGGATTGGTGGTGCGCACGCCGGTGACGAATTCTTCTTTGCCAAGGGCAAAGTGTTTGGCGAAATAAGTTCCGAGTAGGGCGACGTTGGTCTGTCCCGCAGCCTCGGCATTTACCGGCAGCATGGGCGCGAATCCGACAATATTGTTGCGCCAGAACATGCCTTTGATTTTGGGAAGGTCCGCTTCGTTGAGATAGGCGCCATCGCTGGGCGGCTTGAGATTCACGCCGCCGATTTCCAGGTCGAGGGAATCTTCCTGCGGAGTCACCAGAATGTTGGCGCCGTAGCTGCGCAACTCGCGGCTGATTTTATCTCCGATGCCGGTGGCAACCGCGATCATCGCGGTGGCCACCGCAACGCCCAGGGTCACCGCCGCGCCTGCCAGCAGCTTGCGCCGCGCCTGCCGCCGGAAGGATTCATACACCAGTCGTGTAAACATGATTATTGAAACAGATGGCTGCCAGCCTGCACGTCCGGCTCGCGAATAATGACTTCGCTGGCGGTGACCTCCGCCTTTAGCGGCACCGGGTTGCATCCTCCCGGAGTGCCGATCGACTGCGGATTAATGGGCGCGGCGCAGTTCTTGCAGATCACGCCGTTCGATCCTTTATAGAAGCCGGCAGCGCCGCAAATTTCGCAGGCGTCAAAAACGGTGGCGATCTTGCCGTCGGGCTTCTGGTAGAGCCAGAAACGTATGGCTACGCCGTTCTCCTTCACTACGAAGCGGTGCAGGTCGCCATCGTAAACCTGGGTCACCGGAATCCTGATCTCGCCATTCTGGAAGGTGAGCGTGGTTGCCGGCGAGAGCGCGGTCGTGCTCTTGGCGTAGATGAACTGCGCCGTCACCAGCACGATGAAGACGAACGAACTGGCGTACACCGAAGCCGTCCACAGGCGCTCGCGTTTCGCGCTCCACAGGAGCTTGCGGCGCTGAGCCGGCGAATCCGGCAGCGGCCCGGGCTGGCGCCGTTTCAGGTCGAACAGCACCATGAGCGCGGCCAGAGCCACGATGGTCACGAAGAAGAATAACTGGTTGCTGACTATGGGGCCGATAATCGCCATCTCCCTGCGCGACGAGGGCAGCACGCCGCTCTCGGAAAGCTCGTGCAATCCGGTCACAATCAGCTGCGCGGCTACAAAAAATAGAATGGCGGTGGTTACCCGGAAGAACTTCTGCAGATTAATGCGCACGCTTCCCTTGACGAACACCACACCGAAGGCGATGGCAGCGCCTACTCCAAGGAGCGTGCCGAGAAAGCTCAGCAGCGCGGTGGTGTTCAGCTCGACCCCGGCCAGCATGAGTACCGTCTCAACCCCCTCGCGCATCACCATAAGAAAAACGAACAGGAAGATGCCGAAGCTCGACCCCCTGCCTACTAGGGAACCCAGTTTTCCTTCGATTTCTCCTTTAAGTTTCCGCCCCGTCCTCATCATGAAAATGACCATGGTGATCACGAAGACGGCGGACACCAGCATGATCCAGCCTTCAAACTGGTCTTCGTCCAGGTGGGCGCGGGAGAGCAGGATGGCGATGCCCACGCTCCCCAGAAATGCCGCCGCCAGCCCGGCGTACACCGCCTTGCGCAGGCGGTCCTCCCCGATCTTGCGGAGATAGGCGAGGGTAATGCCGACGATGAGTGCGGCCTCTACCCCCTCGCGCAACGTGATGATAAAAGCCTCAATCATGAGGAAAGGGACAGCCCGGGCATTTTGAAAATGAATTTCAATTTCAAATCTTCCTATTCAGGATATTCTTCGTCCCAGCGGAGCGTCAACGAGCCAGCATCACAAATCCGCGTGATGCAGCGCACGGCAGAATAACAGCATTGAGCAGGGGACCCTCGCTGCTAGGAGGCGGCGTGGTAGCTGCTCCTGCTGGAAGCCTCATCGCGGTTGGTAATGCAAAGAACAAAACCTTAAAGCGCCGAGATCGCAGAGAACTGCCGCCGAGGCCGCAGAGGTTTCTCTGTGTTCTCTGCGGATGTTCTTTGCGTTCTCGGCGTTTCAGGGTTTTGGCTTGGGGCTACCCTGCGCGATCCACACGCAACCGCACTCCCAGCTCACAAGCGCCGCAAAAATCGCCTGGCCTCCTCCAGCCGCGGGAACAGTTTCTCCTCCTCCTGGAATTCGGCGGAGTGCACGCAGCGCCGGCTGCCGCGCAATCTGACGGGATGCCTCAGGTGCAGCATCTCGTGATAGACGATGTACTCCAGGGCGTAGCGGGGCACCCGCGGATCATCGAACACGCGGCTCACCACGATGGCGTTGTGCGCGGGATCATAGTGCCCCAGGGCGCTGCGGGCGTGGTCGCGGCTCCAGGTCATTTGCGGGCGCGCCAGCAGGCCGTGAAAAAATCGCGAGCTGAGATCGTCGAAGATAGCCTCCAGGTCGTAGGCGTGGCCCTTGGCCGGCACAATGCGCTTGCGGCCGCGTATCTGCCGCAGCAGGTGAGCCTTGTGGGTCACCTCCCGGCTGCCGATATATCTCCGGTAACGGCTGGAGTGCTCGCGTTCAATGGGCTTGCGGTACATCTTGGCCAGCAGGATGTGAGCGATAGCCCGCAAAACCGGGTCGGGAGCGCCTTCCAGCACATCGGACACGCGTACCCGCAGTTTGCCCTCCCGCAGGCGGATGGTGTGATTGATGTTGGCGAAGGGGAAGAACTCCGCCACCAGTTCGGGCATCTCCGAGCGCGGCCGCAGTTCGTGAAAACTTTCCTGGAAGATGGCGAGCAGACGCTGGCTCATTTCTGTCCGAAGCTTAGCACGGGACAGAGGCCTAAAGTTGCGGCAGGCCTTCTCTCAGACGTGCGCAAGAGTTTTCATTTCTTTAACGTGGCCGCGGAATGCCATCCGCGCAATCGTCGGGCAATGTTCAACTTAGCCGGGTGATTCGTTACTCTCATTACCCGCTGTTTTATTACCCACTGTTCTTTCGTTTCAAAATGGAACTCCTATTTCGCAGAACCTTTCCGGGCATTCTTGAATCTAAGTGTTTGACGGATACCCCCAGGAACTGCGGCAAGGAATCCAGGTGGCGGCCGGGTTAGGCCGCCAGCGTAGGAGTGGTGAAATCATGGCAACTCTGTTGGACGCTCTTTTCGGCTGCTGGCACCCACGCTATAGTTTTCCCATCACTGCGCGGCGTGGCACCCGCCGCAGCAAGGCTGCTTCGGTGACCGGCACGTATGTAGTCTGCCTCGATTGCGGTAAGGAAATGCCTTATGACTGGCAGCAGATGAAGGTCTTGACCTCCCAGAGGCGCATTCGCTCCGCGATGCGGCTGGCGGCCAAGCAGGCGGCTTAGCAAAAAGCGAGCGGGCGACTTACATCGGCTGGCTCACAGCGGTTGACTAACAACGAAAGGCCCGCTCGGTTTCGAGCGGGCCGGAACTGCTGGTTAGGACTTCTGTCGAGGCGGGATCAAGCGGCCTGAGTCTTTGCCCCGATCTGGTAGCTTCCATCCCAGGCATTTTCGACATCGACCGGCGAAGTCAGTCGGCCCTTGTAGCTGCCGCCGCCGCTCAGACCGTTCAGGCTTCCAGTGCCGCCGGTGTACTTCCACGCGCCCTCGATGGTCACCTGACCGCCGGACGTTGTGACCTTGCCTTCAAAGGTGCCGAAGTCGCGGTCGCCGTTGGGATGTTCGTTCACGAAGTAGCCTTTCTGCGAGCCGCTGCCGGCGATCAGGTCGGCTGTACTCCAGTAGGTGATTTTGGAGTTGTTCCACTTCTCATCGGTTGATTTCTGGTCGCCCCGAACCTCGTTCAGAAGCAGTTCGTGGTTGGGGACATCGTGCAAAGCGATCATTGATTGCGAAGCAGCTCTTCCGGAGAAAGAGCCCGAAACGTTCGGCATGGTCTCCTCCTTGCCAATTTGAAGCCGGTCAAATGCAAAGCGTTCTCTTTTTGATCTCAAAACCCTGAGAATTCTACTCCTGTTGCCTCCTCTCTCCAGCCGTTCGAAAAAGAAATATCGGCGGGGCCCATCCTTAATACGCTGAAATACGCTGAGGATCGGAGTTGAAATGCCTTTATCGGCGCGAGTATATCCCCGCGGCCGCATGCCACCGCAAGCTAACTTTGAAGGTGTTGTAAGGCCGGCGGGACGCCGGCCTTACGGAGGTCAGTTCTGGTCGTCGCGGCGGTGCAGAGTCGGACGGTCGCTGTCGTCGCCGCTGGTGTCTTTGCCGTTGCCCTTGTCGGTCGAGGTGCGGCGCAGGCTGGGTTTCTTGCCGTCCTTTTCGTCGATCAGCTTGTGGCGGTTCTC
>DATJXG010000198.1:0-3119 GCA_035500455.1 Terriglobales bacterium | reverse complement strand
ATCAACGATGTGGCAGTTTCCAGCGGCTCGGCCTGCACCTCGGCGACGCTGGAGCCATCTTATGTATTGAAGGCCTTGGGCGCGGGCGACGACCTGGCGCACAGCTCCATCCGCTTCGGCATCGGCCGCTTCAACACCGAGGCGGAAGTGGACTACGTGGCGGATCGCGTGGTGGAAACGGTTTCGCGCCTGCGCGAGCTTTCTCCGCTCTACGAGATGGCGAAAGAAGGCGTGGATCTGAAATCGGTGAAGTGGGCGGCAGAATAGCAATTGTCGAGACGTTGACTGCAACGTCCCAGAAGCAAAGTTCTTAAGGAGAAAAGAAAATCATGGCGTACAGCGACAAGGTAATCGACCACTACAACAACCCGCGCAACGTCGGCTCCATGGACAAGAGCAGTCCCGAAGTCGGCACCGGCCTGGTGGGTGCTCCGGAATGCGGCGACGTGATGAAGCTGCAGATCAAGGTGAATCCGCAGACCAGCATCATCGAAGACGCCAAGTTCAAGACGTTCGGCTGCGGCTCGGCCATTGCCTCCTCGTCGCTCGCCACCGAGTGGGTGAAGGGCAAGACCGTGGACGAAGCTCTGGCGATCAAGAACACCGAGATCGTCAAAGAGCTTTCCCTGCCTCCGGTAAAGATTCACTGTTCGGTGCTGGCGGAAGATGCCATCCGGGCGGCGATCCACGACTGGAAGAAGAAGCAGGAGACGGCGAAGCCGGTGGAATCGGCCGTAAGCCGGTAGTTGGCTGTTAGCCGATGGCCTTTGGTCGTTGGCTGCGGAATTGGCGGACGTGAGCTTGTTATGAGTCCTGTTGCGGAAGAACCGAGAACTGACGAACCGGCGCCGAACGGAGCGCCCAACGAGGTGAAGACCGCTCCCGCCAAGGGCGTGCTGGTCACTGATCGCGCCCTGGCGCGTGTGCGCTCGGCGATGGCGAAAGAGAACATTTCGCCGGAGCAGGGCGGACTTCGCCTGGGCGTGCAGGGCGGCGGCTGCTCGGGGCTGAGCTATAACATCCGCTTCGACACTCAGCCGCGGGAACGCGACCGCATCTTCCAATACGGCGACGTGCGCGTGTTTGTGGACCCCAAGTCGTTCATTTACCTGCACGGCATGACGCTGGATTACCAGGAAACGCTGATGCAGCAGGGATTCGTATTTGTGAACCCAAACGCGTCGAAATCCTGCGGCTGCGGCACTTCTTTCTCAGGGTGAGCGTCTCAGGGTGATCGTCCAGGATGATCGTCCCAGGTCGATTATGTGGCGCGGCCGCCCTCGGCCGCGTTTCCTGCCCGGGCGGGTTTCCCGCTGTCCTTTTCAGCCCGTGATGCTGGTAATGCCGGTCGCGGGCGAGGGCGCCGCGCCACACGGAAACCCATGCTGAATGTCGTATCCAACCCGACCGCTACCTGCTGGTCCTGCGGTGACATGCGCGCCGCGCAGTTCTGTACCGCCTGCGGCAAGGTGCAGCCGCCGGTGCCGGTGGATTACTTCACCTTCTTCGGCCTGCCCCGCAAGTTGAACCTGGAGGTGGCGGAACTGGAAAAGGAGTTCTACGCTCTCAGCCGCAAGCTGCATCCCGACCTGTACGCGCGCGCCGGAGAACAGGAGCGGGAGTGGAGCGAAGAGCAGAGTTCGCTGCTCAACGACTCCTACCGCACTCTCAAGGACCCGATCAAGCGGACCCAGTATCTGCTGAAGCTGGAAGGCGTGGAGTTGGAGGAGCAGTCGAAGGCCGCGACCGAAAAAGCCCGCGCCACCGGCGAAGTGAAAAAGCAGGTGGTGCCGCCGGATCTGCTGGAGGAAGTTTTCGAACTGAACATGCAACTGGAAGAGTTGCGCGCGAACAAGAAATCAGGCGAAGACGATCCCGAACTGGTGAAGGAATTGAAGCAGCACAAGGAAGGGCTCGAAAAAAAATACGAAGCATTGCTCGATGAGCTGAAGCATTACTGGAAAGACTGGGACCGGCTGATCGACTCAGAGCCAGACCCGCAGAAGATTCCCGAGCAAGAGCGGAAACCGCTGCGCGACAAAATGGTGGATGTGCTGAACCGCAGGAACTACATCCGGAATCTGGTGAGGGATGTGAATGAAGTCTTGGAGGTGTGATAGGTCTGACGCCTCAGGCTTGTCATTCCGAGCGAAGCGAGGAATCTGCTTTTGGCGGCTGCCGATAAGACCGAGATTCCTCGCGCGAAAAAGCGGCGCTCGGAATGACAATGCAAAATGACAATTCAACTGGGAGTTTACAACATTACAAATGTCCTCTGATCGCATCGTCGGTATCGACCTGGGCACAACGAACTCCCTAGTGGCGTTCATGCACGGGGAGAGCCCTGTGGTCATACCCGGCGAGGACGGCTCCAACCTGGTGCCTTCGGTCGTCGCCATCGATGAGCGCGACCAGGTCATCGTCGGCAATGCCGCGCGCAAATATCTGATCGAAACCCCGGAACGGGCGGTGTACTCCATCAAGCGTTTGATGGGGCGCGGCGTCGAAGATGTTCGAGATGAGTTGAAGCTCTTCCCTTTCCGCCTGGCCGAGGATTTGCAGGCCGGCGAGGTACTGCGCATCAAGCTGGGCGAACACACCTTCACTCCGCCGGAAATTTCCGCGTTCATTCTGCGCCAGCTGAAGAAGAACGCGGAGCGCTATTTCAACGCGCCCGTCACCAAGGCCGTCATCACCGTGCCCGCGTACTTCAACGACGCGCAGCGCCAGGCCACAAAAGACGCCGGCCGCATCGCAGGCCTGGACGTGTTGCGCCTGGTGAACGAGCCAACCGCCGCCTCGCTCGCCTATGGCCTCGACCAGAAGCAGAACGGCATCGTCGCGGTGTACGACCTGGGCGGAGGCACTTTCGATATTTCCATCCTCAAGCTGCACGACGGAATCTTCGAGGTCATCGCCACCAACGGCGACACTCACTTGGGCGGCGACGACATCGACAATCTCCTGATCACCATCGCTCTGGACGATATCCAGGGTGATCTCGGCCTCGACGTGCGCCGCAATGCCGAGGCCGTGCAGGCGATCCGCAAGTCGGTGATTGAAGCCAAGATTCATCTTTCCGAACACACTTCCGCCCTGCTTGACCTTGAACTTGCGGG
>DATJXG010000197.1:0-4494 GCA_035500455.1 Terriglobales bacterium | reverse complement strand
ATGGGGACTGCGAAGCTGAAGCTCAGCAGCGCCACCGCCAACATCAGGTTCCGGAACTTCATAGCCGACTCCTTGGGACTGTCTGCCGTGATTATATCCCTGCCGGGAAGAGGCTTGCCGGATTTCCGTGAAACGGAATTCCAATCAGTTGGACGCGGCCGCGCGGCGGAAGGTTATCCGATTGCTGGAGTTATCCGATTGCCGGGATTTCCGATTGCTGGTAACGAATAAGGCCGTTCGTAACCCTCAGCCCCCTTAAATGGCGTGCCGCCTATCGCTCCCTGCCCGCCGCGGTGTCAATTCTGGTAAGTTCTGATGGTTGAAATGGCTACGACCCCGCACCCTCCGGCTTTCGCTTCCCATGGTTCGGGGTTGAGGGGAAAGGCGTTCTGCGGGATCACGATCTTCGCCAGCGCCTTCCTCCTGTTCCAGGTGGAACCCATCATCGCCAAGATCATTCTTCCCTGGTTCGGAGGCGTGGCCGCGGTGTGGTCGGTCTGCCTGCTGTTTTTTCAGGTCGTTTTGCTTCTCGGATATCTCTACGCCCACTGGCTCACACAGAAATTTCAGGCGCCGGTCCGCGGCCGGATTCATTGCACTCTAATCGCGGCCAGTTTCTTCGTATTGCCGGTACTGCCGAAGGATTCGTGGAAGCCCACCGGGCCCGCCACCCCGGCCTTTCACGTGCTTCTCCTGCTGACCGTGACCGTGGGGCTGCCTTACTTTTTGCTGTCGGCGACCAGCCCCCTGCTGCAGTCGTGGTACTCGCAGAATGTCGCCGAATCGCGGCCTTATCGCCTTTATGCACTCTCCAACGCCGGATCGATGCTCGGGCTGGTGAGCTATCCCTTCCTCGAGCCGCTGCTCACCACCGCTCGGCAGGCCGTCGCGTGGTCCTGGGCCTACGCCGCCGCCGGAGCGCTGTGCGGGGTGCTCGTTCTTTTCCCTCGGGTGAAATTTTCTCCACGGGCCGACTCCGCGGCCGCGGCCGCGCCGGACTGGAAGATGAAATTGCTGTGGATGGCCCTGGCGGCTTGCGGATCCACGCTGCTGCTGGCGGTGACCAACCACATTTCGCAGAACATTGCCTCGATCCCGTTCCTGTGGATCGTGCCTCTCGCTTTGTATCTGCTGAGCTTCGTTCTCTGCTTCGCCGGGCACTCGTGGTATCACCGGGGAATTTTTCTGCGGCTGCTGGGTCTGGCTCTGGGCGGCATGGCCTATGCGCTGGCGCCCAATATCGGCAATCTGCCGCTGGCGGTGCTGCTCCCGCTCTTCTGCGTCGGGCTTTTCATCTGCTGCATGGTCTGCCACGGCGAACTGGCGCGGCTGAAGCCTCACCCCGAGTGGCTGACCTCCTTCTACGTAATGTGCGCCCTGGGCGGCGCGGCAGGAGCGCTGTTTGTGGCGCTGCTTGCGCCGCATATTTTCTCCGGATATTACGAACTGCCGATTGCCATTGGGGGCTGCGGCCTGCTGGTGCTGATCGTGTTGCGCCGCGATCCGCAAAGCGTCTTCTACCGCGCCCTGTGGCGGCCGGCGTGGCTGCTGCTGATGGCGCTGGAAGCGGCGCTGATCGCTAGCCTCTACCTGAGCACGCGGGCGCAGGCGGCGGATGTGCGCCTGATGGTCCGCAACTTCTATGGTGTACTGCGGGTGCGGGACGAGGGCGGGCCGGCGCGGGTTGTGCTCGAAGGAAAAACTCCCCAAACCGCGCCCGACGATCCGCGCTTCCGCAAGCTGATGAACGGCGCTATCGACCACGGCCTGCAGTTCCTGGCGCCGAATCGACGGCGCGAGCCGACTTCCTACTATGGCCGAAGTTCCGGCGTAGGCCTCGCCCTGGAGGCGCTGCGGCAGGCTGGCCCCCTGCACGTTGGCGTAGTTGGCCTGGGTGCGGGCACGCTGGCGGCGTACGGTCGGGCAGGCGATCGTTACACTTTTTACGAGATCAATCCGCTGGTGATTCAGGTTGCGCGCCTGGATTTCACCTTCCTGGCGGACTCGCCCGCGGCCATCGAGCTTGTGCCCGGCGATGGCCGCTTGTCTTTGGAGAGAGAGGCGCCGCAGCAATTCGATCTGCTGGCGGTGGACGCATTTTCTGGAGATTCGATCCCCGTGCACTTGCTGACCCGCGAGGCGTTCGTGCTGTATTTTCACCACCTCAAGCCGGACGGCTTGCTGGCGGTGCATGTTTCCAATCAATACCTCGACCTGCAGCCGGTAGTGGAGAGCGCGGCGGCCAGCCAGAACAGGGCGGCGCTGGTGGTGCACGATGCGGGCGATCTCTCGCGCGGCATTTACCGCTCGGTGTGGGTGCTGGTGGGCGATGCGGCGAGGCTGCGGAGAGATGAGTCTCTGTTCCGTGCGGGAAGCCTGGTCGAGCGTCCTCAGAGCGTGGCCCTATGGACGGACGACTACAGCAGCCTGCTCAAAATCCTGAAGTAAACAACGTGGTGCGGGCGCCCCTGCCCGCGAATGGCGTAGGCCAGATCGGAATCCCCGGTTTATTACTTCCTCACCAAAATAATGGTCGCGCGAAGATTGTGGAACTGAATCGTGCGCTGAACATGGCGCTGGATCTGCGGTGACCGATCCGCCCTGACTCGGGCTGCCGGCGGGACGCCGGCGCTACCTTTGGTCAATGGTGGCATGCGCTTCTTCGTCGTCCTCCGCCTGCTTCAGCCACGGCGGCGGAGGCGCGGCGGCCATGTATTCCCGCATGCAGCGCACGCAAGGGGCGTATCCCTCGTGCATCGCCTCCCCTGCCGTCAGCGTGCGCAGATGGGCTTTATCCACGATGAACGGGCAATTCTTTCCCCGGTGAAATACTTTTCCGTCTTGCGCGACTACCACCAGCAGGTTCGCTGGAGTCGAATTCTTGGCGGGATCGGCGTGTTCCGAGAGCAACTCAGGAGTAGAAGACGCCATCGAGTTTCCCAAACTCACCGCGCCCACGATCAGCAGCGTCGCAGCAAACGCCAGAACTAACCCCAGAACCCCTCCGCGCCGCCCCGGCAGATTTTCTTCCAGCTTGCGTTGCAGGCGGGACCCGAATCCCAGAGGCACATCGAGCAGACGCTCATCGCCGTACACGGCGACGATATTACGCATTCCTTCCAGCACCGAGGTGCAGTTCTTGCACTCCTTGAAGTGCTCTTCCATGGCCGCTTTCAGCGTGGGGTCCACGTCGCCTTCGAGATAATTCGAGATCTCGCGCCACACATGTTCGCAGTTGACTACCATGGTTTGTTCCCCTTTGCAAAAGACAGCTTGCTGCTCCAACTGCCGCCCCAGCCGGGAGAGAGCAAGTCACGCAGCATGAGCCGCGCCCGCAGCAGCCGGGTCTTCACCGAAGCGACGGTGATGCCCAGCGTTTTGGCGGTTTCTTCGATGCTGAGGTGCTGCACGTCGCGCAGCACGAACACTTCGCGGTACTTCTCGCCCAGCGACGCCAGGGCCTGGGCCAGAGCTTCGCGCACCTCCTTGCGTTCCAGCACTTCCGAGGGAATCTCGCGCCAGTCGGCAAATTCGCGCGGCCGGTATTCGCCTTCCTCGTCGGCAGGTTTCTCAAGCGGCTCCATCAGATTGGCGTGCGCTTTTCTTCTCCACATACGCGCCTCGTTCATCGTGATCTGGATCAGCCAGGTGCTGAAGCGGGCCTCGCCGCGAAAGTGGCGAAGGTTCTTGAACGCCTTCAGCGCCGCTTCCTGGCTCACATCCTCGGCGTCGTGCTGGTTGCGAAGAATGGAGAAGGCGATGAAGTAAATCCGCTGCTCATAGGGCCGGACGAGTTCGTAAAAAAGCTCAGGCTCGCCGTCGCGGATGCGCCGGATCAGTTCTTCCTCGCGAAGTCTCCCTGTCGAGTGTTCCAGCATCGCCGCCGGCATTCCGCTTGCTCCCATTCGTTCCCGCTACCGCCCCCAAGGCCACAGTCAGCACGCTCCAACCGAAACACCGTCATCCTGAGCGCAGCGAAGAGCCTGCCCCGAGCAACGCCGAGGGGACCCCAGTCTGCAGACCAGCTAGTCGGAGGCTGCAAGGCATTCTTACTGCGCTCTTCAGCGGCATCGTGGAAATGCCTTGCAGCCCAGTCGCAGATTGCCGCTGCATCGGGATCCTTCGCTCCGTTCAGGATGACGGTTCATCGGCGCGTCCCGCCGTGTACTCGGGGTCTTTCTTCCAGCCGGTGATCATCGAAACGAAATTGTTCCAGCCATGCAGCACCACCATAATCAGGTGGCCGGCGACGAAGGCGATCAGCGCCCACATGATGACGAAGTGCCACACCCGCGCCAGGTGAAATCCGCCCATCAGCCACGCCAGCCAGGAAAATTGCACGGGCTTCCAGATGGCGAAACCGGTGAGCACCGAAAGCACGCCCAGCACGATCGCTGAAGTGTAGGCGTGCTTCTGCAAGGCGTTGTACGACTCTTTCTGCGGCGGCTTGGGGCCGAAGAAAAAATAATGGCGCACCATGGGCCACACGCCCGG
>DATJXG010000196.1:0-3697 GCA_035500455.1 Terriglobales bacterium | reverse complement strand
AGGCGGGGCTGGGCATCTGGGCAAAAGCCAACAGACTGAAACCGAGAACGGCCACGCTGACGAAGATTCTGCCAAACTGCTTCACACGCACCTCCGGAGGCTCCGGTCGAAGCCTCTGAGGATAATTTACTCCATCGCGGGTAATCGGATAACCGGGCGTTACTTCTTTCGCTGTCCTTTACGGACCGCCTCCATCATGGCGGTGATGCGTTTTTCCCGCGTCTCGGGCCGTTTTGCGCCCTCGATTTCCCGCACGTATTCCTTCTGATGGGTGAAGGAAAGCCGGGGCCAGAATTCTTTGGCTTTGGGGTCGCTGGCGATGATTTTCTTCAGATAGGCGGGGACTTCCACCGTGCGCTCGTCTTCGTCTAATTCCATGACCACGCTGACGGTGTCACCGCCTTTGCACTTGGCCCCGGCGCGCATTGCGGCGTTGACGACCATCATGTGGCCGTCGCCCATGTTCATAAGCGAGCTGCGGAAGGCGAAACCGTTGATCGTACCTTTCACCGGCACGCGGCCTTTGCGCTGGAAGGCTTCGACCACGTCGAACGGCGGCTTGAGGGCGGCGACCTCGGAACCGGACTGGCCGATGAGTTTGACCTTGAATTTGTGCTGCGGCATGGGGCCTCCGGGAGGCGATATTTTAGCAGGCGGGCATTTGGAGTGAGGGATGCAAAAATCTTAAAACGCGAAGGGCGCCGAGGAACGCCGCTGAGGGCGCGGAGTTCTCAGATTTTTTGAGGGGGAGAAATGTCCTCCCCCTCCGGCGACTGTCGACTATCAGCCGTCAGCGACTAACCAGCAACGGCCAAAGACGCCGGCCAAAGACCGACGCCAAAGACCGCCCGAACTACTCCGCCATCTTGGCCATGTGGACTTCGAAGCCCGTTTTCGGGAGCAGCGAGGTCAGTTCGAAGGCGCGGAAGCCGTCGCCATCGATCTCGGTGTGGCGGTAGAGGCCGGGCTCGCTGTCGGTCGTCTCGTGGCGGCCTTGCAGATTGTCCACGAAGGCTTGCGCGGCTTTGACGTCGGTCTCGCCGCTTTTGGCGCGGCTGACGAACGCTTCGGCGGCGTAGGAGCGCACCAGCTTGGGCCAGTATTTTTCCAGTAGATCGGTGCTGGCGAACATGTCGGCCCAGACGATCTGCCCGTTGACCGCCACTACCACGCCCACGGCGTTGCGGTCGCGCAGTTGCTGGATCAGGCTGCGGTACTCGCGCTCCACGGGCACGGCCACCGCGTCCACGCGCTCTTTCACTTCGTCATTGGCCATGACCCGCGCGTAGGAAGTCGTACCGCCTACCGCAGCCTTCGCAGGCCCGGGGACCTGGGCAACGGCGCTGGCCTGGGCGCTGCGCACTTCGTTCCACACCTGCTGCTGGTCTTTGTCTCCCATGGCCTTGGCGCGTACTTTGGGGGCGGCCATGGTGCCGACGAAGGCTGACCCGGCTACGCTGCCTCCGAACGAGGCGGAGGCGCCGGTCCAGCGGCCGGGCTCGACGCAGAAGACGCTCAGGTCGATGGGATCGCTCTCCGCCGGCACGATGCGGTCTTTGCCGATGACGCGGTCCTGCTTGCCGCCGGTGACGATTTCGCCGGCCAGCAGAATCAGCGGGCGCTTGGAGTTGTTGATCAGAACCAGGCTGTTGACCCGCGCGGTGGGGCCAGGGGAAGGCGGGATGGGACGGCGAATCATGGGCTGAAAGCCGCCCGACTCGGTGACCACGACCTCGCCGGAGCGCAGGCCCTCGTCCAGGGTGAGAAATTGCTGGGTGTTGTGAGAAGCCGCCGCAACCACCGGGAAAACCGTGAGATTGCCGTGGCGGATTGGGGGCAAGACTTTGTATTCCGTGGACGCCGCGCTCTCACCCGCGCTGACGTTCCACAAAGGGAAGAATGTAAAAACCGCTGAACCTGCCAGACCCAGTAAAGTGGCAACTATTTTGAAGTTCATAACTCTCCTCCGAGACAGTGTGCGGACACCCCGGACTGGGGAGCGAAGCAGTCGCCCGAGGTGTCCGCTGGCCCGCCTGCCTTGTGGAGAGAACGAGTAAAATCCCGCGCCTTGCAGGGAAAATCTTGGTAGCATCCAATTAGTTGAGCCTGCTTCGCCATGAGCGACGGTGTCCAATCCGTAGTGGGAAATTCCCAGGGATTGGGGTGTCTCATGGAGGAGCTTTACAGCAAAAGCGGAGCGGAGAAGTTCGGCTTCAGCAACGCGCAGTTTGCCGCCATTCTGGAGGACATCGCTTGCCGGTTCCTGCCGCCCAAGGCGGCCCAGTCGGAAACTCGCGCCCTCTACGTCAGCCTGAAACTCGAAGAACTGGTTCTGGCCCGCGCCTGCGCGGCCGGCCATGAGCGCGCCTGGGAAATATTTCTGGTGCGTTATCGCGAGAAGCTCTACGACATGGCGACAGGCATCGCGCGCGAGAGTTCAGCGGCGCGCGAGCTGGCGGATGGCATCTACGCCGATCTCTATGGCACTTCGGCGCGGGACGGGCAGCGGGTCTCCAAGCTGGCCAGTTACAGCGGGCGGGGATCGCTGGAAGGCTGGCTGCGCACGGTGATGGCGCAGGAGTTCGTCAACCGCTACCGCAAACAGAAGAGGCTGGTAAGCCTCGACGAGGAAAGTGAAGACGGGGTGCAGTTCGCGGCCCAGGAAAACGAGCCGGCTCCCGGCGTGGATTCGCGCGTGGAAGCGGCAACGGATGAGGCGCTGGGTGGGCTCGCGTCAGAAGATCGCTACGTGCTCGCAACTTATTACCTCGATGGGCGAACGCTGGCGGAGATTGCACGCACGCTGGGCGTGCACGAATCGACCATCAGCCGCAAGCTGGACAAGCTGGCGAAGTCGTTGCGCAAACAGATTCTTTCGGGCCTGGCTGTTCACGGCATGAGCCGCCGGCAGGCGGAGGAAGCGCTGGAGGTTGACGTCAGAGACGTGAGCGTGAATATTCGCAAGCATTTGACGCAAAAAACCACCGGTGAAGCGTTCCCTGAGAAGAGGACCGGGACCGCCAAGGAAACTGGTCCGCAGAGTGCGACTTGAAACGTAGAGCCGCTAGGGGAGTGCTGACTGGTTGACCTCGGGCAGTTAAGGATGTGATGGAGCATTTACCAAAAATCGTGCAGGCACGCTTGCAGGCGACGGCTAAGGCGGGAGTTCATCCGGACCCGGATCTGCTGACGGCCTTTGCCGAGAAATCTCTGGGCGAGCAAGAGCGCGGTCAGATGCTGGAACATCTTTCGCACTGTGCCGAGTGCCGCGAGGTGCTGGCGCTGGCCGGGATCGAAGCATCGCCGGCGGAGGTGGAAGAACCCGAGATGGTGCTGGCGGCGACTCCGCGTATGGTGGCGGCTCCACGAGGATGGTTGCGCATGCCCGCGTTGCGCTGGGCCAGCCTAGCGGCGTGCGTTGTAGTGGTAGGCGCGACGGCGCTGCTGTTGCGTGAGCGCAAGGCTGCCAGCACCGCTACATATGTGACTTCGAAAGCAGCCGACGTACAGGTCAGCCAGGCGCAACCGCCGGCGGAGGAACTCAAGGCGATGTCTGCTGACAAGGTGTCGGCGGCGGCTGAGAAAGAAGTCAAGAAGCAAGCGACTCAGCAGGACGCGCTGGCGAAGTCGAGCATGCCGGTTCCCCTGAGAGCCGTCAGGAGACCGGTGACCGTCCGCGACGAAAGTGAACTGGACA
>DATJXG010000195.1:0-21939 GCA_035500455.1 Terriglobales bacterium | reverse complement strand
CGCCCAGGAACTGGGCATGCCCGCAGTGGCCATGACGGACCACGGCAATATTTTCGGCGCGGTCCATTTTGTGAACGCCGCCAACAAGGTGGGCGTGAAGCCGATTGTCGGCTGCGAACTTTACGTCTGCAAGAAGGACGACCACAACATCGAGCGCACACCTCCCGAGGGCGACACCTATAACCATCTGCTGGTGCTAGCCGAGAACGAAGAGGGCTATCGCAACCTGGTGAAGATCACCTCCGAGGCATCGCTGCACGGGTTCTATTACAAGCCGCGGGTCAGCAAGAAATTCCTGGCGGAGCATTCCAAGGGGCTGATCGGTCTTTCCGGCTGCCTGAAGGGCGAGGTCGCCGAATTTCTCACCGAAGGCAAGTACGACGCCGCTCTCAAATCCGCTGCTTTTTACCGCGATCTCTTCGGCAAAGACAATTTCTTTCTGGAAATTCAGGATCAGGGCCTGGAGATGGAGCACAAGATCCATCCCGGCCTCTTTCAGTTGGAAAAAGACCTTGGCCTTCCCATGGTGGCCACCAACGATAGCCACTACCTCTGCGAAGACGACGCCCACGCGCAGGATGTGATGGTGTGCATCCAGACGGGGAAGTCGATTCAAGATACGAACCGGATGAAGTTCCAGGGCAGCGACTTCTTCGTCAAGAGCTTCGCCGAGATGGCGCGCGTCTTCAAGGATTCTCCCGACGTGCTCACGCGAACCCTGGGCATCGCCGAGCGCTGCAATCTGCGGCTGGAGAAAGTGAGCACGCCCTTCCCCGATTTCGAAGTCCCGGCGGGCTACACGCTGGACAGCTACTTCGAGCACGTCACGCGGCAGGGGTTTGCCCGGCGGCTGGATACACTGCGTCCGCTGCATGACGCGGGAAAGCTGAAGCACAGCATCGCGGACTACGAGCAGCGGCTGGCGCGGGAATTGGCCATCATTCAGCAGATGCAGTTCTCGGGATACTTCCTCATTGTGTGGGACTTCATCCGCTACGCGCGCGAGCATGAGATTCCGGTGGGGCCGGGGCGGGGATCGGCGGCGGGATCGCTGGTATCCTATTCCATGGAGATCACCGATCTCGATCCTTTGCAGCATGAATTGCTCTTTGAGCGCTTCCTGAATCCGGAGCGCGTATCGATGCCTGATATCGACATCGACTTCTGCATGAACCGGCGGGGCGAGGTGATCAACTACGTCACCCAGAAGTATGGGCGCGAGAACGTGGCGCAGATCATCACCTTCGGCACGATGCAGGCCAAGGCGGCAATCAAGGACGTGGGCCGCGCCATGGACATGCCCTACGCCGACGTGGACCGCATCGCCAAAATGGTGCCGCTGCAGCTCAACATCACCCTGGACGAGGCCATCAAGAGCGCTCCGCAATTGCAGCAGGCCTATGAGAGCGATTCGCAAATCCGGCAGTTGATTGATACCGCCAAGAAGCTGGAAGGGTTAGTGCGTAACGCCGGCGTACACGCCGCGGGCGTGGTGATTGCGCCCCGGCCGCTGACGGAGCTGGTGCCGCTGCATCGCACCAAGAACGACGAAATCGTAACCGCGTTCGACATGAACGCCATCGAGAAAATGGGCCTGCTGAAGATGGATTTCCTCGGGCTCACTACGCTGACCATTCTCGATGACACAGTCAAGCTGATCGCCCAGGTTCGTGGCAAGAAGCTGGCGCTCGATGCCATCCCGCAGGATCAGGACACCTACGAGAAAGTCTTCCACACCGGGCTTACGTCAGGCGTCTTCCAGTTCGAATCGCGCGGCATGCGCGACGTGCTGCGCAGGTACCGCCCGAATTCCATCGAAGACCTCACCGCGCTGAACGCGCTCTACCGCCCCGGCCCCATTCAAGGCGGCATGATTGACGACTTCATCGACCGCAAGCACGGCCGCAAGCGGATCGAATACGAACTGCCTGAGCTGGGCGAAATTCTGGCGGAGACGCTGGGCGTGATCGTCTATCAGGAACAGGTGATGCAGATCGCCAACCGCCTGGCCGGCTACTCCCTCGGCGAGGCCGACCTGCTGCGCCGCGCCATGGGCAAAAAGAAGCCGGAGGAAATGGCGCAGCAGCGCGAGCGCTTCACGCAAGGCGCGGCCCAGCGCGGATTCCCGGCGAAGAAGATCCAGAAGATTTTCGACCTGATGGAGCAGTTCGCCGGCTACGGCTTCAACAAGTCGCACTCGGCGGCCTACGCGCTGCTCGCCTATCAGACGGCGTACTTGAAGACGCATTATCCGGTGGAGTTCATGGCGGCGCTGCTGACCTCGGTGACCGGCAGCACCGACGACGTGGTGAAGTACATCAACGAATGCCGCGAAATGGGCATCGCGGTGGAAGCGCCCGACATCAACGTTTCCGACGCGAACTTTACGCCGCACGGCAAAGCGATCCGTTTCGGGCTGGCGGCGGTCAAGAACGTTGGCGGCAACGCGATCGAATCTATCGTCGCGGCGCGGAAGAAGACCGGCAGCTTCAAGTCCATCTACAAATTCTGCGAAGACGTGGACTTGCGGCTGCTGAACAAGCGGGTGCTGGAGTCGCTGATCAAGAGTGGAGCCATGGACTCTCTGGGACGCCGCGCCCAGCTCAGCGCCGTCCTCGATAAAGCCATGGACCGCGCCCAGAAAACCCAGCGCGATGCCGAATCAGGCCAGCACGGACTTTTTGGCGTCTTTCAGGAGGAGGACGTTCCCAACAACAACGACCGCCTCCCCGAAACCCCCGATTGGGATGAGCACATCCGGCTCTCGGCCGAAAAGGAGATTCTAGGCTTCTTCATCAGCGGCCATCCCCTGGAAAAATACCGCGACAAACTGGAGGGCCTGCGCGCCTTGAGCACCGCCGACCTGGCTGGCATGACCGCTTCTACCGGCAAGGACGAAAACATCGTGACCGCCGGCATTATCACCAACCTGCGGGTGCTCAAGTCGAAAAAGGGCGATTTTTATGCCCAGGCCGCCCTGGAAGATATGTCAGGAGCGGTGGAGATGCTGGTCTTCCCCGAAGCCTACCGCCGGCTGGGGGAGAAGGTGAAGCTGGAAGTTCCGGTCCTAATCAGGGGAGGCGTCCGCATCGAGGAAGGCGCCAATCCCAAGCTTACGGTCAACGATATTTCGTCGCTCGATGAAGCCAAGGTTCCCCTGCCGCGCTCATTGCGCATCCGCATTCCGCTGGAAAGTGCCGCAGAATCAATGGTTGACGAGCTTCATCTCCTTTTCCAGCAGAAAAAGGGCGAGGCCAAAGTATTGTTTGACTTGGAACGGGCGGGGGATTTCATGGTGGTGATGGAAGCAGAGGGCTATAATGTGCAACCGGACCGCAATTTCATCGCGCGCGTAGAGGAATTATGCGGACGGGGCGCGGTGCGGGTCATTGATTAGAGCTCGGACTGGGACCCCGGCTGGGAGCGGGGCCGAAGATTCGGGGAATCCGGGGAGTCAGGAGAAGCTTCCATCTCAAGGGGTCCAGACCCGCGGGCAGACGCTGCGCCGGGGGCCGAGAGCGCGAAAACGCTGGTTTCGGCCTATGAGTTCCTGGTGTCTCTAGTGGAGCACCGGCGAGTCGCCGCGAGCGGAAATGGCAATGGCAACGGTTGGGCGATGGATTCCCGGGCGCAGCAGGAACTGAAGAAGATCGAAGAGCAGGTGGCGAAGCTGCAGGAAGTCCCTGGCCAGGACGCCAACACCCGCCGCGAGATCCAGCAACTGCACGAACGCATTGACGCGCTGCGCACAGAGATTTCCGCCCACGCCACCGCCTGGGAAAAGACGGAACTGGCGCGGCATCCGCAACGCCCCCATACCCTCGATTACATCGAACGCGTGTTCACGAACTGGAGCGAGATCCATGGCGACCGCGCTTTCGGCGACGATCCCGCCATCGTGGCCGGGATGGCCCGATTCCACGGCGAAGAGGTCGTCGTGCTGGGCACGCAGAAAGGTCGGGACGTAAAGCAGAAGGTTTACCGCAACTTTGGACTGCCCAATCCCGAGGGTTATCGCAAGGCGCTGCGGGTGATGAAGATGGCGGAAAAGTTCTCCCGCCCGGTTTTCACCCTCGTAGATGTGACCGGAGCCAACCCCGGCTTGGGCGCTGAGGAACGCGGCCAGGCTGAAGCCATCGCCCGCAATCTGCGCGAGATGGCCCGGCTGCGGGTGCCCATTATCACCGCCATCACCGGCGAAGGCGGCAGCGGCGGAGCGCTGGCCATCGCGGTAGCCGACCGGGTGCTGATGCTGGAAAACGCTATCTATTCGGTAATTTCGCCGGAAGGCTGCGCTTCCATCATGTGGCGGGACGCGGCCAAGAAAGAGCTGGCAGCCGCGGCTCTGCGCATCACCGCCTGCGACTTGCGGGAACTGGGCTGCATCGACGGCACCGTGCCCGAGCCTCCCGGCGGCGCCCATACCGACCACGAAGCCGCTGCCGCAATGCTCGACGCGGCCTTGCAGCAGCATCTCGCCGAACTGAAAAAACTCTCCTTGGCCGAACTGCTGGAATCCCGCTACAGGAAATTCCGCACCATGGCCCAGTTTTATCGGGTAGAAACGTAGCTCCCCGAGGCTGCCACACAGGCTCTCTCTTCGTTCCTTTTCCTGATTCGTGGGCGATGTTCGCCGGGCCGAGCAGGCTTTCACAAGCGCCAAATCCCCGAAAACTACTAGAGACACAGAATCGCCGAAAAAACCAGACGCATCGAACCGAGCTTTGACACACCCTTGAGAGCATCGTTCGGTGGGTTGACCGTACCGCCTTCGCCATCTAGTGTTACAACTATTCTCGATGGAGGCGGGCGCACCTTTGCCGACCAGAAAATGATCGCTAAGGCGAAGACAACACAATCCGTGTTTCCGGAAGTACTCGCTTGAAGGACCTGGCATCCGGCGGCGTGGGCATTCTGCACGAGCGGCTGGTCTTCAACCGAAGGATTGACGTGCTGTCAACGTGGTTCGCGCGGCTGGCTCCCCAGGGCATTCGGATCCTCGACGTCGGCTGCGGAGATGGCCTAGTCTCTGCCGCTCTTAAGTCGAAACGGCCCGATCTCAGCATCCAGGGGATTGACGTTCTTCCCCGAGATGCCACTCACATTCCAGTCGCGATGTTTGATGGGACGCGGATTCCGTATGAGGATTCCTCCTTCGACCTCGTTTTGTTTTCGGACGTGCTGCACCACACCGATGATCCGGCGATTCTCTTGCGAGAGGCGCGGCGGGTGGCCAATCAGGGTGTCCTTATCAAGGACCATTATCGAAAAGGACTCGCCTCCGGATGGCGGCTGCGCTTCATGGATTGGGTGGGCAACGCGAGGTTTGGGGTGGCATTGCCATACAACTACTGGACGGAAAGCCAGTGGAAGAAGTCGTGGGCAGAAATTGGGCTGCGGCCGCAGCAGTTGGTCACTCAACTCGGCCTGTATCCCCCGCCAGTGAATTGGGTGTTTGGAGCGCGGCTGCACTTCATTGCTCTTTTGGAGCAGTGTAAGCCCGAGTGAAGTACCCGATGATGGGGGAAGCCCGCCGAACCAAGTTCTTCTTTGCGTCTTTGCGGTTAAAAAATGTAAACCGCAAAGAGCGCAGAGAACGCAAAGAAAACCGGCGCCGGGGCTGTCAGTGGTGCGGAGAGGCGCTGGAAACAGGCTTCTGCAGCCATCTGCCAGAGTAATCCAGGCGCTTCAGGGGAACATCAATACTGCGCCGCTCAAGGAACTCGTCCACTGCTTTGCGCGCGCCCTTCCAATATCCGTAGTCGTCCAGCTGGATAATTCCGCCGGGAGTCACCCTGTCATACAGGTGGTCCAGGCAGGTCTTAACGCTTTCGTACCAGTCGCCGTCAATATGCAGCAACGCAATTTGGTGTATATCGCTGCGCGGCAAGGTCTCCTGAAACAGTCCTTTTACCAGATGCACCTGCTCAAACACCTGCAGCCTCTCGAACAGTTGCTGGACTTCTTCAATCGGGCCGAGACAACTTCCGGTAAAGAGATCGGCAATTTCGTAGTCGGGATCGTCTGATGTCGGGGCTGGAAGGCCTTCGAACGTATCGAAGAGCCATAGCGGACGCCGCGCTTCCAATTGCTTCAGGGTCAGCGCCATCAGCGCCGCGCTTCCGCCGCGAGCGCACCCGCATTCCACCACGTCGCCAATCACATTGTTGATGACGACATAGGTAATCCCCTGATAAAGCCCGCGCAAACGGGCGTTACTGCACATGGTGTGGGAGCGCACTCGGCGGAATAGTCCGGAGAACTCAGACGGCGAAACCAAATCCCACGCGGTTACGACCATGCGAGTGAGAGTGTCCGCGACAAACGCGCCGTCGCGCGATCGCTGCAGAATCTCGCTCAGCGGGTGGCGGGTTCGTCCGCCGGCGTCGAGCTTGCTCTTGGTCAGATATTGTTCCGTTGGCTTAGAGTGCATTCCTGGAATTCCCGACAACAACGCCCATCCGCCTGCTTACCGCCGCCGCAGCCCCAGCACGCTCAGAAAGAAACTCACAAATATGGTCTGCACTCCCAGGGTGAGGAAGAGAGCCGCGGGAATCACCACCCGCATGGTGTGAGAGTAGTCAAGTGCACCGAAATGGTGCGATCCCCACAACCCGACAGCATATAGAGTCACGCCGGCGCCACACAGCAGCAGCAGCCCTCCCGCCAGCAAACCGACCTCCAGGGTGATGTAACGAAATAGTTTGTCCAGTGTGGGATCGGGCGGAAGCAGGCCTTCCGAAATGGCGAACAGCTTGGTGAAAACGGCGAATGAAATTGCCTGATAGCCGAGCAGTACGAAGACTGCAGCGTAAAGCATGGTGTGTACGTCGAAAGTGACCCTGCCAACCGCTCTCGGCTCGGGCAGCAGCCACAGGCCCGCGAGAAATCCTACGATCATCAGCGCCAGGCCGGGATAGAGGAAGAGCCAGCGCGGGCTGTAGAGCAGGAAAAAGCGGATAGTGCGCCAGCCGTCGCGCCAGGTGCGCAGGTGAGGCGGGCGGCTGCGGCCATCCGGGGAGAGCGTAGTGGGGACCTCGGCGACGTTCATCCGGAGCAGTGTCGCCTTTACCACCATCTCGGTGGCGAACTCCATGCCGGTGGTACGCAGGCCCATTTTTTCGTACGATTCTTTGTTGAATCCACGCAGGCCGCAGTAAAAATCGCCACACGAGCCGCCGAAAAACAGCCTTCCAATCCGCGTCAGACCGGGATTTCCAAAATATTGGTGCAGCGGCGGCATGGCGCCCGGCAGGATACCTCCCTTGAAGCGGTTGCCCATCACCAGGTCGGCGCCGGCGCGAAGCCGTTCGAGAAAGCGCGGGGCATGGCCGAAGTCGTAGCTGTCATCGGCATCGCCCATGAGCACGTACTTGCCGCGGGCGGCCGCAATCCCGCCCATCAGGGCATGGCCGTATCCCTTGGCGCGTACGTTTATCACCCGCGCGCCGAGGCGCTGGGCAATTTCGATCGAGCCGTCGGTGCTGCCGTTGTCCGCCACCACTACTTCGCCGGCGATATTAGCTTCGGCGAAGGCGCGCTGGGCCTTGCGAATGCAGGTTTCCAGGGTCTCCGCTTCGTTCAGGCAGGGCATGACCACGGAGAGTTCGACGGTCTCAAGCTCCCCGACAGTCACGGAAACCACCGGATGTTGCGAGTCGGATCTGGGCTCAACCGCCACGAGAACTCCTTTTCAAACCCGGGCGCGACCCTGAGCGCCTGTGGTTTTCAGAGGCTGCCGGCAGTGCGGGCCCGGCAACGCCCTCGGTTGTGGTGAGGACACACGAAGCGCCCAAGAAACGCAATGCAATTGGACTTTCTTCGGTAAAAACATCGTACCACGTGACGAAAAGGATAATGGGTGGCGGAGCAAGGGCAGTGAGGGATGGGCGTACCCATTTGGATTCCCTCCGCGAACTCTGCGGGGGCTCTCAGCGACCTCGGGGTTGAAAGGTGTTCGCCGCCAGACCCAAAATCTTAAAACGCCGAGAGCGCGGAGAACACCCACCGGGGCCGCCGAGGAGAACGAGCGGTTCTAACCTTCGCTTGCTGCCAGGGTCTTATTTCGGTTGCGACCTCGCACCGCGAACCACAGCAGACCTGCGGCAAGATATGCCAGGTAAACATAGGGCAACTTGCCGTAAGGTCCTTCGGGCACCGGATAGAGATTGCCCACCAGCGCCAGCAGCATGGCGATGCCGGCGAGAGCAGGAATGATCCGGGCTGCCGGGCGATAGGCGCCGTGATCGCGCAGGTAGCGGGGCAGGGCTACGCACACTAACGCATAGGCCACGATGAATCCATAGGTGGCCAGGGAGCCCATCCAGCCGTAAACGTCCAGGCCGCTATCGCCCCGCGCCGCCAGAATGGCAACGGGCGCTACGGCGGCGATGCCGGTCACAATCACCGCGCGGCTGGGGGTCTGATTGCGCGCATGGGCGCTGCGCAGCGATCCGTGGGCCAGTCCGTGATGCGCCATTAGAAGCAACACGCGCGCCGCCGCGGTGATGCAGGCCAGCGTGCCGGCGAAAAGGCTCACCAGCGCGCCAATGTCGATAAGCACGCCCAGTACCGGCATGCCTCCCACCGACGCCAGCAACCGCATGGGGGCCGGGCTGGTTCCCAGGTTCTGGCCGGCGATGTGGAATCCCAGCACTTCAGCGTAGGCGCACACAGTGAAGAAGACTCCGGCCAGAAGCGCGCTTTGGATCACTGCTCGCGGAATTGTTTTCAGCGGATTGCGAGCCTCCGATCCCAGGGTAGTGGCGCTTTCGAAGCCGACGAAGCTGAACAGTGCGAGAACCAGCCCCAGGCGCAGGCCGCTGCCGCTCACGCCGCGAAGGTGCAGTTGGGCCCAATCCCAGTGCCCGCCGCCGCGGACCAGAATCAGGACCACCACCGCCACGATCACCGACACCGATACAGCTTCGATCCACAACATGAGGCGCGCCGAGATTTTTATATCGCGGTATGCGATCCACATGGAAGCGACGGTTACCAGCACCGCCAGAAGCACTGTGGAGTAAACATGGCCGGTGGCGTCGCGTAGCAGCAAATTAGCCCAGTGGTAGAAGCCGCCGATGACGCTGGCGCCGGTGGCGATGTAGGCCAGCAGCAGGCTCCACGCGACGGTCGCCGCAAGCCAGGGAGGCAGGATCATGGCAGTGTACGTGTACAGCGAACCCGGCGAGGCCGAATAGCGCGCGAAGCGTCCGATGCACAAGGCCACCAGCAAAATGGCCGAAGTCGCCAGTACATAAGCCAGCCAGGTGCCGTTCCCTGCCAGCGCGCACACCAGCGGAATAGTTGCGGCCGGCGTCGTGGTTGGAGCCATGGTGGAGACCGACTGCGCCAGCGTCTCCATAGGCGAGAGCACCTCCCGCCGCAAACCGTAGGCTGACTTTTCGGGATACTCCGGCGCCATCTCCACCATCGAAACCTGGGTCCTCTCTGCCGGGCAACTGGCTTGGGGTTGCGGTAGTGTACACCAGCGCGGCGTTCCTGCCGCCGAGGGCGAACGTCTGCTTGGCTCGATGGAAATGTACTGAACCCCGAGCGCCAGGCCGCCGACAACAAAAAGTTTGTCCTGATGTAAACTCACCGAACCGTCGTCGCGTTCGGAGTCCAACCTGTTGCCCAGCGCCGCCTCAGTCTGGCGAACCCTACGCCTTCTGCCGATGCTGCTTGCCCTGTTGCCCGTGGCCCGGGCCTCCGAGCTTACGGGGACCGTGAACAACGCCCAGGATGGCGAGCCTCTCAGCAAAGTGCAGGTCAGCGTGGTTGGCACGTCCTTCGCGGGCGCCACCAAAGCGAACGGAGCCTTCCGCATCGCCGGGTTGCCGGTGGGGAAGTATGTGCTGCAAGTCAGCGCCGTGGGCTACCGCACCATTTCTGTGCCATTCGAGTTCGCAACCGCGGACGAAAGCAAAGAATTCACCATCACCCTGGCGCCTGATTTCCATCCCACAGAAGCTGTGGAAGTGCACGGAGACATCTTTCAGGCACCCGACTGGCCGGCGGTCGGTGACATGACGCTCACCAGCAGCGAATTGCAACAGACTTCTACTGTGCTTGCCGACGATCCGCTTCGTGCCGTGCAAGCCTTGCCGGGAGTTTCCGCCTCGGCCAACAATGACTTTTTCGCGCAGTTCTCCGTGATGGGAGCGCCCTACGAACAGGTTGCCATCTACGTGGACGACGTCCTGGTTCCGGGCTTGCTGCACACCGTGCCCAGCTATCCTGATGCTCCCACCCTCAGCCTGCTCACCGGCAGCGATATTGCCGACCTGCATCTTATGCCGGTTGCTTATCCGGCCCGTTACGCAGATGCCATCGGCGCGGCGCTCGTCATTCGTTCCCGCGATGGCGATGCCGCGCCACCCCTGCTGCATGGCTCGATTGGGATGGCCTCCAGTGAGGTCATGGTGGATGGAGGCCTGGGGCGCAAAGGCACCTGGCTGCTGGGCGCTCGCAAGAGTTATATCGGCTACCTCGCGCGCACGCTTGCCAGCACCCCCTTTTCCGACGACGGTTTTTACGACGCAAACCTCAAGCTCACGTATGACGTGACGCCCGGACAGCGCCTGAGCCTCTATGCAGTCGGAGGCCAGACCAGCATCAACGACCCTACGGCCCCGCCGGTCGATCCCACTGAATTGAAAAGTGGAAGCAACAACCTGGCGCTGGCGCGATTGGGGTGGAGTTGGACATTGAATCCAAACCTCCTGGTCGATGCGCACGCCGCCTTCGTGCGCTCCGGCTACGAGGAGGACAATCCCTTCAGCCAGTTGATACAGAGTTCTCTGGATCGCGAGCTTTCCGGCGGCGGCAATGTTTCCTGGAGCTGGCGGCACGGCGCTATCCTTCAGGCGGGATACACCTTGCGCCGGCCCCACCAGAACGGCGCCAGCCAGGAGTTCCTCACCGGGCAGCCTCCGGCTCTGTTTTCCTTCGTTGTGTCCGACGTTCGGCAGGACGTGTACGTGCAGCAGTCAATTCAACTGTGGCGAGATCGCGTGCGGCTCAACGGCGGCGTGCGCTGGGACCGGCTGAGCACGGAACGGCAACAGCCCGTTACGGGCCAGGTGTCGGCTGCCCTGAAAGTTGCCCGCGATACTCAGCTCGAAGCCGGCTGGGGACGCTATTCCCAACTGCCGGCTCGAGGCGGCATTGTCGGCCTGACGATTTCTACCGGCGGACTGGTCGCGTTTTCTCCCCTCCCGCTGCAATCCGAGCAGTATCTCGTCGCCGTCGATCAAAGGATCGGCGAACGTTCCCGCTTTCGGGTGGAAGCGTTCGACCGGCAGAATGAGACGCGCGCCGATTTCTTTAGTTTCCCCGCTGAGATTCCACTGCTCCGCTCCGGACTGTTTGGCCGGGACTATTCCCGAGGCTTACAGTTTGTGCTGCAGCGCCGCAGCGAAAACCGGCTTTCGGGATGGATCGGGTACACTCTCGCCTACGCGCGGTCCAATTCCTACCAGGTGACCCTGCCTCCGCCGGACTTGTTTCTTGGATTGGACACCCCGTACTTGCCCACCTTGCAGGACCAGCGCCACACGGTGAATCTTTTCGCCAGTTACCGGGTCACGCCTTCAATACGCTGCAGCGTGAAAGCGCTCTATGGGTCGGGATTCCCGGCCTCAATAACGCCGCTGCTGCGCATCGGTCCGTACGAACGCCTCGACCTGCGCGCCGACAAGTCGTGGACATTCAGGAGATGGAAGCTGGGCCTCTACGGCGAACTGCTCAACGCCACCAACCACGACAACCTGCGTCTCGAGGGGTTCACCACAGACCCGGCGACGCAACAACTGCGGCTCATAACCGTGGGCGGCATTCCCATTACACCCACGGCCGGCCTGACGTTCGATTTCTGAGGCCCAACGGGAATTGGCTGCTTCAGAACACGAGCAACGCGCGAGGGCGCGTCCGCGAGTGTTTGCATATACTGATCGCTGGCTTCCATCTCTTCCGATGACGAGGACCCCGCTGTGATTGGCCGCACTGTCTCCCACTACCGCGTGCTGCATGAGTTAGGCCGTGGCGGAATGGGAGTGGTCTACGAAGCGGAAGACATTCTGTTGGGGCGGCGGGCCGCTCTGAAGTTCCTGCCTGACGAACTCGCGCACAAGCCCGATTCCCTGACCCGGTTCCAACGCGAAGCGCGGGCCGCCTCGGCGTTGAACCACCCGAATATCTGCACGGTTTACGAGATCGCTGAGGAAGATGGACGCTGGTTCACGGCGATGGAGCTGCTGGAGGGTAAGACCCTCGATGAAGCTCTGATGGGGAAACCTGCGCCCATCGACAAACTGCTGGATTGGTCCATCCAGATCGCGGAAGCGCTGGACGCGGCACACGCGAAGGGAGTAGTGCACCGCGACTTGAAGCCGCCCAATATTTTCATCACCCAGCGCGGGCAGCTCAAAGTGCTGGATTTCGGCTTGGCGAAAATTATGGATCCGGTGCAGAACGCGGCGCCTACCACCTTGGACGATCGTACCGTCCTTCTGCCCTCGCCCCTGACCAGCCCGGGGATGGCCCTGGGGACGGTCGCTTTCATGTCTCCGGAACAGGCGCGCGGTGAGGAACTCGACACCCGGTCTGACCTGTTCTCCTTCGGCAGCGTGCTTTATCAGATGGCAACCAGCCGATTGCCCTTTCAAGGCAAGACCACCGCGACGACGTTCGATGCGATCCTGAACCGCACTCCGCTCCCCATCCAGCACTGGAACCCGAGCCTTCCCGAGGACTTGCAGCGGTTCGTTGCCAAGTGCCTGGAGAAAGATCCCAGCCTGCGTTATCAGCATGCCTCGGAGTTGGGTGCCGACCTGAAGCGGCTCAAGCGCGATACCGACTCCGAGCGTTTCAAGCTGGTGGGCACGCCAGGAGAAAGAGAAACGCCGTCGGCTCAGCAGTCGTCTGTTCCGGCGCTTGCAGATGGTGTGCCGACTGCGGAAATATCTACCGGGCGCAAGAGCGGCGGAAGTGTTCCGGGGCCGGAGAGTGTGGCAGCTGGGAGCAGTCGCTCGACGGGGTGGATGCTCGCCAGTTTGGGCGTGCTGGCGATTCTGGCGGCAACGCTGTGGGGAGTTTACTCATGGATGCAGCGTTCTGCCCCGGTTCCATTCCAGAGCATGACCATCGCCAGCGTAACCGCGAGCGGCGATTACTGGTCAGCGGCGCTATCCCCGGACGGAAATTATATGGCGACGCTGCGCCGGGACTCGCAAGGCCGCGACAGCCTGTGGATGAGCCACCTGCCGACCAAAAGTGATACTCAGATCGTTCCGGCCGGCGATGCAATATTTAAAGAGGTGACGTTCTCCGCGGACGGGAATTACGTCTACTACCGGATCGATCTGTTGGATGGAACCTTCGACCTCGATCGAGTGCCGGTGCTTGGCGGCCAACCCACGCGAGTCGTGCACTCCATTGACTCGCCGCCGGCATTCACGGCGAGCGCAGGCAGGTTTGTATTCATTCGCAACCGGCGCGCCGAGAACGACCAGGCGCTCATCACTGCCAACCTGGATGGCTCCGATGAGAAGGCCATTTATTCCGGAAAGGGGCCGGTGTACTCCAACCCGGCCTGGTCTGCCGACGGCAAACGGATCGCCGCGATCGAGGAGCTTCCGGGAGGCCTTTTCGAAATTGCGACATTCGATCCTGCCAGCGCAAAGACAACGCATTTCGCCCGGCTCCCGGAGCCGGCCCTGGAGCCGACGCTGCTCCTGTGGATGCCCGACGGGCGAGGCCTGATCGTGCTCTGCCGCAACAAAGGTTCGGGCCGGCGCCAGATCGGCTATGTGTCCTACCCGGCGGGAGAATTCCGCCGCATCACCAACGACCTGAATACTTACTCCGGAATCAGCATCTCAGCGGACGGAAAGAAGATCGGCACGGTATTGCTTCCGGTGGAGAACGCTCTCGATATCTTCCCAGCCGGGCAGATCAGCGATGCCTCCCAGCCGGTTTCTCTGGGTGGCGCGGAGTGGCTCGACTGGGTCAGCGACGATCAAATCATCTATGCCGACAACGCATACACGCTCAAATCTTTTTCACTGAAGTCAGGCGAAAAAGCGACACTGTTTTCAGACAGCGATTTACTGGCTTACGACCCCCAGGCCTGCGGGCCGCACTCGATCGTGTTCACTGGCGTGCGGCAGTCGAGCCGGGAAGAGTCCCACATCTTCGCCCTGGAGCTGCCGGGGGGCACACCGCGACAGCTCACCTTCGGCAAGAATGACCAATATATGCGTTGCACGCCGGACGGAAAGTTGCTGGCGTACTACACCTTTGACGACCACAGCATCCGCAAGCTCGCACTTTCGGGTGGCCAACCGGAGGTCCTTGTCAGCGGAGACGTACAACCTGACAACCAGTTCGACATCACGGCCGATGGCAAGGAACTACTGGTGGATATTGGCAGTGCGGCCACTGAAGCAAGTGCCGGCAACATCCAATTTGCCTTTTTGCCGCTCGACGGAGGGCAAATCACCAAACGCATTCCGGTGGCCAACGACCCGGAGCACCTCGCGCTGACTTCGGAAGGGAAAGCCATCGGGTACCTCAAGCATGAGCACGGCGTGCGGAATATCTGGCTGCAACCCATCGCCGGCGGCCCGCCCAGCCGGCTGACCGATTTTCACTTATTTAGAAGCACCGCCCAGAGGATCATTGCTTTCGCTTGGTCGCCCGACGGCAAGCACCTGGCGATGACCCGCTCCTTCGCCAAAGGCGACGTGGCTATCTTGCAGGACCACCAGTAGGCGCCGATTCTCCAGCACGACTTTGTCGCAGGAATCGTAGGTGCAAAACATGGTTTGAGTGAATGCGACAAGCGGCGCTGGCAAGGCTGTGTGCCAGGTCTTGTAGAATACGCAGGCGACAGGCTGTGAAAAACCTATGGAACCATGGGCCACGGACGAGGAACTTTTCACCACTATCCGGCGGGAGTTGTTCACCTGCGTCGTCGGGGATGTGATGGACAAACTGGGGCTCCAGCGCCAGTTCCTGCCGCCGCAGATTCGCCCTTTGCAGCCCGACATGGTCTTGATCGGCCGCGCCATGCCGGTGCTGTCGGTCGATGTCTTCGAAGAGAAAGTCAAAGGCACAAACAACAAGCTGATGGAGAAGCCGTTCGGTTTGATGCTGGAGGCGCTGGACGACCTGAAGGCCAATGAGGTTTACGTGAATACCGGCTCATCTCCGCGCAACGCGCTCTGGGGCGAACTGATGAGCGTGCGCGCGCGCAAACTGGGTGCGGCCGGGGCGGTGTTGAATGGATATTTACGCGATACCAGGGCGGTATTGAATCTGAATTTTCCGGCATTCAGCTGGGGTTCCTATGGACAGGACTCCGCGCCCCGTTACAAGGTAGTGGACTTTCGGATTGCGGTCGAGATCGGGTCGGCTCATGTTCGCCCGGGCGATTTCCTTTTCGGAGACATTGACGGAGTGTGCGTGGTCCCGGCAGAAGCCGCCACCGAAGTATTCGCCAAGGCGCTGGAGAAAGCCCGAGGGGAAAAGCTGGTGAAGAAGGCGCTGGAAGATGGCAGCAGTGCAGTGGCTGCATTCGAGAAGCACGGAATCATGTAGCAGCAGCGGGCGTGCGGGGACGGAACGAATGATCAAGATTGATCTTTCCGGCAAGGTAATTCTGATTACGGGCGCGATGGGCGCCATCGCCGAGCACATGGTGAAGAAGTTGACTGCTGCCGGAGCGATGCTGGTCCTGCTCGATCTCAAACCCGAAGAAGAGGCGCGGCAACTGCTGAAGCAGTGGCAGATTCCCGATGCGAGCTATCTTTACCACTCCGTTGATATTACCGATTCTAAGATTCTGACCCGAGTAGTCGACCAAACGTCCGAACGCTTCCCGCAGATGGATACGGTGCTGGGACACGCCGGGGGCTGCGGTCTTCATCCCTTCGCCACCACTTCCGAGCAGGATTTCGAGCGCATCTTCCGTTTCAACTTTTCCGCGCAGACTGTCCTGGCGCGGGCGGCTTTCGCGCAGTGGACGCGGCGCAATATTCCCGGCCACATCATCTTCACCTCTTCTTATGTAGCGCGTGTGCCCCACACCCAGATTCCTGCTTATGCCTCCGCCAAAGCTGCACTGGAGAACTTTGCCCGCTGCATGGCGCTGGAGTATGCGTCGTCGGGCATCCGCGTGAATGTGATTTCGCCGGGAAATGTCGCGGCTGGAAGTTCGCTCAAGGTTTTCGAAGAAGATCCGGCCTACCGCGAGTTTGTTCTCCGCGTTTCCCTGGGAAAGCGCAACAGCCCGGAGTCGATTGCGGATGCTTTCGTGTTTTTATGTTCGCCCTTGGCCTCGGAAATCAGCGGTCAAATCTTAAGTGCCGACTACGGGTCGGGAATCGGAAACCGGCTGTGAAAGTTGGACTCGGTCTATATCGGCACATGTTGTCCCGCGAGTATTACGACTTCGCGAAGCAGGCGGGGTGTACTCACGTCGTGATCCACCTGGTGGACTACTTCAACCAGGGCACGACGAATCCTCGCCACAATCAGCCGACCGGCGCCAAGTATGAGCCCTGGGGACGGGCCGGCGATCCGGAGAAACTCTGGACGGTAAAGGAACTCACAACGGTGCGCCGCGAAATCGAAGCGGCCGGCCTGGTGCTCGCGGCCATCGAGAACCTCGATCCCGCTCACTGGCATGACGTTCTTCTGGATGGCCCGCAGCGGCCCCAACAGATCGAGCACGTGAAGACGATAGTTCGCCGCATGGGCGAGGCCGGCATCCCGGTCCTGGGATACAACTTCAGTCTGGCGGGCGTGTGTGGCCGCGTGATGACGCCCTCCGGGCGCGGCGGAGCCCTGACCGTGGGAATGGATGGCCCCGCCGACGCCCAGCCGGTGCCGAACGGCATGGTGTGGAACATGACCTACGACGCTCACGCTCCCGCCGGGGCATTGCCCGCTATCTCCCACGAAGAACTCTGGCGCCGTTTGCAGCGCTTTCTCGAGGACGTAGTTCCGGTGGCGGAGCAGTCGGGAGTCCGGTTGGCGGCGCATCCCGACGATCCTCCCATGCCCACTATGCGAGGGCAGCCTCGTCTTGTTTTCCAGCCGCATATGTATCAGCGCCTGCTCGACCTGACGCCGAGCCACTCCAACGCCCTCGAACTATGCGTCGGCACGATCGCCGAAATGACGGAAGGAGATGTATACGAGGCTGTGGACCGCTACAGCCGGCAAGGAAAGATCGCTTATCTTCATCTGCGGAATGTAACCGGCAAGGTGCCGCACTACCGGGAAACTTTCATCGATGAGGGCGCGGTGGACATACTCAGAATTCTGTCCATTCTCAAACGCAACCGCTTCGACGGCGTCATCATCCCTGACCACACTCCGCAAATGTCCTGTGCTGCACCCTGGCATGCCGGAATGGCTCATACCCTGGGTTTTATGCTGGCGGTTAAGGCCATGCTGGAGTCCTCAAACTGCGTTGGCGTGGCGCCGGTAGCGACCGGGCGGCGAGGCCGATAACCTGACATCTTTCCCAGCCCAATCGCGTTTCCGCGGTCCCCTGATCATCGCCGCCAGCGTCTCCACTTTGGGCGGACTGTTGTTCGGCTACGACAATATCGTCATCAGCGGCGCCATCGGCTACCTCAGCCAACGGTTTCAACTCGACCCGGCCGGCATTGGGTGGGCTGCCGGCTGTGCCCTGATCGGCTGTATCGTTGGGTGCGCTGCGGCGGGAACGGTTGCGGACTATCTCGGCAAAAAGAAAGCTCTCGCGCTCTGCGCTCTCTGCTTCACTCTCTCTTCCGCCGGCATGCTCTTTGCCGCGAATCTTCATCAGTTCGTCGTATGGCGATTGATTGGGGGCCTGGGCATTGGCGCGGCTTCGGTGATATCGCCCAACTACATCGCCGAGATTGCCCCCACGCGGGTCCGCGGCCGCTGCGTGACCCTTTACCAGTTGGGCATCGTGATGGGAATTCTAGCCGCGGTTTTCGCCAACATGCTGATTCAGCGTATGGGCGATGAGGCCTGGAACGTGTCATCGGGCTGGCGATGGATGTTTTTTGCCGGCATCGCGCCCGCGCTTCTGTTCGGCATCATGATCCTGCCCGCTGTCGAAAGCCCGCGCTGGCTAATGAAGGTGGGGCGCCGCGATCAGGCCGTAAGCGTCCTTGCGCGGATCAACGGTCCTGAGATTGCGGAACGCGAGGCCGCCGAAATTCAGAATTCGCTGGCGATCGAAGAGGGCCACATCTCAGAGCTGTTCACGACGTTTCGCCGGCCCTTGCTCCTGGGTATCATGCTGGCGGGATTGCAGCAAATCAGTGGAATCACCCCGCTTTTTTCGTTTCTTCCGGAAATCTTCCGCTCTGCCGGAACCGCCACCGGCGATGCGTTCTTCCAGTCGGTTCTGGTCAGCCTGGTCAATCTCGTGTTCACGCTTTTTGCCCTGTGGCTGGTGGACCGCGCGGGACGCAAGACGCTCATCCTCGCGGGAACTGCTTTGCAGTTTGTCTCCTTCGCCATGGTTGGCTGGTTCTATCATGTCCACGGCAGCGGGCTGGCGATTCTCGTTTTCGTAATGAGTTTCGTCGCCGGGCATGCCTTTGGCAATGGTGTAGCGTGCTGGGTGATCATCTCGGAGATTTATCCTACAAAGGTTCGCGGCCGCGGCATGTCGATCGCCACCACCGCGCTCTGGCTGGTCGGCTACATGGGCAATCAGTTGTTCCCAATCATGCAAAAAAGCCTGGGGTCGGCAGGCACCTTCTGGTGCTTCAGTGCGGGTGCGTTGTTGACCATCATTCTAGTAGGCCTGCTCGTTCCGGAAACCAAGGGACGTTCGCTGGAAGAGATCACAAAGTTCTGGACGTCGCAGCGCAATGCGCCGGCATAGGTGCCGGCCCCGTAGCGTAGCCGTACATCGGAGATTAGAAATTTGAGGCCGATACCGCTTATGAAGGATGCGAAGGCTAATCAGGCTCCCCCGCCCGGAACTGATTTTCCGGCTGACCGGCAACCTCAGTTTGAATGGCATATAAGCTGCCCGCGAGGCGGTCTGCGGGGGGCGCCTCGATCTTCGCCGTCGTGACGTAGAGAGTTTTCAGATCCGGTCCGCCGAACGTACAGGTCGTGATATTTTTCACCGGCATTTCTACCACCTGATCGATCGTACCGCCTGGGGCAACCCGGACGATGCACCCGCCAAAGAACCTGCAATTCCAAAGGAAGCCTTCGGAGTCAACAGTTGAACCATCCGGCACGCCGCGCTCGAATCCCTGAAGAAAGGGCTGTTCGTTCGAGATTGCGCCCGTCGCCGCGTCGTAGTCGTAAGCCCAGATGACGTTGGCAAGCGTGTCCCCGGAATAAAAATGCCGTCGGTCGGGGCTCCAGGCAACCGTGTTGGAGATGCCAATGTTGCGCCGCCACACTTTCACCGCGCCATCGGGAGCGAGGCTGAGAAGTTCGCCGTCCTGTCCTCCGGCTATGCCCTCCGACCCGTCGGAATTTACATTGTTGCGCATCGAGCCCATCCACAGCACGCCACGCGGATCCGCTCGCGCGTCATTCAGCCGAACCTTGGGCCACCCCTTGAGTTGAAAGATGGGATCATGCCGTGAATCGGTTGCGGGCTCCCAGAGGATTACGCCAGAGCCGAGAACAACCGCAAGAATTTCCTGCTGGCCGGTCAGTATGATCGCTGTAACCGGCTCATCAAACAACCAGGTGCGCACGCACTGATCCGCGGGGGTGAAGCGATGCACCAGAAAGCGGTTGATATCGGTCCAGTACACCGCTTCGTGCGCTGCATGCCAGACTGCGCCCTCTCCGCATGTATCGCCGGTTGGGGCTACGCAGATGGCAGGCGCGGTCACTGTCATTGTCATTGCACTCCGATTCCGGCGAGCAATCCGCCATCGACAAGATAATCGCCGCCGGTGCAGAAGGCCGCCTTGTCAGACACCAAAAATGCGGCCAACTCCGCTACCTCCTCGGGTGTGCCGATGCGTCCCAGCGGGTGCGCCGCGCCAAAGCGTTCCAATACATTTTCCATCGGCAGGTCCGGACCAAAATGTGCGGCTGAGCGTTCCAGCATGGGCGTGCGAATGGAGCCCGGGCTGATGGAATTGACGCGAATGTGATCCGCGGCATGATCGAGCGCCAGCGCCCGAGTCAGACTATGAACCGCTCCCTTAGACGTGGCATAGGCTGCAACCCCTCGCTGGCATGCGTAGCCCTGCACCGACGAAAGGTTGACGATGCATCCTCCTCCCCGTTTCTTCATCTCCGGAATTCCGAAATGTGCCAACAGAAAAATGCAACCGACATTTACCATCATGCAGCGATTCCATGTATCCGGGTCGGTCTCAACGACCGTGCCGAAGGGATGAATGGCTGCCGCATTGATCACAATGTCGAGCCCTCCATACGTCGCCACGGTTTTGGCAACGACCGCCTGCACCGGTTCCGGCTGACTCACGTCACACTGTTCCACGCGCACCGGCAGTCCGCTGGCCTCCGCTTCTTGTTGCAGCTCTCTGTTTGCCGCTGATTCAACACCGCATGCGACCACGGTACATCCACCCGCCGCAAGGCGCTTCGCAATCGCCCGCCCGATTCCCGTCGTACCAGTTACAATGGCGACTTTATTCTCAAACTCATTCATCTGTGCTGGCTCCGTGGCGGGCGACGTACAGCGATTCCGGCGAATTCAGCTGACCGGTTCGACGAATCCGCCCTCAAGGCTCGCCTCGGCATAGTAACTCTTTTTCTCTGTCAGGCGGTTAACAGAAAAGAGAAGAACAGAATGCAAACCCCATCCTATCTGCTCGCCCACAGCGCCATGGTTGCACCAGTTAGGAAAGCTCTCCCTTCTTCAGGCGGCAAGAAGAAAGTCATCTATGATCAGGATCACCGCGGCCCGCTTTCCACCGACACGGTCGCCACATTGATGCTCCTGCAGGCCGACAATATCGACCTGCTTGGCATTTGCACCGTGACTTGCGACATGTGGGCCAAACAGGAAACTGCCTATGCGTTGCGTCTGCTGGAACTCATGGGGCGTCCGGAAGTGCCGGTGTACATGGGTGCTGAGGAACCCTTGCTCAACACCAAGGCCGAGGCGCAAATGCGCTACCAGATGTTCGGCTCGAGGACCCTCGGAAACGAAGGATATCTCGGCTGCTTTGCCAGGGACGGCGGAAGCCGCGACGAACTAACGCCGCTGCCTCCTCCCTACAGCCGCTTTGCGCAGATCAAGGCCCAGCCGGAGCCGGCCGCCGACTTCATCGTCCGAACGATTCGCGCCCATCCCAACGAGGTGACCGTCTATTGCGGTGGCCCCATGACTAACCTGGCGCTCGCCGCCATGCTCGCGCCGGACATCGTGCCTATCACCAGGGAAGTGATTTTCATGGGCGGAAGCATGCATCACTCCACCAGTTCGGTGAATGTGTATTTCGACGCCGAAGCCGCCAAAATCGGCTTTCGCGCAGGCTGGCCGAAACTGACCCTGGTTACTGCGGACCTTGCCGAAGAAGTTCACATGCAGGATGACGGCAAGGTGGATTACATCGTGGACCATGCCCACTCGCCGATCGCGGATCTGTTTCGTGACTACGAGCAGAAACCACAGCGCGCCAATCCCCGCAGGAAGTCATTCCGCATGCCGGATGAAATGATGGCCGCTCACGTCATTGATCCTTCGATTTTTGCCGGCTTCGATGAAATGTTCATCGACATTGTGACCCACAACGACGGGCACTACGGCGACACCTCGTTTTGGGATGGCAATTGGAAGGACGTCGGCAAAGGCACGGAACTTGCCGGCCAGAACAATCCGTCTATCAAGGCGGGCCGGGTTCAATTGCTGAAAGGAATCGATAAAGCCCGTTTTCGGGAGCTTTTTGTCGAATTGATGACGCGCCCCATCAA
>DATJXG010000194.1:0-13322 GCA_035500455.1 Terriglobales bacterium | reverse complement strand
GACCTCACCCACCGGAATTTTGACCCAGCACACCCCCAGCACTGCCAGCAATAACGAATTCGGCGTGAAGTTCGACTACAAAATCAACTCCAACAATTCTTTGGCGGTTCGCTACATTTTTGGCGACAGCCTGCAAAGCGGACCGCCGTTCGCCGGCCTGCCACCCAGTACCGGGAACCCGCCGGACATGTTCAATTCGTATGCTCCATCGCGAGCCCAGATGGCCGGCGTGAGCTGGACCTGGAACATTGGGGCCACCAAGATCCTGGAAAGCCGCCTCGGCTACACCCGCTTCTCGCAACTCATCGGTGTCAACAACAAGATCGACCCCAAGAGCCTGGGCATCGATACCGGCCCACTGAGCCCCGCCGATTTCGGCGTGCCCTACGTTTACCTGTACCACCTGGGGTACGGCGGCTACATCGGCGGCGTGCAGGGATATCCATTGATTACCCGTCCCGACGCTACCTGGGATTGGTCCGAACACTTTTCCTGGGTGAAGGGCAACCACACCATCAAGTTCGGCGGCAACTTCCAGCGCGCTTATACCAACAGCACCCGCAACGAAGCGCGCAGCGGGCTTACGGAAGGCTATTTCACCTACTACGCGGGTTATGGGCCAACGGTACCCAACGATCCTTCTCCCACGCCGAATGTGGCTTCCGACGTCGAGGAGCTTTTGTTGGGCAAGGCAGATGTAGCGGATCGCAGCTTCGGCGACACCCATCGCTACATCACGCAGAATTCGATCGGCTTCTACCTCCAGGACGACTGGAAAATCAAACCCCGGTTCACGCTGAGTTATGGACTGCGCTACGAGATCAATGGCACCATGCGTGACAAGAACAACAATGAAGCCATTTTTGATCCCACCAAGGGCTTCTTGAAGGTGGGCCAGGATATCGACGGCATTCATAACGTGGATTACCACGATTTCGCGCCGCACCTGGGCTTCGCCTGGGACGTTCTAGGCAACGGCCGGATGGCGCTGCGCGGAGGATACTCGCTCACCTTTGACGTGCCCAACTTCGGTGCGTTCGCTTCGCCCTATTCGTTTGCCCGCGCCCGGACGGGAGTGTTCACGCAGGCAAACCTGGGTTTCTTCAATGTGTCGAATTCATCCGACGACAGCGTGCTTCCCACCGACCCCTCGGCCACGTGCTACGATCCGGTGGCCAAAAGCGGCGACTACATATGTTTCGACAGCGCAACTAATGGGCCCTTGTACGGCGCCGACCCGACCGGCACGCCTCCCTACAACGCCTTTACAGTGAACAATAATTTCAAGACCCCGCGGTACCACAACTTCAACGTCAGTCTGCAGAACGAACTTTTCCGCAATAACGTTCTGACCCTGACTTATTCGGGGGAGCGCGGCCGCGATCTTGTGATTTACTCCGATCTGAACGCGTCTCCGATCGGGATTCAACCGGATCTGGGGGACGCCTGTACCTCGGACTCGGACTGCGATCCCTACCGGCCGCTGTCATCCGTTTTCGTGGACACGGCGAGCGGCTCACCCCTGATCCGCCACCTGATTCAGGCCACCAATCAAGGCACGTCACAATATGACAGCCTGCAGGTTTCCTACAATCAACGCGCCTGGCACGGTTTGGACACGCAGTACAACTTCACCTGGAGCAAGTGCTTCGATTTGAACTCGGTGAACCGCGGCGGGCAAGGCGACTATCCACAGATCAATAATGACAACCCCATCGGGAGCACGGCGCTGGCTACGCCCGATTATGCCGACAATCGCAGCCTTTGCGACCACGACGTAAGGCTGAATTTCAATATCGGCGGAGTGTATGAACTGCCGGCCATTCGCGGCCTGGGCAGACGGATGGGCAACGGATGGGGACTCAGCACCATCTTCACCGCCATCAGCGGGCGGCCCTTTAGTGTCTTCAAGAACGGCGGCAGCGATCCCTCCGGGCAAGGTCTGACGGGAACCGCCATCCGCGACGACTTCGACGGCGGCCCCATCGTTTATAACACTCGTGATCCGGATCATTATGTCACTGGGAACTTCAGCATTCCTGCCGATGGAACTGTGGGTGACTCACGCCGCAATATGCTGATCGGGCCAGGGCTCAGCCAGTGGGATATGTCGTTGATCAAAAGCACTCAGATCAACGAGAAGTTGAGCTTCGAACTGCGCTGGGAGGTGTACAACGTCCTCAACCGCGCGAATTTCTCGATCTACTCGATCAACAACACAGGAACCAGCCCTGATTTCGGCAGCCTGACGGAGACGCCGGACGTGGCTGCCGGAAACCCGGTCATTGCGCAGGGCGGGCCCAGGAATATGAACTTCACCCTGAAGTTCAAATTCTGACGGAGCGAGCTTCAGCGGCCGGCGGCGGCGGTTAGACGGAGCGACTCGTTCGGCGCTCGCCGGTCGGAAAGCTGGTAGGCCCTCTGCAGGGTCTGGGCTTGTGGTTCGCCATCCGCATGCGAGCACGGGGTGAAAGAAAAGTCGGTTGCCTCCGGATAGCGTTCGTAGAGGTCTGACAGGCGGGCACGCACATTTGCATCCCACTGGACCCAAACCAGGCGATCCAGCACAAATAGATATAGAAGGCCGCCTAGTTCGGAGGCGCTGGCGATTGCGTTGCGGCTGTAAGGGTGTCGTTGTTCCTGCTTCATTCCTGAAGCATAACCTGCGGCCACGCACGAAGTAAATCGACAGCCACGCACGGACGTTACCAACAGTTCATGCACCGAACGACCCCGTCGAAGAGTTTCGATGGCATCCCAGCCCTCTGAGCCGCGATGCGGGTGTGGTAGACTCCCCTTTTCCTTTCTATGGCGGTATGGCGCTGTGGTTTCCTGGGTCTGTGGTTGCTGCTTTGCGCCATTAGTGCGACCGCGGCGCCCGCGCCCAAGCCCAACATCATTCTCATCACGCTGGATACCACCCGCGCTGACCGCATGGGATTTCTCGGCTCTACCCGCGGGCTTACGCCGAATCTTGATGCCCTGGCCCGCGACGGTCTGATTTTCACGCGGGCATACTCTCACGTGCCGTTGACTACGGCTTCGCATACGACGATCCTTACGGGGACTTATCCGCAGTTCAATCACGTCAACGATTTCGGCGTCCCTTTGTCGCCGCGGCTTCCCTACCTGCCGGACATCCTGCATCACCAGGGCTATCACACCGGGGCGTTTGTGGGATCGCTGATCCTTGATCCTCTGGACGGAACCGCTCCCGGCTTCGATCGCGGCTTTGATGTGTACGACGCCAACTTCCATCTGCGGCGCCATGGCGCCGACCGCTATCAGTCAGTCGAGCGCCGGGCCGGTGTGGTAGTGGATCATGCGCTGGGCTGGCTCAGCCATCTGGAAAACGGGCCGTTTTTCCTGTGGGTGCATGTGTACGATGCTCATGATCCTTACGATCCGCCGCCGCCGTTTAAGGCGAAGTATGCCTCAGCGCCTTACGACGGCGAGATCGCCTACGTCGATTCTGCCCTGGGCAAGCTGTTTGACCAGCTACGCAAGCACGGATTGCTGGACGAGACGCTGATCGCTGTTATGGCGGACCACGGGGAATCGCTGGGCGCGCATGGCGAAAACACGCACGGGGTTTTTCTCTACGATGAAACGCTGCATGTGCCGCTGCTGATCAAGCTGCCTCTGGAGCACGCGGCGAAGAGAATTGAGACGCGCGCGGGACTGGTGGATGTGGCTCCCACGATTCTGGATGCAGCCGGGTTGGCGGTTCCCGCGGAGATGCAGGGAGAGTCGTTGCTGGGAATTGCCGGGGTCACTCCCCTGGGGCGTCCGCAGGCGGGCGGGCGGGACCCTTCGGCCCGCTCAGGCAAGGCTGCCGCCGCTGCAGTTGACCGCCCGGAGTATGCAGAAACCGACTATCCGCATCGCGCCTTTGGCTGGAGCGCTTTGCGCGCACTGCGGACCGGAAAATATCTCTACATTCAGGCGCCGGACCGGGAACTCTACAATCAGGCGGCCGATCCGAATGACGCGCATAACCTCGCCGCCGCTTCGAAAGCGGTGGCGGACACCCTGAATTTTCAGCTCGACGAATTCCGCAAGAAGACCAGCCAGACCATGGTCGAACTGGCCAAGCCCGATCCCGAGCAGATGAAGAAGTTGCAAGCCTTAGGCTATGTGGGCTCCGATGCTACCGAATCGAGTGACGACAAAAAGCTCAGCGGGGTTGATCCGAAAAAGCGGATCGAAGTCTCAAACCTGCTGCACGATGCCATGTTCGACGTGGAAGACGCTCGCTACGAACAGGCCATACCCCTCCTGGAAAAAGCGCTGGCAGAACAGCCCGATATGCCTGTGGCCAACATGCAATACGGAATGGCGCAGGAGCGACTGAAGAACTACGCCAAAGCGCTGGCTCCTTTGCAGAAGGCGGTGGCGCTGCAGCCTGATAACGGTATGGGCCACTACGAACTCGGGCTGACGCTATTTGAAACCGGTGACTGGAAAGGCGCAGCCCCGCAGTTTGAGGCGGCGGTAGCACGCGCGCCGCGTTGGGCGGATGCACATTTTTCCCTGGCGGCAGTCTATGCCCGCATCGACCGGGTGCCGGAAGCGATGACCGAGCTGGATACGACTTTGAGCCTGAGTCCCGATCACTATCGCGCCAATCTGCTGCGTGGTCGCATTCTGTCTTTGCAGGGGGAACCAGCGGCGGCGCTGGACAATCTGCTGAAAGCCGCCGCTGTGGAACCCAATTCGCGGGAAGCGCATCTGTTCCTTGCCGATGCTTACGACCAGTTGGGCCGGCAACTCGACGCCCAGAGGGAGCGGGGCAAGGCAGAAGGATTGGGCGCAGCGAAGCGGTAGCGCCGGCGTCCCGCCGGCAGCCTTGGGAGCGAGACCTTATGCCAAGCCGCGAACCCGTATTCACTTCCCGCCGGAACCCGGCTGAATCGCAGAGCACTGAACCACTGTCTCTCCCGAGAAGCTGCCGGCGGGACGCCGGCGCTACGGTCGGAGTTGAGCGGCGCTGCAATTGGACGCCGGCGCTACACTCGCAAGCGGCTCACGAGCAGCACCACCACCGGATAGCACTCCAGCGTGTAACGCGGCTCAGGGTTCTCCAGCGTGCCCAGAAACAGGGAGCGCAAGACCACGAACAGCAGCAACAGTCCGAAGGGGAAGGCAAGTCGGCCGCGCCCCAGCGATATTAAAGCAACTCCGATGTACGCGAGATTCATCACGCCCATCGCCACCGCAAGCGCCGACCACCTGGGATCGTCATTGAATTCCCACCAGCGCGTGTCGGAAGGCAAAGTTGCGGTGCGTGGCCGCAGCCACATGTCGGCAATGCGCAGCAGCGGCAGCCAAACGTAGTAACGCAGCGGTGCGTGGTGGATACGCTCGGCGGCCAGGGCAGCGAATCTGGCGTCCAGCTCCGGCGTCACGTGCTGGACTGCGTTGTAGTCTGCCAGCAACGCTTCAGTCTGCCGGCGTTGCTGCAAGGAATCGAAGGCCCGGTCCGGAAGCTGTTGCGGGTTCATCTCGCCTTCCGGGACCTGCCAATAGATTTCTTCCACCGAAACGTAATCGGCGATCCAGGTCTTCACCCAGCGGTTGTAGCCCATAGGGACGAATTCGTTCTCTTCGTTGGCGTAACGCGGGGCAAGCGGCTGGAAGCGATGTAGAGTGTGCAGATTGCGCATCGTCCAGGGAACCAGCGGCGCCAGCGAGAGCACTCCCAAGACGCAGGCCGCCCAGAACAAGCGTGGCGCGGACACTGCGGCCCGCGACCGCCGCAGCCATGAAGCGAGCAGCCAAAAGCCAAGATAGATTTCAATCACGCCAAGCAGCAGCCCGCCGTCAGGACGAAGTAGAATGGCCGCCGCGCAACCCACTCCGCAACCGATCCACGGCTTGAAGGAGCGGTTTGCCGCCTGGAGGCCTGTGACCGCGCAATCCAGCGCCAGGACGGTGAAGAATACCTCCAATGTCTCGGTGAGAGCATTGGCTGCGTAATCGGCGAGAAACGGGCAGACCGCGGTCAGCAGAAACGCGGTGCGGGCGGCGCGCGGTGAGAACAGGCGCCGGGCGAGGTCGGCGGTGACGAAGCAGGTGCCGAGATCCATAAATGCCTGCAGCACCAGCACAGTGCGATAGTGCTCCATACCGAAAACAGCAAACACCGCCGCGAGAAAAGCCGGATAGCCCGGCAGCCGGATGAAAGTGGGCATCACGCCCGTAGGAGTGCTTATGCCATAGATTCCGTGTTGCAGCCAGTTCTTGGCGATGTCGCCGTAAATGAAGGAGTCGGTAGTGACGCCGGCAAAACGCCAGATGAAAAGCAGGCGCAACGCCAGGCCGGCGAGCGCGGTCAGGAAAAAGAACCGGGGAGATTGGCGCAGCAGATTGCGCACGGAGAAATCATATCAGCGGAGTTCGGCAGGACTTGAAATAACCACAAGAGGACGAGGCTACAGGGCCTCCGTCTGGCGCTGCAAGCCGATTCTTCGCATACCTTGTGCACCCTTGGTGTCCTTAATGGTGGCCTTTTGCCGTTTGCAATTCTGAACAACAAAGCGCAACCACTAAGGACACCAAGGGTACACAAAGGTGCACGAAGATGTCCGGCAGCCTTCAGCTTGACGTTTGACCCTCGCCTGCCTGCGGCTTACGATAAACAGGTTAAGGTTTCATGGCTCACCCTGTCTTCTACGATCCCCGCCAAGCCCGCTGGAAGCGGATCCGCCGTCTCTTCGACGTGTTGGGCGCCGCCCTCATGCTGCTGGTGTGTTTTTTCGTTTACAACGCGGTGCGTAGTGAGCCTTTGCCGGATTTGTTGTTGCCATTCCAGAAGCATCCCTACCACTCTCTGAAAGAGAACGAACGCGCAAGAGCGCGAGAGCGCCGCCTGGCGCTGGCGGCGGCCCGGCGCTCGCACCGTAAATCGAAGGCAGCACCGTCGCAGGTGAAGTTGAATGCGGAGGAAGGCATTCGCGCCGCGTTCTACGTTCCCTGGGATGCCGCCAGCTATTCGTCACTGCGCGAATACGCCCGGCAGATTGACCTGCTTTACCCCGAGTGGCTGCACGTTCTCACCCCGGATGGGCACTTGCAGGCCGTGGATGAGCAAACCAGCGGATTCTTCGACGTGATCCAGGGGCCTTATGTTCACTCGGTGGATTCCAAGGTCATGCCCTTCCTTAAAGCCGAGAACACCGGGATGGAAGTCTTTCCCCTGGTGAACAACTTTGATGGCAAAGACTGGGTTGACATCACCGGATTCCTGAATAACCCAGCGGCCCGCGCCCGCTTCCGGCAGGAAATTTCCGCCTTTCTGGCGAGCGACAAATATCGCGGCCTCATGGTGGACTTCGAGTCGTTCCCCAGGAAAGGCCAGCCCGGTTTTGTGGCCCTGCTGAATGAACTGGCCGGCGATCTGCACGCCAAGGGAATGAAACTCTACGTCGCAGCCATGGCGCACAACGAAGAGTGGAACTATCGCGGGATCGCAGCAGCCGCTGACGGCGTGATCCTGATGAACTATGACGAACACTATCCCGGGGGAGAGCCCGGGCCTGTAGCCTCGCAGGACTGGTTCGTCAACAACCTGAAGTTCGCGAGGACGGTAATTCCGAAAGACAAGCTGATCTGCGCCATCGCCAATTTCGGATACGACTTCGTGCAACGCAAGAATGGCAAGTTCCCTCCCGGCGCTACCGACCGGAACCAGTCGGTGCAGGAGGCGTGGCTGGCGGCGCGCGATTCGGAAGCCGATGTGGATTTTGACGGTGACAGCGCGAACCCGCACGTCCGTTACCTCGATGAGCGCAACCTGCAGCACGACATCTGGTTTCTGGATGCGGTGACGGCGCTGAACGAAATGCGGCTGGCATCGGGCCTGGGTATTCGCACGTTTGCCTTGTGGCGATTGGGCTCCGAGGATCGCTCCCTGTGGCGGGTGTGGGACGTACCAGGCGATGCGGCCGCACCCGGCAAATTGAACGACGTGCCGCCGGGCCAGGACGTGGACATGGAGGGCAGCGGTGAGATTTTGCGTATTGAGGCCCGTCCCTCCGACGGCACGCGCAGCATTACGCTCGACCAGCCTTCAGGACTGATCACCGACGAGAATTTTGACTCACTTCCTGAACCCTACCGCGTGGGCCGCTATGGCTCGAGCCGTAATCAGGTTGCGTTGACATTCGATGACGGCCCCGACCCCGACTGGACCCCGAAAATCCTGAAAATCCTGCAGCGGGAGAAGGCAACCGCAACATTTTTCCTAATCGGTATTCAGATGGACAAGTTTTCCGGCCTGGCGGAGCGCATTTACCGCGAGGGCAATAGCATCGGGAACCACACCTTCACCCATCCCGATATCAGCAACATCTCCCACGCGTACATGAAGACGGTGGAACTGAACCTCACCGAGGAATTGTTCGCCAGCCGGTTGGGAATTCGAACTTTGTTGTTCCGTCCGCCTTACTCCACCGACGCGGAGCCCGATACGGAAGACGAGGTGCGCCCCCTCGAAGTAGCCCAGGAGATGGGATACATCACCGTGGGCGACAAAATCGACCCTGGCGACTGGCACGATAACCCACGTCCCAGTGCCGAGCAGATTGCTTCCACCGTGCTGGCGCACCTGCCGCCCTGCGCGCCACACGACATTCTCTGCGGCAACATTATTCTGCTGCACGACGGTGGCGGCGACCGCAGCCAGACCGTACGCGCTCTTCCCATGATCATTGATGGAATTCGCGCTAAGGGTTTGGAAATTGTTCCCGTCTATCAGTTGCTGGGCCGCACCCGCGCGGAGGTGATGCCGCCGATCCCGCCCAGCCAGCGCTGGTCGGCGCGTTTGACGTGGCTGGTCTTCCTGATGTCAGACCTGGTGCTGAAGGGGATCGCGTGGATTTTCCTCGTTGGTGACCTGCTCATGACGGGCCGCCTGCTGGGGGTTGGAGCGCTCGCGGTATATGACCGGCTGCGGCGGCGTCCCTTGCTGGCGGGGGCGGAATCGTACCGGCCGAAGGTTGCGGTATTGATCCCCGCGTATAACGAAGAGAAAGTGATCAAGCGGACGGTTCGTGCGGCTCTCGCTTCCTCCTATCGTAACCTGCGTGTGATCGTGATCGACGACGGTTCCACCGACGCTACGTTACGAGTCGTGCGCGAGGCCTTTGCGGACGAAGAATCTTCCGGGCGCCTGCTCATCCTCACCCAGCCGAACTCCGGCAAGGCTGAGGCCTTGAACTTCGGTTTGCAGAATCTGCATGATGAAGAAATCTTTGTGGGAATTGACGCGGATACGGTCATCGCCAAAGGCGCAATCTCGCACCTGGTGCCGCATTTCCTCGACGCCAAAATTGGCGCGGTCGCCGGCAACGCCAAGGTTGGCAACCGGGTAAATCTCTGGACGCGCTGGCAGGCGCTGGAGTACATCACCAGCCAGAACTTCGAGCGACGGGCGCTAAACACACTGGGCGCCGTGAGCGTGGTGCCGGGAGCCATCGGCGCGTGGCGGGTGGCGGCGGTGATGGAGGCGGGCGCCTTCCACAGCGATACCGTCGCAGAGGACGCCGATCTCACCATGGCCCTGCTGCGCCGCGGCTATCGCGTGATTTACGAAGATCTGGCTCTGGCTTATACCGAGGCGCCGGTGAGCGCCAATGGTCTGATGCGCCAGCGCTTCCGCTGGTCTTTCGGCATTCTGCAGTCGGTGTGGAAGCACCGGGGAGTGTTTGCCCGCAAAGGCGTTCTGGGTTGGGTGGCGCTGCCCAACATCATGATCTTTCAGATTCTGATGCCGCTGGTCTCGCCTTTGATCGACGTGATGTTCGTGTTCGGCACGGCCTGGTACTACGTTCAGAAGTGGTGGCATCCGGAGTCCACTGATCCGGCCAGCTTCCACATGCTGGTTTTGTTCTTCGTCGCCTTCCTGATCATCGATTTTCTCGCCTCCGCCGTGGCATTCGCCCTGGAGCGGCACCCCAAGGCGCGGGAAGAAGGCTGGCTGCTGACGCAGGTTTGGTTGCAGCGGTTTGCCTACCGCCAGCTGTTTTCTGTGGTGCTGTTCAAGACGCTGAAGCACGCCGTGGAGGGCCAGGCCTTTGCCTGGGACAAACTGGAGCGCACCGCGGCAGTGACCGAGGCGCCCGTGGAAAAGCACGATTCGGTGAATGTGCCCTAGGTAATTTGTAATCCGCAATCTGTAAATTGAAAATTAACTCGGGCGAGTCGCCCAGGACAGCGGGGCCTCAGCCGGTTTTCAAATTACAAATTACCCAATCGCAAACTACAGATGAGCAAGACCATCATCGAGCCGTTTCGGATCAAGAGTGTCGAGCCGATCCGGTGGACTACCCGAGCGGAGCGCGAGCAGCTCTTGCGCGCGGCGCACTACAACCTCTTTCTGCTTCCGGCCGCCGACGTGTTGATCGATCTGCTTACCGACTCCGGAACCGGCGCCATGTCCACTCATCAATGGGCCGCGATGATGGAAGGCGATGAGAGCTACGCCGGCAGTGTCAGCTTCGAGCGTTTCCGCAAGTCGGTGCAGAACATCTTCGGCTACAGGCATGTCATCCCCACTCACCAGGGCCGCGCCGCCGAGCGCATCCTGTTCAGCGTGATGTGCAAGAAGGGCGATGTCGTCCCCAACAACACCCACTTCGACACCACGCGCGCGAATGTCGAGTTCGTAGGGGCAGAAGCGGTTGACCTGGTAATTCCTGAGGGAAGGCAGCCTGGGTTGGTGCATCCTTTCAAAGGCAACATGGATGTGCTGGCTCTGGACGAATTGATTGGGAGAGTGGGGCGGCAACGGGTCCCGCTGGTGATGCTGACGGTAACGAATAACTCCGGCGGCGGGCAGCCCGTTTCGATGGAAAACGTGCGCCAGGTGAGTGAGGTTTGCCGCCGCCATGGCATTCCCTTGTACTTCGACGCCTGCCGCTTCGCCGAGAATGCCTATTTCATCAAGATGCGGGAGAGCGGTTACGAATCGAAGACTCCGAAACAAATTGCCCAGGAAATGTTCAGCTATGGCGACGGCTGCACTATGTCCGCCAAGAAAGACGGCATGGCGAACATCGGCGGATTTCTCTGCACCAACAATGATCTGCTGGCGCAGCAGGAAAAAGATCTTTTGATTCTCACCGAAGGCTATCCCACTTATGGCGGGCTGGCGGGACGTGACCTCGAGGCCATCGCGGTCGGGATCCAGGAGGCCTTGCAGGAAGAATATCTCTGCTACCGCATTACTTCTACGGCGTACCTGGGCAATCACGTCGCGGCCCAGGGCGTCCCGATTGTGCAACCACCCGGCGGGCACGCTGTGTACCTGGATGCCCGCGCTTTCCTTCCGAATATTCCCCCGGAGCAGTTCCCGGGCGCGGCCCTGGCGGCAGAGCTGTACCTGGAAGGCGGAATCCGCTCGGTAGAAATCGGAACGCTGATGTTCGGCGCAGCTGCCACCATGGACCTGGTGAGGCTGGCAATTCCCCGTCGCGTTTACACCCAGAGCCACATCGACTACGTGGTGGAGATAATTTTGGAAGTCTGGAAGAACCGCGAGTCAATTCGTGGAATGAAGTTGGCTTACGAGGCGCCATTCTTGCGCCACTTCACGGCCCGGCTGCAGCCGTTGGAACCCGCGGCGGTTCCGGCATAATCTTCCCGCAGTGCAAGGATCACAGCCTCCCGAGTGATACGAAGACCCGAGCGGCTACCAGACCAGATGCGGCAGCGAAAACCGGTACACCAGGCCCGCCGATGGCTCAGCCGTGTGCGTGAACATACCCGTGGAGAGCGTGCTGACGCCGAAATCCGGCGCGCGGTAGATCAGTCCGCGATACTGCAGGCGAAGGGCGAAGTTATGGGCCAAACCCACATCCGTCCCGCCGCCGTACAGAAATGCCGCACGCGTCTGGCGTTCCTGTGAACTGGTGCCAAAGGAGAATCCGGTTGGATCGAACACCACCGCTCCCCCACCCGCCAACAGAAAGGGATGAAGCCGGCCATGGTGGTACACACTTAGCAGCAAATCTCCCGTTGCTTCGTTTGCATAGGACTGTACTCCGTAGAAAGCCGGCTCCGTGGCCGCTGCGGTAACGGTATAGTACTGCGTGTTTTTGCTGAGCCCGTAATTCAGATCAAAGGCCACCCGTGGGGTGAAGTGATGGCGGAAGGTCGCCAGCCCCCCGCCGGCGTTGCTCGCCGTCTGCAGTACTCCATTGTTCTGTGATTCCTGGGTGACCAGGCCTGAAACATTGAGGCTGAGATCCGACGTTTTCTCCTGTGCAGCTACCGCCATTACTAACGACAGCACAACTATCATCATGAGGCTGAGTTTCGCGAACATATTTCTCCCGGAATGTTTTAGCTGGTGTGAAGAAGTTTGCGGGTCCGCAGGGCATGCACGCGGATCGGCAATTCTGAAAGCTGAGATGCAGCCGGCAGGCGTCGTTCGTGTAAAGAATGGCTAAGGCATCGTAAAAATTTGTAAGTTTACAAAACTTGCCCGCTGGAAAAACTCAGTGCAGGCTTTTGGATTCCGGACGCGCCTCGCTCTGCAGGCCGTGGGTTTGCGAGTGCTAGAATTGATGGTTCCTACTTCTGCCTGAGGTGCACCCATGGCCATCCTCGAAGCGCCCGCCCGTCCGCTTGCCGGTCTGCATGACGGCCCTTTTGTCAACGAGCCAATGCTGGACTTTACCCGGGACGAGAACGCCCGCAAGATGCGTGCCGCCATCGAAAAAGTGCGTGGCCAATTGGGCAAAGAATACGACCTGATCATCGGCGGGAAACGGGTGAAGACTGCGGAGAAGATCAAGTCTATTAACCCTGCCAAGCCCTCGGAACTGGTCGGGCTGCATCAAAAAGCCGGCAAGGAGCATGTCGAGCCCGCGATACAGGCGGCGCTGAAGGCGTTCGAGAACTGGAGCCGCACCCCGGTGGATCAGCGTGCCAGCATGGTATTCCGCACCGGCGATCTGCTGCGCGAGCGCAAGTTTGAATTCATGGCCTGGCTGGTGTTCGAAGTCAGCAAGAACTGGGGCGAGGCCGATGCCGACATTTCCGAAACCATCGACTTCTGTGAGTTTTACGCTCGCGAAGCCCTGCGCTTTTCCAAGGCTGAGACGCCGGTGCAGTTGCCCGGCGAGCGCGACAGTCTCTTTTATGTTCCGCTCGGAGTAGGCGCGGTGATTCCACCATGGAACTTTCCCTGCGCCATCATGGCTGGGATGACGCTGGCTTCCATCGTGTGCGGCAACACCGTGGTTCTGAAGCCTTCCAGCGACTCGCCCACCATTGCCGCAAAGTTCGTCGAATTGCTGGAAGAAGCCGGCGTGCCT
>DATJXG010000193.1:0-25583 GCA_035500455.1 Terriglobales bacterium | reverse complement strand
GGCTGGGTTGAATCTGCTGACCGGCGAAACTGGCGCCGGGAAGTCTATTCTCATTGACGCGCTGGCGTTGCTGCTCGGCGAGAAGGCTTCCACTGATGTCATCCGCACCGGGGCGGAGCGCGCCGTGATCTCGGCGGTGTTTGAGGTGGAGAGCGGCGCGGAGAAGCGGGCCTCGAAGATCCTGGAAACCAACGGCATTGACTGGGAAGACGATTCCCTGATCCTGCGGCGCGAGATAGCCGCCGGCGGCAAGGGGCGTGTGTTCGTCAACAATCAGCCGGCGACGGTGGCGGTTCTGCGGCAGCTTGCGCCCTATCTCGCCAGCATCCACGCGCAGAATGAATCGCTGCTCTCGTTCGACGCTGCCGCGCGCCTGGCACTGCTGGATGCCTTCGCCGGGAGCCAGTTCGATGCGGTGAGCGAGGCATTCGGCAAGTGGAAGGAAATAGCCGGCCGCATCACGGAACTCGAGCGCGACGAGCAGGACCGCCTGCGACTGCTCGATCTGTGGAGCTTTCAGAAACGCGAGATCGAGGAAGCCAGGCTCCAGCCGGGCGAAGACGAGCGCCTGGAAACCGAAAAGCGGGTGCTGGCTAACGCCGAGAAAATCTACAACGCGGCGATGAACGCTTTCGATCTGCTGTATGAAGGCCAGTCGTCCACTTCGGCTTCGCTGCGGGCCGCGCAAAAACATCTTGAAGAACTGGTCCGCTATGAGCCCAAGTTCCAGGAGGCCCTGGCAGCAATGGATGTGGCCCGCATCAGCGTGGAAGATGTAGGCGCAAGCCTTCGCGACTATGCCGGCGGGATCGAAGCTTCGCCGGAGCACCTGGCGGAAGTGGAGGACCGCCTGGCGGCGATCGACCGCCTGAAGCGGAAATATGGGCCGACGCTGGCGGATGTGATCCAGTTCGGCGCCGAGGCCACGCGCAAGCTCGCGGAGATGGAGAACAAAGATGAAACGTTGCGCGAGTTGCGCGGACAACTTGCCCAGGCAGGAGAAGAGTATCTGCGGCTCGCGCGCGCGATTTCGAAGAAGCGCTACGAAGCCGCCCGCAAGCTGGAAAAGCTGGTGGAAGCCGAAATCAACGACCTGGCGATGAAGAGCAGCTTCCACATCGAGGTGTGCGGTACCGACGAAGAAGGGAACTGGACCGCCGCCGGCTTCGACCAAGTCGTGTACCTGATATCCACCAATCCGGGCGAGCCGCAACGCCCGCTGGAGCAGATCGCATCGGGAGGCGAACTGTCGCGCGTCATGCTGGCGCTGAAAGCCAGCGTCGAAGGCGGCAAGAAGAATGTGGCGCGGGCGCCCTCGCCCGCGAGCGCAAGAAATGCCGCCCAGCGCACGCTGGTGTTCGACGAAATCGACACCGGCATCGGCGGCCGGGCCGCCGAAGCAGTCGGCAAGAAGCTGAAGTCGCTCGCCCGCGCCAACCAGGTTCTCTGCGTAACCCATCTGCCGCAAATCGCCACCTTCGCCGACCACCATTACCTGATCGAGAAGAAGGATTCCGGGGGGCGCACGCGCACGACCATCCGACGCATCGAAGGCAACGAGCGCACCGAGGAGGTCGCCCGCATGCTGAGCGGCGCGAAGCTCACGGAAACTTCCCGCAAACATGCCGAGCAGATGCTCAAGGCCAACGTATAGTCGAGGCGCAGCCGTGGCGAGGCTGGTGACAAATTCTGCAATCGAGAGAAACTACTCTGCACCATGAAACTTGAAGCCATCACGCTGCGCGAAATTCAGATGCCGCTGGTGCATTTCTTCGAGACCAGCTTCGGCCGCACCTACAGCCGCCGCATTCTCCTGCTCACCGTGCATTGCGAAGGGATTGAGGGCTGGGGGGAGTGCGTGGCGGGCGAAGATCCCTTCTTCAGTTCGGAGTGGACCGACAGTGCCTGGAGCACCATCAAGTCTCACCTGGCTCCGATGCTGCTGGGGAAGAATCTGAAAAGCGCGCGGGAAAGCGCGGCCTTGATGGGGAAGGTGCGCGGCCATCGCATGGCCAAAGCGGCGGTGGAAAATGCCCTATGGGACGCGGAGGCGCAGGAGAAGCAAGTGCCTCTGTGGAAGCTGCTGGGGGGCACGCGAAGCGAGATCGCATGCGGAGTTTCCATCGGAATCCAGGACTCGGTGGAGCAGCTGCTGGAGAAGATCGAGACGGAAGTGGCTGCCGGGTACCGGCGCATCAAGGTAAAGGTAAAGCCGGGCTGGGATGTGAGTGTGCTGGAGCGCATCCGCTCGCGCTGGCCGGACATTGTCTTGAGTTGCGATGCGAACTCGGCTTATACGCTGGACGACGTGGAGCATCTGCGAAAGTTCGACCAGTTCAAGCTGCTCATGATCGAACAGCCGCTCTGGCATGACGACATTTATTATCACGCGCGCCTGCAGAAGCAGTTGAACACCTCGATCTGCCTGGACGAATCCATTCGCCATGCCCGCGACGCCGCCTTCGCGGCGGAAACTGGCGCGTGCCGGATCGTGAACATCAAGGTCGGCCGGGTCGGAGGGCTGACGGAAGCGAAGAGAGTTCACGATGTATGCGCCGCGAATAATGTTCCGGTGTGGTGCGGGGGAATGCTGGAGTCGGGGGTGGGGCGCGCGCATAACATCGCGCTCTCGACGCTGGAGAACTTCCGCCTGCCGGGCGACGTTTCGGCTTCGAAGCGATACTGGAAGCAAGACATCATCGAGCCCGAAGTGGAGGTCTCACCGCAGGGATTGATCGCGATTGGCGACAAAGCAGGTAGAGGCTACGAAGTGCGCGAAAAGCTGGTTGCGGAACTCACGGTCCGCGAAGAGACGGTGCGCGAAAAGCACTGACAGTTTCGGTAATGCCGACTTCGTGAACCTTCGTGCACGCCTGGTGTCCTTCGTGGTTGCTTTTTCTTTCGTGCCTCCGTACACAACAAGCCAACCACTAAGGACACGAAGGGTACACGAAGGTTCACGAAGCGGGCGCCTCAAAGCTTGTCGTTATTGCTTGCTTTCGCTTTTTGCGCTGGCGTTCTCCGCGAAGGCGGCTTCACGCTTGGCCAGTAAATCTACCGCCTGGGCAAATGTCAGATTCTCGGGGACCGGCTGGAAATCGGTGAACACTTCCGTAGATTGAATGTTGATGCTCTTGAAGAGAAGTATCTTGCCGGTAAAGCTGAGATCCATGCGGGTGATTTCCCAGCCGCCCTGACCGACCTCGCCCTGCACCACCACGAAGCGCCCGCCGCGGTCTAAGTGCCCCAGAATGCCCCATCCGAAGGCCACATCCTTAAACAGCGTGCCGTCAATCTTGGCCAGGCGGTCGTTCTGCGGATCGATCAGCACATAGCCGTGCATGCCGGTGAGAACTTGTTCGACGTGCGTGGGCGGCTCGTAGTCGGGGTTGGGACGGAAATTCAGCTTCAGCAGCTGGCTGCCGGGAGTGCCCATGCCAGGCTCGCCGGGCGCGGTTCCGGCGTAGTCGTAGAGGAAGGCCTCGGGCAGGGCCCTGACGATGCGAGCGGCGTGGTCGGCATCGTCCTGTTCCTTCTGGTGCTTGCGCTTTAAGTCGCCGGGACTGCCGGCCAGGCGGTGCAAGCGGTCCATCTCTCCCTGGCGCTGTTCCGGGGTGAGGGGCTTATCGTTGTAGGCGATGGTCATGGCCGCCATGGCGTCGACCGTTTCCGCCATCAGCCGGGTCTGGGAGCCATTAGGGGTTTGCTTGCGGTCGCGAAACATGAACTTCAGATCGGAGTGTTGGGCGGCAGCTTCGGCATCGACGGCGCGGCGGACAATGTCAACCGCTGGAACGGCGGGAGTTTGCTCAGACGAGGCGTGGGACGGCGATGCCCATGGGGCGGCAAGTGAAATTCCCACAAGGGTAATGAGCCGAAAGCGAACGTGTCGCATACAAACTTCAGTCTATCCTGTTGTGATCCAGCTGTGCATGGGGAGGACAATGCGCTGAAGGGGACTTTACTGCAGCGGTGCGACGCGGTTTTCCTCTGTCGAAGAGCGGGAGAATCGTAATAAGATGGCGAAAGCCCATCTTACCTATTCGCGTGACGGCGGCACTTTAACCCACAGGAGACCATTATGGACGCAACCCCGAAGTCCTCCGAGTTTGCCCACATCGGCAAGTCGGTCATCATCAAGGGAGAGTTGTCGGGCAGTGAAGACCTGTATGTGGACGGCCAGGTGGAAGGGAAGATTCAGCTGAATGAGAATAACCTAACCATTGGTCCCAATGGGCAGGTGCATGCAGAGGTTACGGCGAAGGGCGTAGTAGTACAGGGCAAGCTGGAAGGCAGCGTGCATGCGAGCGAACGGGCGGAGTTGAAGAAGTCGGCGATTGCCATTGGAGACTTCACTACCCAGCGCATGGCCATTGAAGAAGGCGCTTACTTTAAGGGCAAAGTGGACATGCAACGTGAAGGAGTCAAGCCCGGAGCCCAGGCTGCGGGGAAGTCGTAGAATGCCGGTCCGAGTTGGGAATCCGCTGCGCGGGGTGACAGTTTTTGCCCTCAAGAGCGGGCCGCAGCCTGTATATTAGACGCAGAGCAGTCTGGCCAAACGCCGCGCCCTTCGTCACCTATAGCCCATGAAACTCTTTCGAGGGTCCTCCACCGCTGCCGGAGTGGAACCGGCGACGGTCGATAAAACGCCCAGGCTTTCCCGTCGTTCCAGCGGGCTTGCGGAGTTGGCCAAACTGCTGGGGCAGGAGGAACCCCTTTGTGTGCTTGACTTAGGGTCAACTTCCGCCGCCAATATCCGCTATCTCACCTCCCGCGGGCATCGGATTTATAGCGAGGATCTGCTGGATGCCTCCACCGATCCGGTGTTGCCGACTACCGACGACCAGGGCAACCCGGTGCTCGACGAGAAGCGCTTTCTGGCCGACAACCTGCTTTACCCGGCGTCGCAGTTCGATGTGGTGTTGTTCTGGAACCTGGCGGACTACATGGACGAAAGCCTGGTAAAACCGGTAATCGCCCGACTGTGGACGCTGCTAAAGCCGGGAGCCGTGCTGCTGGCCTTCTTTCATACCCGCGAGGCCGGTCCGGACGCGCCCTGTTATCGCTACCACATTGTAGGCAGCGACAGCCTGGAGATGCAGCACATCGGCCTGAGGCCGGACGCCAAAAAGGGAACCGGCGGAGCCGGCGGCTTCCGCTTGCAGCGCGTGTTTAACAACCGGCACATCGAGAACCTGTTCCGCGATTTCTCCTCGATAAAGTTCTTCCTCGCCCGCGACAATGTTCGCGAAGTCCTGGTCGTACGGTAGCGTCAGCGTCCCGCCGGCAGACCCGAATCCAGACAGCAGATCCTCCACCTACCCAAATGGCCTTTCTTTGCGTCCTTTGCGGCTGAAAAAGCTTTTTAAACCGCAAAGAACGCAAAGGGCGCAAAGAAAACCGCGCGCCGCTAGCGGGTCTTCTCCACCAGGTAGCTCGTCACGGCCGGCGTATGTTGCAGCACGGACAGAGCCGCCTTGCGGACGGGCCGAGGGAGAAGCAGCATGCGGCGAATTTTGGACGAGGTGTTGAACACGGAAGCAAAGCGCTTCCGGTAGGCGCCGGCATATTGGCGAACTGCGGCGTCGAGAGGAGTATGCCCGCGAAGAAAGGGAATCAGGCATTCGGCGGCTAATGCGCCGCTGCGCAACGCCAGGGAAATACCATCGCCGACGAAGGGATCCACGAAAGTGGCAGCGTCGCCGGCCAAAAGAACCCCCCCGGACTCCGGATGAGGTGCGCGGAACACCAGCGGGGAGGTGCTTACCGGATCGCTCAGCGGCCGCCAGTTTGCGCTGCGCTCCCGGAGCGCCGGGTGCAGGGCAAAGACTTCGGCGAGGGTGCTCGCGGTTTCTGCTTTCACCATGGCGCAGGCGTTGATGCGATGCGGGTTGTCATCATCGAGCAACCTGACTGGCTGCACCCCGCAATAGCCGCCGTCGAAGAAATACAGGTCGACCGAATCCGAGGGTGCGGGTTCGGAGAAATGGGCCTTCAGGCCAATCCATCGTGCGCCGGGTTTCGAGCTGGAGACAGGGTTCAGCCTGGACCATCGTCCGGAGGCATTGATCACAGCCCGGGCGGTAAATTCGCCGGCCGTTGTGGCAACGCGGAAGGACGAGGCGGACAACTTGTCCTCGCTGATGCTCTGTGCCGCCGTCTGGGATCGAACCGTCACGCCCTGTGCCTCAGCCGACTTCAGGAGGGCGAAGTCGAGATCCAGCCGGGCGAGGCTGGCGGCTGGCGGATTTACCGGAGTGGAGACGATGCGCCCGTCGAGAAACAGGCGTGACTGAGAGATACGGGGTGCCGGGTCGAGCAGCCGTTCGGCGTGCGGCGCAAGCAGGGAAGTGAGCAGGGCGAGAGATTCAGCGGAGACGAACTCACCGCATACCTTGTGGCGCGGCAGCCGTCCGGCCTCCAGCAGCAGGACTTTTGCCCCGGTGCGCGCGGCGGTGATCGCGGCTGACGTCCCGGCAGGGCCGCCGCCGATCACGATCAGATCGAAGGTGTTCTCCGTCGCCATTCTCTCTTGGATCCCTTGGCCTTAAATGCCTTGGGTTATCGAAAGACAACCGGTAAGCCTTCGGGTTGGAACTGCGTTTTGGGTGAAAACCAGTTCTCAGTTGGCAGTTCTCAGTTCCCAGTACTCACCGAATTCTTCCATGCGATGACTCCCATACGAAACAGGTAGTGGGGTTTGAGTTCGAAGCTGGCGGCGCAGGTTTTCCCCAGCAGAATGCGCATTTCTTCGACGGTGTAGGCCTGGCGAACCGAGGCGATGGAGTCATGCCGCGTGATACGGCCGCGGAAAAGCGGCATGCCAGCGTAAATCAGGGCCAGGTGCGCGCTATGACGGATCAGGTCGTTGATCAATACGGCGGCGCGGCAAACGCGGAGGGCTTCATTCGCAAACTCCACGACCTTTCGGGGTGAGAGATGATGCACGAAAAGATTGCAATCCACCAGGTCGAAGCTGTCGTCGCGAAAGGGAAGGGCGAGAGCGTCTCCAGCGAGGGCGGGAATTCCGCTTCCGTTACGCAAGTGGGAGGCGGCGCGGTCGAGGAGGGTGATTTCCAGGCGAAGGCCGCGGGATTGCAGCCGGCGCTGCACTTCTGCCGGCACATAGCCCGCTCCCCCGGCGACTTCCAGAAGCGAAAGCGACTTTGCCTGCAGTTGCGCAAACGCCCTTGCCACCAGGGCCTGCGTGGTTGAGACGCCACCGAACCAGCAGTTGATCCGGCGCAGGTCAGCCAGGGACGTGGCGATCTCCGCCGCGGTACCGGCGTCTGTGTCCAGTAGCTCGGGGCTTTCCGTACGCTTCATACTTGCCTTGGAGTTGCCACCGACGAGGATGCAGCGTACGCCGAGGGATAGCGGTTTCAGACTTGCGCCAATTCCTCTTCCAACAACTGTTTGTTGTACAAGTCGGTGTAATAGCCGTCGCGCGCCAGAAGCTCCTCGTGGGTTCCAAGTTCCACAATACGCCCGGCGTGCAAGACCGCGATCCGGCTGGCATTGCGCACGGTGGAAACGCGGTGGGAGATGAAGATGGTGGTGCGTCCGCGCATGATCTCGCGCAGATGATTGAGGATTTTGTCTTCGGTTTGCGTATCCACGCTGGAGAGCGCGTCGTCGAGCACCAGAATGCGCGGATTGCGGATCAACGCGCGGGCGATGGCGCTGCGCTGCTTCTGCCCGCCGGAGAGCGTAATGCCGCGCTCGCCCACCATCGTCTGGTATTGCTCGGGAAAACTCTCGATCTCGGCGGCGATGCTGGCGGCTTCGGCGGCGTTGTGAATCTCGGCGTCGGTCGCGTTATCTACGCCGAAGGCGATGTTCTCGCGCACGGTCTCGCTGAACAGAAAGGTCTCCTGGGGAACGAAGCCGATATTGCGGCGCAGGGTTTCCAGCCGATAATCGCGCACCGGCCTGCCGTCGATGAGCACCGCGCCGGGAGCGGCGTCGTAGATGCGCGGGATCAGGTTGACCAGCGTAGTCTTGCCTGAGCCGGTTGGGCCGACGATGGCCAGGCTGGTGCCGGCGGCGATGCGGAGGTTGATGTCGTGCAGAACAGGAACGCCGTTGTAGGCGAAGTTGAGATTGCGGAATTCCACATCGCCTTCTATTTCGGGCGTCTCCGCGCCTGCTAGAGCGGACGGTTGGTCGATAATCTCCGGTTTCTCCGTGAGGATTTCGTTGATTCGCCCCATCGAGGCGGTGCCGCGCTGGAAGATGTTGATCACCCATCCCAGTGCGATCACGGGCCAGGTGAGCTGCACCATGTAGGTAGTGAAGGCGACAAAGCCACCCACCGTGATGTGCCCGTGCAGCACTTCGCGCCCGCCCAGCCAGAGCACCAGAACGATGGCCAACCCAAGCATGGTCTCCAGCGTCGGCCACAACATGCCCATCAGTCGCACCAGCTTGAGGCTGCGGTGGATGTATTCCTGGTTCGATTTCTCGAAGGTCGCGATCTCGGCGTTTTCCTGCACGTAGGCGCGGACTACGCGCGCGCCGGAGAGATTTTCCTGTACCCGTGCGGAAATCTCGGAAAACATGGCCTGAATTCTTTCGAAGCGCTCATGAATGCGGCGGCCGAAATACTGCACCACGATGCTTACCACCGGCAGCGGCAAAAAGGCATAGAGCGTCAGCTTGGGGCTGATGGAGATCATGAAGGCCAGCGCCCCGGCGGTGAACACAATCGTGTTGGCGGAGTACATAATCGCCGGGCCGAGCAGCATGCGCACCGCGTTCAGGTCGTTGGTGGCGCGGGCCATGATGTCGCCGGTGCGGGTGCGCTGGTAGTAGGAATAGGAAAGGCTCTCGAGATGGCGGAAGAGATCGTTGCGCAGGTCGTATTCAATCTCGCGGGAGATGCCGATCAGAACCCAGCGGGTGAGGAACTGGAAAATGCTTTTGAATAGCGCCACACCCATCAGTTCGGCCGCGTAAATGGCGAGCTTCTGGTGGGTCACGCCATTGTTGTTCAGATCGTCGATGGCGTGGCGGATGATGAGAGGAAATAAGATCCAGCTGCCGTTGTTGAGAAAAACGTAAATCGTGCCCGCGATGTAGCTGCCGCGATACTTCTTCAGGTAGGGAAAGAGAGGACGCAGGCTTTTGGGCAGCATGTGCTTCTAGATGAGATTCTAGCAGCCCGCGCTTCAGTTTTGCGCCGCCCCGGTTACTACGGGTCGCGGCGGAAGGCCGCGGCGAAGCTCAACAGCAGCATCAAAATCCAGCTCAGGAGAAAGAGCCGGCTGGCGTCAATCAGGTAAGCGTAGATCGCGTCAAAATCCATGCGCATCCTCTACCACTCCACGCTGCCCGGCCATGCAGCAGAAAGGGGCCGGGAGAAGGTGCTGCTTCTCCCGGCCATTTGGCGGGTGTTACTGCTGAGGTTGATCGCTGGGCGCCGCGTCGCTGTTGGGCGCCTGCTGCTGGCGTTGCATGCGCTGCTGGAAGCGCTGCGCCCGCTCGCTTTGCAGGGTGGCCAGCTTGGTCTTCTGTTCCGGCGTCAGAACCTTGATCACTTCCGACTGGATGCGGGCACGCTGCACCGTCAGTTCGGTCATGAGTTGCGCCTGCTGCGCGGCCATGGTGCGGACCTGGTTCTCATCGAAGTTTCCACTGACCTGATATTGCTGCAGTTGCATGCGGCTCTGGGCCAGTTGCTGCATCAGCGGCCGAAGCGCCGGACGCTCCTTCGCCATGATGTCTTTCACCTGGGCCTTTTGTGCGTCGCTCAAATCGAGGCCGCGCAGGTTCATGCCTGGGCCACCCCACATGCCTCCGCGATGCCAGTGGCGGTGCCCCTGGGTCTCGCTGAGAGCGGCAGCCGCCAGCAGCGTGACCGCCAGCACAGCGATTGATGCTTTGATGAAGTTGGCTTTCATAGATCCTCCTGGGGGGCGATAGCGCCGGCCCGGCGCCGGCTCACGATTGGCGCTTGCGCTTCGCTGTCTCCACAAATAGAAACACTAAACCCCGCGAAAAGAGGTAATAAATTTGGTCAACCGGAGTAAAGTTTTGTAAAGGGTGGGCCGCAGGTTTGACAATTCTTTACCGAAAGGCGGAGGCTCCCGTTGTACAAAGACAGCAGGGAGAAAAAGGTGGAACGAATCCTGGTCATCGACGACGACGTGGAACTCTGTTCATTGGTCGCCGAATATCTGCAGCCGGAAGGTTTTGAAGTTGAATCGGTGTACGACGGCGAGACCGGCCTGGAGAAGGCGGTGAACGGCGGACAATTGCTGGTGGTGCTGGACGTCATGCTGCCGGGCATGAACGGCTTCGAAGTGCTGCGGCGCATTCGCAATACTTCGCGCATTCCCGTGTTGCTGCTCACCGCCCGCGGGGAAGATGTGGACCGCATTGTCGGCCTGGAGATCGGCGCCGATGATTACTTGCCCAAGCCCTTCAACCCGAGGGAACTGGTGGCGCGGATTCGCGCCATCCTGCGGCGCAGCGGGGGAAGTTCGGACGCGGAATCGGCTTTCGAGGTGCTTCGCGTGGGGGATATCGAACTCGACCCCGCCAGCCGGACCACCCGGCAAAAGGGGAAGCCCGTGGATCTGACCTCGGTGGAGTTTAATCTGCTGCAGGTGCTGTTGCGGGAGGCGGGCAACGTCGTTCCCCGCGAACGTCTGGTGGATGCCGTTCTCGGGCGCAAGTTCTCGCCTTTCGACCGCAGCATCGATATGCATGTGAGCAAGCTGCGCAAGAAACTGGGAGACGCGGAGGGCGGCGGCGATCACATCAAGACGGTGCGCGGCGCGGGCTACATCTTTGCCCGTCCACCTAAGGAGAGCGCTGGACAATGAGAAGTCTGTTTCTGAAGATCTTCCTGTCGTTCTGGTTGGCGCAGGCATTGTTTCTCGTCCTGGCCGTGCTGGTAACGCTGGGAGTGCGCTTGCAGCGCGAAAACGCCACCTGGGAAGCGCTGCAGGCCAAGGTGGCGAATGAGGCGGTGCGCGCCTATGAACGAGGCGGCGAGGCTGAGGCCCGGCAATACCTGGACAACCTGCAGGAATCGCAGCAGGTACGCGCCTTTCTGTTTAGTGCCCAGGGCCAGGAAATCTCCGGCGGCCGCCCGCCGGAGTGGATCCGGGATGTGGAACGCGGCCACGAGCCCCCGTCCGGCTTTTGGACCTGGCTGATGTTGCCGCGCTCCCTGCGGCAGAGCATCACTACCGCGACCGGCCACCGCTACACGGTCATGCTGGGTTTGCCGCCTGGACCGCGGGTGTTCTTCGGACCACGGGGAATTCCCGCGCCCGGCCTGATCATTGCGGTGATCTCTTCCGGCCTGGTGTGCTACATCCTGGCGCGATATCTTACCGGGCCGGTCATCCGTTTGCGGGAGGCAACGCAGAAGTTGGCGGCCGGCGATCTAACGGCGCGCGCCGGGTCACCCTGGAAGGGGGGAAGGCGCCGCGATGAAATTTCCCAGCTGGTGCGCGACTTTGACGCCATGGCGGAACGCCTGGAAAGCCTGGTCAAGGCGCAGTCGCGTCTGCTGAACGATATCTCCCATGAATTACGATCCCCGCTGGCGCGCCTGAATGTGGCGCTGGAGCTGGCGCGGCAGCGCAGCGGGCCTTCGGCGGAAAGCGCCTTGAACCGCATCGACGTGGAAGCGGAGCGGCTGAACGAACTGGTGGGAAGGTTGTTGACCATCGCGCGGCTGGAGAGCCAGGAGGACAGGATGCGAACCGCACCCGTGGACCTGGGCGAACTGATCGTGGAGATCGCCGCCGACGCTGACTTCGAGGCCGCCAGCCGCAACTGCAGGGTAAAAGCCAATCTCGCAGGGAACTGCACTGTGGCGGGGGACGCTGCGCTGCTGCGCAGCGCCATTGAGAACGTGGTTCGCAACGCTACCCGTTACACTCAGGAAGGCACCGACGTTGAAGTGGACCTTCAAGCAGCTGCAGGGCTCGGAACGCCGGAGGCCGTATTGAAGGTTTCGGATTCCGGGCCCGGCGTTCCCGAGGATTCTCTCAACAAGCTTTTCCAGCCTTTCTATCGCATTGACGATTCCCGCGGGCGCCAGACTGGCGGGGTGGGCCTGGGCCTGGCGATTACCGACCGGGCAGTGCGCCTGCATGGCGGAAGCGTCAAAGCCGCCAACCGTCCCGGCGGGGGACTGGTCGTGGAAATTCGTCTGCCGCTTTCTCCGCGGGTCTTAGTCGAGTCGGTTCCGGCCGCCGGTTGAGCAGGCAACTCCCCGGCCCGCCATTGGTTCCAACCACTTACGCCGGTTTGCTCTTCCCACGCCTTTCCTGATACACAAATGGAGGACTTTACCGGCCAAATAGTGGGCTTTCCTTGCGCCCGGGGTTCTGAACAGCGTCAAACGACGGCTTCATAGCGACAACAGAGGGAGAGAAAATGGGGATGAGGTTGCGTTGTCTTGCGGGGTTGGTGGGCCTGGTCGGTTTGGGGTTGCTGGTGAGCTGCTATAAGAGTACGTCCTCCAGCTCAAACCCTGGAGCCGGCGTGCTGTACCTGACCACGCAGGGAGACAGCCTACTCTCCACTTTCAGCGTTGACCTGAGCAGCGGGGCGGTGACGGCCGCCGGCACCCCGGCCGCAACCGGGGACACCCCGACTGCCATGATTATTTCTCCCGACGGCTCATCGATTTTTGTCGCTAATAGTGGGGGAGGAAGCAATGCGGGCTGCGGATCAGCCGGCGCTGCCTGCCTCACCGCCTACACGGTAAACAGTGACGGCAGCGTCAGCGCCAGCGGCAGTCCCATCACAGCGGGGAGCAACCCACGCGGCTTGGCGATGGATTCAGCCGGCAAGTTTCTGTTTGTGGCGGACCAGGGGCTGCCGCCGACGTCGGCGCTCCCCGCCGGAGTTCCGGGATCGGTTCTAGTCTTTTCAGTTTCGGGGACAACCCTTACTCCCGTCGCTCAGTCAGGAAGCCTGATATTCGGCAGCAATCCGGCAGCGGTTGCGGTCACGCCCGACGGCAAATACCTGTATGTGGCGAATCAGGTGGATGGCACGGTCTCGCAGTTTACGGTGGATGGCACGGGTGTACTCACGCAGCCGGGAAACTCCCTTTACACGGTGGGTACCACGCCGACTGCCCTCGCCGTTACCGCCGACGGAAATTTCCTGTATGTGGCCAACCAGGGGTCGAATAATATCTCCGCCTTCATCGTTTGTGACAACGCTTCTCCAAGCTGCGTTGTGCCCGATGGCTCTCTGACTGCGGCCACCAACTCGCCCTTCCCGGCCGGGACCCGTCCCGTCTCCATCGTCGAGGATCCTTCGGCGACATTCCTCTACGTGGCCGATCGCGGATCGAACCAGGTTTCGCAATTCAAAATCAGCGTCGGTACCGGGGCGCTGACGCCGCTCTCACCCGCGACGGTTTCCGTGGGATCCAATCCGGTTTGGGTGGCGGCGCACTTCGGCAACACGCAAAGCACCGTCACTACGGATTTTGTTTTCGTGCCGAACATCGGCGCTTCTTCCATCTCCACCTTCAGCTACGACACCACCACTGGAACGCTCACCGTGGTTGGTTCGCCGCTTACCGTGGGAGGACAACCCTCCGCCATCGTTTTGAGATGAGGGCGCGACCTAATCTTTTCGGGCAACTCCGCCCGCCCCGTAACCCAGCAGCAAGCCCAGGGCTGACGCCACCAGCGCAATGCCGCCGAAGTGCTCCCGCACTTTAGCCGGCACACGGAATAGATCGCGGGCGAAATCCAGCTTTGCCTGCAACTCGGCGGTCGTTTTGCCGAGATGATTGCGTTGCTCGACGGCTTCTTTTTCCAGAGCGTCTATTGCGGATGAGCCCATAGATAATCCTTCGCCTCCCGTTGCAGCCAGTGGTTGTCGGCCTTCAGCACATCGAGCGTTTTGCGCGGCAGCAACTCTTCACTGGTGAAGGCGCGTTTCGCCAGGTAGGCCGCGACACCTCCAAATAGCAGCCAGCACACGCTTACCATCAGCAGCGCGAAAAACCAGCGGAACGGATTGCCGGGAAAGATCATTGCCAGCAGAGTCACCAGAGCAGCGGTTGCGGCAAGAAACGCCGTGGTCAGGAACAGGACGGCAGTCGCGGCCAGTGGAACCGCGGCTTTCACGATTTTGCCCTTCTCCTGTAGTTCACAAGCCAGCAGTTTTACACGGGTAGATGCAAACTCGTTAAGCTCTTCCAGCAGCTCTACCGCGAGCGTCGGCAGACTGCGGCCGTTGCGTGCGTCACCGTTCATAGGAGTGAAGCCTCCAGTTTCGCGCCACAATTCCAATCAGGAAGGCGGCGCCGGCAATGATCGCGAGCAGTCCGAGTGGATGTTCGGCCCGCATCGCGCGGATTCGCCTCTTTGCGGAAACCAGAAGCCGGCCGGCGGCTCCCCCGGCGACCGCTGCTGCCGCCACCAGCTCAGAGTTTCCCGCGGTCCGCTCTTCTGCAGCTTCTGAAAGATCAAAGTCGGGAAGCGGCTTGTTCTCCGAATCCATTGCCGGCGGCGATTCAGGTTCGGCAGCTCTCTCGGCCGCTGCTGAAATTAACCGCGGGGTAAGGGGAACAACGTTCGCCGAAGGGCGCGAATTTGTGGCGGGACACATTTGGTCAACCTTGCGGCCGGAGTGGCTTTTTCCAGCCCTGCTAACTCGCGGATCACTCCCGCCGGCGGCGGAGGGTCCCACAGCCGCAGTATGATGCGCTGCGGCAGCCGGGTGTTGTCGAAGAATATCGCCTTCAGAAAGCCTACCCCCGGCGTTCATGATTCATCTCACAAGTCGGCGATGAAATCTTCGAGTATCAGCAATGGCCCGTCCGCCTTAGGTAGTTCGGCGGGGCACTGGGTGTGGATGGCGGTAGTTCTGCTGAGTTGCTGCGCCGCCGCCCAGAACCCGCAGGTCCATCCTCGCGACCAGAAAATTCCGACGGTTACCTTCACCCTCGCCAATTGGCGGGCGAATCCTTCGTACTATTCGATCGCGATTGGTTCGGCCGGCGACGCTACCTATCAATCCGCGCCCGATTCACTGCAAAGAACCGGGGTGCCATATAGCGTGGAATTTCAGGCGACTCGCGCAACCCGCGACAGAATTTTCGCTCTGGTGGAGAAGTTAAATCGCTTGCAGGGAATTTCCGGAACTGAGGCTCGCACGGCCGAAAAGTCCAGCATAAAGACTCTGACCTATCGCTACGCCGTCGTGAGTCATTCGGTCTCCTACCACAAGGCCCCAAACAAGGGCATCGAGCAACTGACGGTGCTGTTTCAAAGGATCTCCGCAACCCTGGAGTTTGGGCGCCGCTTGAACTATCTCGCCCAGTACGATCCGCAAGGCTTGCGCGCCGAGTTGAAGCGGCTGCAGGCCAAGGCGAAGCGGGGCAGCCTGCTTGAGACCCAGGCTCTGGCGCCAGTCCTGAAGGCAATTTCATCCAACGGCAGGCTCTCGCCGACGGTGCGGCAAACAGCAAACGCGCTGGTTGCGAAGTACGGCGGCGCTGTCTCCTAGAGTAAAGACTGTACTTCCACGTACTGGACACACTGAGGTACTGGTTCGATTTCTCATTCCTGCCTAAAGCGCGCCTCCGCTGAAGCTAATCCAAATTCGCCTGACGATTACCCGAAAAAGCAGCAGTTACATTCAACAACCTTTCGTGGGGCGGCAGGATCGAAAGGTAGGAGGCGAGGCATTTATGAAAAGCGCGCTTACGTTCGTTACAAGCTTAATCATAGGATTAGTTCTAACCGGCTGTTCGCAGCATCACGTAGCTACCACGGTCTCAGGAAAAACCGTGTACGGCGACAAAGCGGCAGCCATCGACCGTCTGCATGATGCCGGGCAGGATTTGAAGGAACTGGTGAATGCACCCGATGCCGGGATTCCCAAGACCATACTCGATTCTGCCAAGTGTGTCGCTGTGATCCCGGATATGGTGAAAGGCGGCTTTGTCTTCGGAGCACGCCACGGCCTCGGCGTCGCCACCTGCCGGACCGGGCACGGGTGGAGCGATCCCGCATTTTTTGCCGTCACGGGAGGAAGTTGGGGGGCTCAGATCGGCGTCGAGAGCATCGATCTGGTCATGCTGGCCATGAATGACAAAGGCATGCAGGACATGCTTTCCAGCGAATTCAAAATCGGAGCCGGAGCATCCGTAGCTGCAGGACCGGTGGGGCGCGAAGGGCAGGCATCCACGGACTGGAAGTTTAAATCCGAGATCCTCATGTATTCGCGAGCGCGTGGAGTCTTTGCCGGGCTGGACTTGAGCGGAGCCGTAATCAAGCCAGACTTTGATTCCACCGTTGCCTTTTATGGCAGACACATACCGACGAGCGAAATTCTGGCGGGCAAAGGTCCTTCCAACCCGAATGCCGAGCCATTTCTCTCGGCGGTAAGACAAACCGTGGAGGAAGCTCGCGCCGGCAGCTAGTGGACTGTCGCAATGAGTTCGTTACCGGGGCGCGGCGAAAGCGGTGGACTTTACCTTCTGAACCTTCGTGAACCCGTCGTCTCCTTCGCGTGAAGGTCTTTGACGGCGTCGTCAAAGAGCTAACCACAAAGGAGCACGAAGGTTACACGAAGGTTCACGAAGGTAAAATCCGAGTGATGCTGTCGCCATTCACCTCGGGGCTGCAAACTACGGACCGTTATCACCCGAATCTGCCACCCTCGATCGCAGCCTGTCGGAGCCGGCCGAACACACGCAGGCTGCGAACGCCCTGGCAGTGTGATTGGCGAGAGTGCAGACGTATGGGCGCCAGAGCGGTTTGAGTTCCGCAGAACGATCACCAACGAAGTAATCGCGAAGATATTCCTGGCTGGCGGCGGTCTTTGCGCTGCTATCATTCTCGAACGTCGAAATCAGCTCCTTGAGCGCCGCGGGCGAGAACTGTGTTTGATGGTAGACCTGAGCATAGTCGTACTCTCTGGACCATGCGGCAGCGATACCCGTCAGGTTGGAAGCCGCAATCACTTCATAATCCTGCAGCAACGCAGCGGCTGGATCGATGCGGGCGATGGTGAACGACGGATCGTTGCCGTCAACCGGCGAGATGGAAGGAAGAATCTTAACCGCGACGCTATGCTGGTCTGAGGTTTCTCGATCGCCGTTTTGCGGCTGCAGGAGCCGCATTTCATCCATGTGTGAGTGGGCGAAGATTCCCAGCCGGATGACGTCGGCATACTCAATCAGCAGATCAGCCAGGTCGTCCGAGGCCAGAAACATTTCAGGAGCGTCCTTCGCGCAGATGTCTTTGAACTTGGTTGCGGTAGAGTAGGGATCCGCCCCTGGAGGGATATGCCCCATCACCCAGGCCTTTTGACCTGATTTCCGCAGCTGTGACAACTCATTGCGCAACCAGGCCAGCTCTTCCGCGCCGGCAGTGGCGTTCGCCTTGCCGGCGCACGTGCTGTATTTCGGGGAGAGAAAGAGGTCATTGATGACGATCAAGCGCGTGCCCGGCATGACCGTTCCCATCGCCGAACTGTAGTAGCCGCCCTGGGCAAACATTCGGCGCGCTGCCTGCTGCTCCGAGGCCGGCAGGCTCAGCGCTATGATCCTTCCGGCCTCATCCAGAAAATCGCTCCCCGCATCAAGCCGATAATCGTCGCAGGCGGTGTCGTTATTGCCGAGGGCCACATAAATGGGTCTGCCGGGGAAAGCGCTACGCAGCTCTCCCAGGACAAAATTCAGGGTATTCAGCACAAAGGCCTGGTAATCGCCCGACTTCGATCCCGGAACCAGTGCCGTGTACTTGCAGAAAAAAGAGTGGGCGATGAGGTCGCCGCTCACGGTGATGAATTTTGCGTCGGCTGCCTGGGTGCGCATCGCCTGCAGACTGGATTGCAGCAAGGTATAGGAAGCATCCTGCCCGCGCCCGCTGCACCTTTGTTGCAATTCGGCTACGGCCTGCCCTTGATCGGCTGAAGGCGGCGCCGAAAGAATCGCGTTCCATTGGGACAGGGGCGCGCTGACAAGCTGCCGCGCCTTGGCGGGATCCAGGAAAGGATCAAAATGGATGTCGCTGACCAGGAGTGCCGGAAAGCTGTCCTGTTCGTTGGCGTTGTGTGCAGATGCCTGGCTCTGTCCATCCCCATAGAAGGAGATGGCCCCAGCCTGGCGGGGAAGAGTGAGGGCGAGGCCGGCGAGAAAGATGATTCCAAACTTGCGCAGGCGAATCATGCAAACGGATCGGTCGCGATTGTGGAGCGGCTGGCCGAACCCGGATGGCGGACGTGGCTTGCGCCGACATGAATGGCTTAAGGCATAAAAAGGCATAGCTTATTGAGACAATAGCAGTGTTTGTAGTCATATGCTTCATGTAGGCGCGGGCGCCTACATTGAACTTCGCTTTGCGTGAGGGTGACAGAACAGCTGCCGGCCTGGCCTACGAGGTGCCTGCCCGTCGAGACCGGCGAATCTGGGTATCTGAGGCAAAGCCTTTCGCAGACTCCGGTTCACATTCATTCCCCCCCAGGACCCGCTGCAAGACCGCTCCTAACTCTTCCACAGTGTCCGGCTTCAGGAGTAGTTCGCGCACTCCCACCCGCTGGGCGACTTCCTGGTCCTGCGGGCGGATGTAACCGCTGGTAAGGATGACCGGGAGCTGGGGACAGATTTCGAGAGCCTCACGCGCGAGATCGGTGCCGGACATTGCGGGCATGGAGAGATCGGTAACCAGCGCGCGAAATGAGCAAGGATGCTGCCGCAGGGCGTGCAGCGCCTGCAACGGATCGGTGAAGCCCGTGACCTCGTATCCCAGCCGCTTCAGGGTGCGGGTGATCAGCAGCACCAGGGGCTCTTCATCGTCCACGTACAGAATGTGCTGGCCCCGGCCTTGTGGAATTGGAGCGGCTGGTTGAACCTGCATGGCGGCGTGTTCTGCCACCGGAAAATAAAGATTGAACACCGCTCCTTTGCCCACTTCGCTGTAGACCGTGACCTCGCCCAGGTGGTTTTTCATGATGCCGTGGACGATAGGCAGGCCCATGCCCGTCCCCCGGCCCTGCGCTTTGGTGGTAAAAAAAGGCTCGAAAACGCGGCCCAGGGTGTGTTTGTCGATGCCCGGCCCCGTGTCTTTGAATGAGAGCCGGACGTAATCGCCGTGGGGCAGCTTCGAGGAGAGGCTGGATCCATTGCCGTTGAGGTGGACCAGGGCGGCAGAAATCTCCAGCGCGCCGCCTTGCTCGCCGATGGCGTCAGCCGCGTTGGTGGCCAGGTTCATGACGATCTGCTGTAACTGCGAGGCATCGGCGGAAATCGGAGGCAGGCCGGCGGGGAAATTCCCGTGGATTTCGATGCGGGGAGGCAGTGTTGCCCGCAGCAGGGCGAGCGTCTCTTCCACCACGGGCTGGACCTGCACGACCTCCCGCTTGATCTCCTGCTGGCGGCTGAAACTCAGGATTTTCCGGGTGAGCGCGGTGGCGCGGCTGCCCGCCTTGGCGATCTCCAGCACGTTGTCGTAGGCGGGACTATCGGGAGGCAGATCCTCAAGGGCCAGCTTGGCGTTGCCGGAAACGGTGAGCAGAATATTGTTGAAGTCGTGGGCGATGCCACCGGCCAGGGTGCCCAGCGCCTGCATCTTCTCGGCCCGGACCAGAGCCATCTCCATCTGCTTGCGCTCGGTGATGTCGCGCAGCGTCGCCAGGTACGCGCGCCCCTCATCCCAGTCGATTTCAACCACGTGAAGCTCGGCCACTCCGCTTTGACCGTTCCGCTGCACAATCTCGAGTTCGGTGGTCTGACCATCGGCGAGCGGCAGCCCCAGCTGCTGGGACAGCAACTCGTTGCCTTTGTGGGCAAACATTGCCTCCGCCGCCGGGTTGGCGAAGCGGACGGTTCCCTGGCGGTCGAGCACTACTACTGCGTTCGGGGTCGCTTCGACGATCGTGCTGGCATGGGCCCCGCTGGCTTCGGCCTGGCGCACTCGCAGGGCAACTTCGGTGGCCCTTTGTTGGCGGCACATGGCGAAGCGGATGCTGTTCGCCAGCCTGGCCTCCAGCGCCGGGCCCTTGGTCAGGCACTCCTGCGCGCCCCGCTTCAGTATTTCGAGAGCCATGGCGTCGTCCATCACGCTAATGATCACAACTACCGGCAGCGAGGGCGCGGCTTCGCGCAGCCGATCCAGGGAATGCAACCCCTGGCTGTCGGGCAGATTCAAGTCCAGCAACGCCAGGTCAAAGCCGCGTTCCTTCAGGAGCGCGAGTCCGGCGTCCAGCCGTTTCACCGGCGTGAGTTCCACCCGCAGTGCCGGCACCGATTCCATGTGTGATCTCACCGACAACGCATCGGCATCTGTGTCCTCGAAATAGAGGACTTGCACGTGCCTCGATTCACTCCCCGCCGGGCTTGTTTCCTCGCTCATGGCGCCATCCTTAAACTAGTGCGTGAGTTCCATCTGGCGTTTCGCGGAACGCTAAACGGTGGATTGATCGGGCAGTCTCCTCGGCCGGCGCCCGCTGGGGGCGGCGTCTGGAGCCGGGCATTTCAGGTTGCGGTAATCGCCGCATCTCGTCGAAAGTTTCCAACCAGCGCCTTACCATCGCGGAGCGGGCAACTCATTTGCCCTCCGACGGCAGGGTCACCAGACACAGCCAGAAATCGCGAATGCCGCGCACCGCGTCCGCCAGCTTGGCGAACTCAACCGGCTTGGCGATGTAACAGTTGGCGTGCAACCCGTAGGATTTTGCAATGTCTTCCTCCGCTTTGGAGGTGGTCAGAATCACCACCGGAATGAGTTTCAACTTGTCGTCGTTCTTGATTTCGGCTAATACCTCCAGGCCGCTCTTGCGCGGCAGATGCAAATCCAAGAGGATGAGGCCGGGCGTTGGCGAGCCGGAGTATTTGCCTTCCTTACGCAGGAAAGCCATCGCCTCCACACCGTCATCGACCGTGTGCAGCGTGTTCCGGACCCGGGAGAACTCCAGCGCTTCCCGCGTCATCAGGGCGTCGCTGGGACTATCCTCGACCAGCAGGATGTCAACCACTTCGGCCTCGGGTTTAACGGTCAATATCGGCATCTCGGATCTGCATCTCGGCAATGCTCAGTTATTCTTCCAAGACTACCCGCCCTTGCGAGGGTTGCGGCGCGGGCAAGGTGAAACGGAAGGTGGTTCCGTTTCCCGATTCGGACTCGACCCAAATCCGGCCCCCATGGCGCTCTACAATCTTCTTGCACAACGCCAGCCCCATGCCGGTGCCGGGATAGTCCTTGCGGGTATGCAGGCGCTGGAAGATGACAAAAATACGTTGGAAGTATTCTGGATTGATACCGATGCCGTTGTCGCGCACCGAAATCTCCCACTCGTTCTGGTGGTCCTGGGCCCCGATGTGAATGCGGGGAGTTTCCGCGCCGCAGAATTTCAGGGCGTTGCCGATCAGGTTCTGAAACAAAAGCGAAAGCTGCGACAGGTCACCAGAAACCACAGGCAAGGGGTCGTGCTCAATCTCGGCCTGCTTCTCGCGAATGGCCACGCTGAGGTTTTTCAGGGCATTCTCCAGCGCGCCTTCGCAAGCCACCGCCTGGAACTCTTTGCCGTGTGTGCCCAGCCGCGAAAACGAGAGCAGGTCGTCAATCAGGTTTTGCATGCGGGCCGCGCCCTCCACCGCGTGGTACATATACTCATGGGCGCGCTCGTCGAGCTGGTCCCCATAGCGGGCCTGCAACAGATGCACACAGCCGGCCACCGCCCGCAGCGGCTCCTGCAAGTCGTGGGACGCGGCGTAAGCGAACTGCTCGAGGTCGCTGTTGGAGCGGGCTAATTCCGCTCGCTGTTTTTGCAGTTCGGCCTGCACCCGCTTTTGCTCAGTGATGTCGCGCGCGATCTTGGAGGCGCCGATCACCCGGCCGGCGGCATCTTTCACCGGAGAGGCGGCGGCGGAGACCTGAATCTCCTTGCCATCCTTCCTTAGGCGGACGGTTTCAAAGGGCTGCACCCGCTCGCCTCGGCGGACCCGCTCCAGGATGTCATTTTCTTCGCTTTGACGGCCGGGAGGGATGAGCCTGGCCACCGGGTGGCCCACGATCTCCTGGGCGGAATACCCGAACATCTGCTGCGCCCCCTGGTTCCAGCTGATGATGATCCCATTCAGGTCTTTACTGATGATTGCATCCGTGGACGACTCGACGATGGCGGCCAGCCGCAGATTTGCCGCTTCCACATTGCGGCGCTCGGTTATATCCCGGAGGATCACGCTGAGGAGTTTTTCCCCTCCCGCAGTCACCTGGGAGATGGAGGCTTCGATGGGAAACTCGGTGCCGTCGGAGCGCAGCGCCCACAACCCGGCCACGCCGCTCATTCGCCGGGATGTGATTCCGGTCTGTGCGAATTTGCGAATGTGGGAAGCATGAGCCGACCGGTAGCGCTGCGGAACGAAGCGTTCGGTATTGGTTCCCAGGGCTTGCTCGGCCGGGCAGCCGAAGACCGTCTCGGCAGCGCGGTTGAACATCACAATCCTGTGCTGCTCATTGATGGTGATGATGGCGTCCATGGCGGACTCGATGACCCCGCGGAAGCGCTCTTCGCTCTCCCGTAGTGCAGTCTGGACCCGCCGCAGGTCGGCCACGGTGGATTTCTCCCGGGCCAGGTCCGCGAATGCGCGCTCGCGTTGCTCCAGGGTTTCCCGAAGTTGCCGCGCGGTTCGCGTGCGTTCGGCAATCTGCGACTCCAGTTCGCGATTGATGGCGTGCAGTTGCCCGAGGCTGGGCAGGGCCACGGCCTTGGGCACCAGCGGGAAGAGCACCACGGCGGTGGCTACCGAAACCACGGCGGTAAATGCTTTCACCAGGCCGGAGAGCAGATACGATCCGTGCCAGACCGTCCAGATTTCCATCAAGTGAGTGGTGCCGCAGCCCACGATGAAGAGACTGAAAATCCAGAACACCCAATTGAAGGGCAGATCGTGCCGTTTGCGAACCAGCGTGACCAGCGCAATGGGAATGCTGTAGTAAGCCAGAACGATCAGGCCGTCGGAGAGCACGTGCAGCCAGAGGATCCACGGGTCCCACAGGTAGCAATAGCCGTGCGGCATGAAGTCCTGCGACATCAGCTGTGCCAACATTCAGCCCTCCGCGCGACGATTGCCATCGCCTTTCATACCCGCTATCTCTGGACGGCTGCGGCCCTTTTTTCCCGGGACGAGGCGCCGGCAAGAGTGAAATAAAAAATTGCCCCCCGGTCGAGCTCGGCTTCGGCCCAGATGCGCCCTCCGTGCTTTTGCACGATGCGCGCCGCCGTAGCCAGCCCCACACCGGTGCCCTCGAACTCTTCTCCCCGGTGCAGGCGCTGGAAAACGGTAAACAGCTTGTCGGCATACTTCATGTCGAAGCCCACACCGTTGTCGCGGATGAAGATTGCCGGCGTGCCGGCGTGGGCCATCTCGCCAATCTCAATCACGGTTTGCGCGCGCGGCCGCGAGTACTTCAAGGCGTTGGAAATCAGGTTCTGAAAGACCTGCCTGATCAAGGTAGCGTCGCATTCCACCGGGGTGAGGGCGGCAATCTTCCATTCGATCCGCCGTCCGGCGGTTTCCGGCTCCAAAAGGGAAATGACCTCCTCGACCAGTTGATTCAGCGCCGTGGGCCGCCAAGTGAGGGCCTGGCGGCCCAGGCGCGAGAGGCTCAACATCTCGTCCACCAGGCGGGTCATGCTGTGCGCGCTCTCCTCGATGCGGCGTACGTGGGATTGCGCCTCGAGGTCCATTCCCGCCCCAAAGTCCTCTCGCAGGATGCGGACAAATCCGGAGATGTGGCGGAGCGGCGCGCGCAGATCGTGAGACACGGAGTAGCTGAATGTCTCCATCTCCTGATTGGCCGCCACCAGTTCGGCGGTGCGCTCGGTCACACGCTGTTCCAGCTTGGCATTGAGTTCGCGGATGGCGCGGTCGGCCAGAACCCGGCGGGTAATATCACGAATCGCCACCACCCCGCCGCATACGGTTCCGTTGTCGTCGCGCATCGGTTGTGCCGAGGCCTCGATCCATGCCCCGTGGTCCGACTCTTCGCCGCGGATGAACATCTCGCTGCTGGCGGCATGTCCGCGAAGCGCGCGCGCCAGGGGAAGCTCCTCCTCCGGGTAAGGAATGGTCTGGTCAGGCAGGAAGACGCGAAAGTGCCGCGCCCACTCTCCGAGGGGCACATCGGCTCGCCCCCGCCCCAGGATCCTGTCGGCGGCAGGGTTCCAGAGCAGGAATTTGCCGTTGACGTCGGCTGCTATCAACCCCTCCCCAATGCTGTTGAGGACAGTTTGCAGGGTACGGGTTTGCACCGCTAAGGCTTCGCGGGAGCGATGCAATTCCGCAGCCTGCTGGGCGAGTTCTTCGGCCTGCATGGCCAACCGCTCTTGCGCATGCTGGCGCGCGGTGATGTCTTCGGTGAAGATGATGATTCCGCCGATTTCACCTCCGGTGTCAAACCACGGCCGTATTTCCCAGCGGATCCATTGCACCAGGCCGTCCGCGCGTTCGAAGCGATCGGTCTCTTGCTGCAATACCGCGCCTGCGAGTCCGCGGCGATGCGCGTCTTTCCATCGCTGGGGGACCTCCGGGAAGATCTCGTAGTGCGAAAGGCCAAGCGGTTCGCGGCCCTCCAATCCGTAATCGGTCAGCCAGCGGCGGCTCACCTGCAGGTAACGCATTTCACGGTCAAACATGGCCAATGCGGTCGGCGCATGCTCGACAAAAAGCCGCAGTCGCTCCTCGCTCTTGGTCACTTCTTCGGCCATGTGCTTGCGCTCGGCATCCACCCGGTTGAGCCAGAAGGCGCTGGTCCACAGCAAAATAGAGAACATCACGACATTGCTCAGGGCAAAGATGGCCATTCCGAACTCGGTATCGAAATATCCCGCAACTTGAGCGCGCCAGCGCCCCCAGCCAACGAGAATGGGAAGCACCAGGGCCAGCGGCAAGACGCTTCGCGCCATGAGGCCGCCCAGGCTCTCGCTGGTCACCGCTGCCATCAGTCCGGATTGCGGACGCGCCGCCAGCGATGCCAGCCCCAGGAGGAAGAGAAGGAAGGCAGTACGCAAGGCCATGGATGAAAAGGCGGATACACCATACAGAGCGTGCACCCCATAGATGTAGCCGACCACCGCAATGAGCCCGTCCAGGGCGGAGAACAGTGCGCATCCCTGAAAAGCAAAAGCCCAGCGGCGGCGGGCGTCGAGTCCCAGAAGGCTGATGCCCAGCAGCAAGAAGCCGAACGCAGAGGCGGCCGACATTCGGCCAGAAAAGAAACTACCCGCAGTTATTATCGTGCCGTGAAAAAAAAGCGTGTCTAGCGCCAGGTTGACGTGGAATACGTGTTCGGCCAGCGTAAGCAAGCCGACCGACGCAACCACGCCGCCTAGCACCTGGCCGATGCGTGCTCGCCCAACGCGCCGGCCGCGCAATTTATCCGGCTGCAAACGCTGCAGCCAGAGCGAGAGGCCTGCGAGCGCGAAGCACAGCGCGGTATTTGGCTTCAGAGTGGCGGAGCCGGGAAGAACGCTGATTAAGGCCGGAACGCCGAACTCCCAGCCGGCAAGCGCCGATCCTCCCACCAGCACGGCCAAGCCCGAGCTGGCGCGGAAGAACCAGCGGCAATTGCGCAACTGCG
>DATJXG010000192.1:0-6670 GCA_035500455.1 Terriglobales bacterium | reverse complement strand
TTTGTCTTTTACCGGGTCGAGCGCTTTGCGCAGAGCTTCGTTGTAGGCGGCGCGGTCATTGGCGCAGCCGATGGAGTTGAGCTGCAGCGTCCAGTTTTTTATGTTCAGGCGGTCGAGCAGCGTGGCCAGCAGTTCGATGATCTCGGCGTCGCGGGCAGGCGACTCGCTGCCGGACGACGACGGGCCGATGATCTCGGCGTCGATCTGATAGAACTGGCGGTAGCGGCCTTTTTGCGGACGTTCGCGGCGGAACATGGGCCCGATGCAGTACAGCTTGTTGAGTCCGCGATCTCCGAGCTTGTGCTCGATGTAGGCGCGGACGATGCCAGCGGTGGCTTCGGGGCGAAGGGTTAGAGATTGGGAACTCGAGAAGAAGTTCCCCGCGAAGGCCTCGACCTGTATGCCTTCAGTGCTAAGCCAAGGGGAGGTTTTCGCCGCCGCATCAGGTACGACCAATCGAGGTAGGATCTGGTAGCTGCCGAATTGGTTTGCGTACTGGTTCCGCGCGATCCCAAGTGCTTTCCTCAAAGCGGCTATCACTTCTAGGGAGATTCTTGGCGCAAAGGCCACGAATTCCTCGCGGCTGCCAATGGCACCACCCAATGGGCGTGAGGGGTCGTCCAGCCCACGCGTAACGTAAAGTTGTACGCCCTCAACTCGAAATGCTGGGTTGGGATTCACGTTGACCCGTCCAGGCTGTACGCGGCTCCGCTCGGACGACTGGTTGGCCGCCACCCAGTCATCGATCATCTTTTTCTCGTTAAACCGCTCGCCGTCTTCCCAGGTGTACATCTCTTTGGAAACGACGTCGGTTTCTTCGCCTACGGCGCGGGCGAAGAGCTGCGTCTCCTCAAAAATCGGCGTGCGGATTTCCTGGAAGTTGTAGGCGCGAAAGATTTCGCGGACCACTTTTTCGAGGTGGTTCCAGAGCGCCGTTTCCGGCGGGAGAAGATCGCGGGTTCCTCGAACGGATTTGATCATGCAGAGTCAGTCGTCGGTCGTCAGTCTTCAGCAACGCACACCTTGTCATGCTGAGCGGAGCGAAGCACCTATGCATTCTGCCTGCGGCGGCAAACTGCATAGGTCCTTCGCTTCGCTCCCATGACAATTCATTCGGGGTGGCCTGGCACACGCGGCACTCCCGTCTCAGAATGACAGAGTAATGAAGGGAGAAGCAAATGCAGATTCCTCGCTTTGCTCGGCATGACAGCGCCTAACAGTGGTTGCGACGGGCCGAAACATCGGTGATCCGGGCTTTCCCGGGCGGAGGCGTCTGCCTCACTTGTCCACACCCGCCTCACTTTGTTCAGAGTTCCCTCAGGTAGGACTCTTTGTATCCCAGATAATTGTTGGCGTAGCGCAGGATGCTCTGGTGGTCTTTTTCTTCCAGCTTGCGGCGGAATTTGCCGGGGTTGCCCATCCACAGAGAGCCGGGCTCGACCACCGTTTTTTCAGGGATCAGGGTGCCGGCGGCGATGATGGAGCCGTCGCCGATCACTGCGCCGTTCAGGATGATTGACCCCATGCCGATGAGGCAGCGGTCCCCTACGGTGCAGCCGTGCAGGGTTACCGAATGGCCGACGGTCACGTATTCGCCTACGAACACGCCGTAGAGTTCCTTCATGCCGTGGAGCACGCTGCAGTCCTGGATGTTGGAGTGGGTGCCTACGCGGATGGAGTGCACGTCGCCGCGCAGGACGGCGTTCATCCAGATGCTGGCGTGCTCGCCGAGGACCACGTCGCCGATGAGCTGGGCGGAGGGGTCCACGTAGCAGGTGGCAGGGACGGTCGGAGTGATGCCTTTGTAGGGGCGAATCATGCAAAATGAAAATCAGATAATCTGAAGACGCCAGCGGCGGCTTCTGGTATGAATTTATCCGAATACAAATTACCAAAAATGGAGCAAAGGCGGATATGGGCCCGCGGGCTTGGGTGAGATAACCGCAAAGAGCACAAAGAGCGCAAAGAGCGCAAACTAGAACTGCAAGGCGGGTCACACTTATGAATGGAATTCGCAGAGTTGCTGTGCTTGGTGCCGGGACGATGGGGGCGCGCATTGCCGCGCACTTTGCCAATGCGGGCGTTCCCAGCCTGTTGCTGGATATGGTGCCGCCCGCGACCGATGCCGCGGCGGTGAAGGGCGGCCGCAATCAGATCGCGGCGAAGGGGCTGGAGGCGGCGAAGAAGTCCAAGCCGGCGGCATTTTTCGCGCCCGCGCTGGCAGGGCTGGTCACCGCGGGGAACTTTGAAGACGATCTGCCGCGGCTGGCGGAAGTGGATTGGATCATCGAGGCCGTGGTCGAAGACCTGGAGATCAAGCGGACGCTGCTGCGGAAGGTGGAAGCGGTGCGGCGGCCGGGAACGGTGGTTACCACCAACACAAGTGGGCTGCCCGTGGGCAAGATCGCGGAGGGGTTCACGGAAGACTTCCGGCGCTGCTGGTTTGGGACACACTTCTTCAATCCGCCGCGTTACATGCGGCTGGTGGAAGTGATTCCCACGCCGGAGACCGACCGGGCGGCGCTGGAGTACGTCTCGCATTTCTGCGACGTGGTTCTGGGCAAAGGCGTAGTGCTGGCGAAGGACACGCCTAACTTCATCGCCAACCGCATCGGCACGTTTTCGGTGCTGAATGTGATGCGGCTGATGCAGGAGATGGACCTGAGCATCGAGGATGTGGACGCGCTCACCGGGCCGGCGGTCGGGTGGCCCAAATCGGCGACCTTCCGCACCATGGACCTGGTGGGACTGGACATTCTGGGGCATGTGGTCGGCAACATGGCGAAGCTGGAGGAAGGCGGGCAGGGGCGGCCGCCCAACGCCGGGGAGCTTCCCGGATTCTTTCGCGAGATGCTGGCGCGCAAATGGCTGGGAGACAAAACCGGCGGCGGCTTCTACAAGAAAGTAAAAGGCGGCGCGGGCAAGGAAGACGAGCGGCTGGCGCTGGACTGGAAGATGATCGAGTATCGTCCCCGTCAAAAGCCAAAGCTGGCGGCGCTCGATATGGCGAAGAACGTGGAAGATACCGGCGCCCGGCTGCGCATGCTGCTAGGCCTGGAAGGCCAGCCCCAGAAGGGCGACAAAGCGGGGGCGTTCCTCTGGGCGGCGCTCTCCGGCCTTTGGACTTACTCGGCTGAGCGCGTGCCCGAGATCGCCGACAGCATCGTCGAAATCGACCGTGCGATGCGGCTGGGCTTCAACTGGGAATTGGGGCCATTCGAGATGTGGGACGCGGCCGGAGTGGAAGCGACCGTCGAGCGCATGAAGAAGGAAGGGCGTCCGGTTGCGGGCAACGTGGAAAAGCTGCTGGCCGCGGGCAGGAAATCCTGGTACGCCGAAGATCCGAAAACGCCTTCCGGGCGGGCGTACTGGTCGCTGAGCCGCGGCAAATATGAGGTGGTGCAGGTGCCGGCGGGTGTGTGGTCGGTGGACGTGGCCAGGAAATCCAACAAAGTGGTGAAGAAAAACTCCGGCGCCTCGCTGGTGGATCTGGGCGACGGCGTCGGGTGCATCGAGTTCCACTCCAAGATGAACTCGCTCGGCACCGACATTGTTTCGCTGATCACACAGACGCTGAAGCCGGGCGGGCCGGGCGACGGATTCGACGCTTTCGTCATCACCAATGACGCCCACAACTTCTCGGTGGGCGCCAACCTGATGCTGCTGCTGATGTCGGTGCAGGAGGAAGAGTGGGATGACGTGGACCTGGCCATTCGGCAGTTTCAGGGGATGACGCAGGCGATCAAGTTCTGCTCCAAGCCGGTGGTAATTGCGCCGTTCGGCATGACGCTGGGCGGCGGCTGCGAGATGTCGCTGCACGCGGCGGCGCGGCAGCCTCATGCCGAACTTTACATGGGACTGGTGGAGGTGGGCGTGGGCTTGCTGCCGGGCGGCGGAGGCTGCAAGGAGATGCTGCTGCGCGCCGTTGACGCGGCTGCTTCGCTGCGCAAAAGCACGGGAGCGGCGCCGGCGGGATTTGGGGAGTCGGTGGAATTGATGGAGGCGATGAAGAAAGCGTTTGAAACGGTCGCCACCGCCAAGGTCTCGACTTCCGCGGCGGAAGCGCGCACCCTCGGCTTTCTGTCGGAGGGCGATGGCATCACCATGAACCGGGAGCGCGTGCTGTCGAACGCCAAGGCGCGGGCGGAAATGCTTTTCCGAGCGGGATATGAGCCGCCGGTGCCGCGAGCGGACATCCCCGCGCCGGGGGAGAATATTCTGGCGGCGCTCAAGATGGGCGTGTACCTGATGCGGCAGGGTGAATACATCACGGAGTACGAAGTGAAGCTGGCTACAAAGATTGCGGAAGTGCTTTGCGGCGGGAATGTGACTTCGGGCACGGCAGTCAGCGAGCAGTATGTTTTGGACCTGGAGCGGGAAGCGTTCAAATCGCTGTGCGGCGAGCGCAAGACACAGGAGCGGATTCAGTACACGCTGAAGACGGGGAAGACGCTGAGGAATTGATCGTATGAAGAGGCAGATCAGGAAATCCGCGTTGCCAAAGGCCGAGGACGAACTTCGCTGCCATTTTGGCAAGCGCGGCCTCGAGACCCTGGTCACCGCGAGTCGCACTTTCCCGGTAACCGCCCGCGTTGACCTGCAAGTTGCGCTCGACAAAATCTTCGAGCAGCAACCCAACAGGAAGCTGCTGGGCATCCACCGGAACTTCGGGCATGACACATTAACCATCGCCCATCTGCTCGCAAGTGGCCACGACCCGGCCATCGTTGGACCGTTGCAGCACGAGGAGGTTGAAATCGGTGAGGCGATGCCTGCGCGGTGCCTCAGGCAGGGCTTGTGGCTGTCGAAAATCGACGGGGAGCCCTTTGCGCTGCTCCTGAGTCCCGCGGTTCGCTTTGGGCAATTAGAGGGAAGTCACGTCGAGATCGCCGTGCCCCCCGGCGAAGCCGGTGCGGTTCTGTCGCGGCGGTTGCTCGAGCAATTGGAAGGGCTGATAAGGCAGACAGCATCGTACCGTGGGAAAGTGATTTCGCTGGAAACGCCAGATCGGTACTCAGGACACGTGGGGCCGGTGCGCGTTCACAAACTGCACGCCGTTCGCCGCGAGGATGTCATTCTGCCGGCGGAGACACTGAATCTCCTGGACCGCAACGTCCGCGGCTTTATTGAGCAACGGGAGCGGTTGCGGCAGCTTGGTCTTCCAATTAAGAAAGGACTGCTGTTCTACGGGCCGCCGGGCACGGGAAAAACCCATACCATTCATTACCTCGCGAGCCAACTGCCCGACCACACAACCTTGCTGATCACCGCCGAGCAAGTCGGGCTGCTCGATCATTATTTTCAACTGGCGCGGTTCCTGCAGCCCTCAATGGTCGTAATTGAAGATGTGGACCTAATCGCGCGTCGAAGAGAAGAAATGTACGGACCGTGCGACGAGAGCATCCTGAACAAACTGCTCAACGAAATGGACGGCCTGCGCGAGGACGCTGCCGTTCTCTTCGTACTTACCACTAACCGGCCTGAACACCTGGAAGCCGCGCTGGCGTCACGCCCGGGACGGATTGATCAGGCAATCGAGTTCCCGCTTCCTGATGAAGAAGGCCGCCACCAGCTCATTCGCCTCTACGCCTGCGGCCTTTCGGTTTCAAGCGACGTAACAGCAGCGCTTGTGAGAAAAACCAAGGGAGCGAGCGCCGCTTTTGTTAAAGAGCTGATGCGGCGAGCAGCTCAGTTTTATCTTCAGGAAGGCTGCACGGGCCCATTGCAGCCGCAGAGCGTGGATGCCGCTTTGGAAGAAATGCTCTTTGCCGGAGGCTCGTTGAATGCGAAGTTGCTCGGCGCATCGGGCGTGAAGCGCGAAACTGTGCAGTAGTTGTTCTATCGCTGATTCCCCGGCTTACTAAGCGCCGCCCCTAAGACTTTTCCCGGGCCGGGATCCTGCACAAAGGCGATCAGGCGGAGGTTGCCTGGGTCGGCGCCGGGCTTGAGCTTCAGTTCTACATCCTGGCTGAAGCTTTTCCCTTTTTGCAGCGTGCCGATTTTGGTGAGGCTCTCGACTACCGCCACGTGGGTGAGGCGGCGGCCGCCGTTTTCTCCGCGCAAAACCTGCGACTCGGCGTGATCGAGCGCCCAGGCCACGAAGATGTCGGCGTTGCGGGCGGAAGAGGCGCCATCGGCTTCAATGTGGGCGCGAATCGTGCCGGCGGAAGCCGGCGTACTCAGCGCAGTGATGCGCACGGGGATCGTCATTGCGGCGGCCGCCTTGCGCAGGATTTCGGCAGTCTGCTGTGAACTTCCCACGCGAAGATCAGTGGTTCCGTCCACGATCATTTGCGGGGTGTACACCGTGTCCAGGCCCAGGACGCGGGCGTAGGCGCCCTGGCGCTCGGTGACCAGGTGCGAAGAGTAGGGATCTTTCCAGCCAATGTGGTCCCAGTAATCCACGTGCTCGCTGAGCACGATCGCCTGCACTCCGGGGACCGGCTGGGAGCGGTCGAGCTGCTGGATGAACGCGTCCGCGGGAGGACAACTGGAGCAGCCCTCGGAGGTAAACAGCTCGACCAGGACTGGTGCGACGGCCGGGGTGGGAACGTCGGCGGCGTAATTCAGGGGAGCCATGCCGGCAGTTACTAAAAGGAGTGCGACTGCTTTCCACATAGACTTCTACGATTTCTGACCCGCGGCGATGAGGCAATTGCCGCGATCCGCT
>DATJXG010000191.1:0-3245 GCA_035500455.1 Terriglobales bacterium | reverse complement strand
AGGGCGAAAACCCGGTGCCGGTGGCTGTCGTAGACGTCCCGCCGAACATCCGGAGACTCTTCTGTAAGCTGCCGCGAGGTTACGATCCTGATCGTGCTGTCGTGGGAAAGATTGAACAACGCCGCGCCTCGGAACTTGCTGCCTTGCCTCGGGAACTACTGTATATTAAATGATTACTCTGGTGTGAGAAGGAGGCCGATTTTGAAATTGGTGCTTTTTCACAACCGATTGACGATATACCTTAAGAAGCATCAAACAATACAAAGGGTTGCCCTGCCATCGGTTGCACGATCTCTCTGCGCGGCCTCAGCGGTGAACAACCTGGAATCTTAATTTTCCCAGCTGCCGTTGCAAAAACCAATAGATGCCTTCCGCCTTCCCCATAAAGCCGGACGGCAAGAACGCCCGCGAAAACAACGTGGCGTAAACGTCAGGCGTGGGAGAAACATGGCGCAGGAGCGAATCCTAATCGTTGACGACGAGCCGTATGTGCGGACCGTCATGGCCGCCATGTTGGAGAAGTCGAGCTACGTCCCCGTCCTTGCCGCCAACGGCGTTGAGGCAGTGCAGCATCTGGTCAACGACCCGCCCTACGATCTCATCCTGTCTGACATCATGATGAATGGCCTCGACGGCATCGGGCTGCTCGAGCGCGTCCGCGAAGTCCAGCCGGATACCCCCATCGTCATGGTGACCGCGATACACGACATCAGCGTCGCCATCACGGCCATGCGCAACGGCGCTTACGACTACCTTCTCAAGCCGTTCGAGCGCGAGCAGCTCCTCACCACCGTCAAGCGAGCCCTCGAATACCGGCGCCTGGTGCAGCAGAACTCGATTTACCGCTACAACCTCGAGCAGTTGGTTACCGCCCGCACAGAGATGCTGCGGCACGCCATGTCCGACCTCGAGCGCTCCTATGACATCACCCTCGAGGCCCTTGGCGACGCTCTCGATCTGCGTGACGCCGAGACCGAAGGCCACTCCAAGCGCGTAACCGCCTACACCATAGCCCTGTCGCGCGCCATGGAACTTGCCCCTGAAGAGATTCGGACCATCGCCCGCGGAGCCTTTCTGCATGACATCGGCAAGATGGCCATTCCCGATGCCATTCTGCTCAAGCCCGGCAAGCTCGACGGCCCTGAGCAGGCCATGATGCGCGAACACTGCGCCCGGGGCTATCAGATGCTCCGCAAGATTCCCTTCCTTCACGACGCGGCTGAAATCGTCTACAGCCATCAGGAGCACTACGACGGCAGTGGATACCCCCGTGGCCTGGTCGCCGATCAGATTCCCCTCGGAGCACGGATCTTCGCGGTCGCCGACACCCTCGATGCCATCACTTCCGACCGGCCTTATCGCCAGGCGCGATCGTTTGACGCCGCCCGCGATGAGATCCAGCGTTGCTCCGGTACTCAGTTCGATCCGCGCGTTGTAGCTATTTACCTAGAAATGCCCAACCGCCTGTGGGAGGATCTCCGCAAAGAGATCAGCAACCATGGGCGATTCTCCCCACTTTCCTTCGCTGGAACGGTCGAAACTCGGGAAAGCCTGGTACATAATCCCAGATAACCGGGATAGATTAGGAACATTACGAAATAAGATGTTGCAACAGCACTGTTCGGGACGGGTGTATCTATCGCTCCAGGTTCAGGTCGGCTTGACTGTCAGGGAGCGGCCACGGATCAGATTTCTCTTTCCCAGAGTGCCTTCAACTCGGCACCACACTCCAGGAGGCGAGGCGCGATGCCACTGTTGGACAAGGATGAAGTACAGGAAAAACTCAGTTCTCTGCGGGACTGGCACGAGCAGCAGGGCGAGATCGTCCGGTTGCTGGAATTCCCGGACTTTGTCGCGGCCATGGACTTCGTAAATTCGGTCGCGGCCAAGGCCGAGGCCGCCGGCCATCACCCTGATATCGACGTTCGCTATAACAAGGTTCGACTGGCCCTGGTTTCTCATGACGCTGGAGGACTCACCCAGCGCGACTTCGATCTCGCCGCAGCCATAGACGGCCTTCTGGACTGAAGTCGTCCCGCCGTCAGAAGGCCCTCTCAGGACCTCCTGAGTTCGCGCGGCTAAAGCGCGATCACCGCGCCCTGAAACTTTTCGTTAATAGATGTCGTCTTCACGTCCAGCGGTACGTTGAGGGGGCTCAGGCATACGGTTTCGCATATCGGTTAAAGCCTTGCGATCCCATATTGCTACTGCCAGGCCTCCAAAAGCTGCCGAGGCAGCCAGTAGAAGGATTGTGCGCCAGGGCGTTCTTCCCGCCTTAGGCGTGGACGGCTGATTAGAGGCATCATTGGGGGATTTGGTAGTCATTTGAGCAATTTAGAGTGTGTTTTCGGGCCCGAAAGCGGAGTATCGCACTTCCCAAAACGGGAGAAAAGATAAAATCCGCATACAACTTTTGAAATAAATCGGTGTTCAGTCAGTTTAAAGCTTGTGCTCGCAGACGATCCCGAGTACACTATGAAAAGTCGGAGAGAAAATCCGATCCGATGTAGAAAAATAAAATTTGTGCTTCTTTGGTTGAGTGACAAGCATCGAAGTATTAGGTAGTAGGAAGCCCGGAATCAGTTGAGCGGTGCTCCTGAATCCGGAGTCAGGTTTAAGTACAAGTTGCGTCACTGGCCTCCCGGCACGGACAAATTAACGTTCGTGCCGCCTTTTTTTTGTGATCTCAAATCCCCCCTGTGCTCTCCGCAATTCTTCCCGGTATACCATAATCTCGGGCAGCATCACTGCGATCCCCACCGCATCGCCTGCCTTTAGCCAAGGAGAAGTTTCTACATGAAGCAGGTACTCCTCACGGCCGCGCTGGGATTGGTCACTCTCGCTGGATATGCCCAGTGGTCGAATCCCGCCGACGAGATTCCCGCCTATCATCCTGAACCACCCGCGGCCGGCACAACGCTTCCGCCCGTCCTCTCTGGAAACCAGCTCACGGGTCCCAGCTTCCACTACCAGTGGCAGGTGAAGGTGTACCAGCAGGCGGCCACTGTCCAGGACGTGCTCTACCAGCTTCCCTGCTACTGCCGCTGCGACAAGGCCCTCGGACACCAGAGCCTGCATAGCTGTTTCGAAGGCACCCACGGAGCCATCTGCTCCACCTGCGCCAAAGAAGAAGCCTACGCCTACAAGATGACCAAGCTCGGCAAGACACCCAAGGAAATCCGCGCCGGCATTGAGCGCAAGGACTATGAGCAGATCGACCTCGACCAGATCGGCGGATCCTAGTT
>DATJXG010000190.1:0-47492 GCA_035500455.1 Terriglobales bacterium | reverse complement strand
CCTTCAGCCACTGCCTTCCATTGCTTTCCATCCCACGCTTCGATGCGGAAGTCCTGCACGTGCTGGCCGTCGTTGAGCCACTCCATTACGAGCGCGTGGTCAAAGCTGACCGGCTTAAGAAAATCCGCCTCCAACGTGGCGTGGTGCGAGCCCTCGGGCGCGGACCAGAACGTGGCGGGATCGCCGTCCAGCGCGAGATCGGCGGCGTCATGGTGGGGAACGTGGTGCGTCATCAGGTTGGCGGAATAGCGCTTGCGGATGGCGGCGCCAAACTCCTGCAGGCGCGCCACGTCGGCCTCGGGCAGCAGGCCGCGGCGGTCGGGAGCAAGGCCGAGCATCAACTGGCCACTGCGGCCCACGCTTTCGTCGTACGTGGACACCAGCTCCGGCAGTGATTTCAGCGTGGACTCGTCATTCGGATGCCAAAACCAGTGCGCCTTATGCAGCGGCGTATCCACTTCCACTGGCCGCCAGCGCAGGTAGCCGTGGCGGTCGATGACATTCCAGTTCTCGTACGGGATCGTGCCCTCTTCGTTGCCCACCCAGCGAACGTCGCCGTACTCGAACAGGCCGGTATCGGCGAAGACCAGCGTGTTGGGCTGGTAGTTTCGCAACTCTTCGATGATGCGGGGAAAGTTGTACACATGGCCGGCGCTGCCCGCGCCGTCGAGCCAGAACTCCACCAGTTCGCCGTAATTCTGGGCGAGTTCGTCGAGTTCGGCGGCGTAATATTTGTCGTACTCGGCGGAGTTTTGGTAGCGCGGCTCGTGGCGGTCCCAGGGCGAGAGGTACACGCCAAACTTCAGCCCGTACTTGTGAGCGGCATCTGAGACTTCTCGAACCAGGTCGCCCTGCCCGTTTCGCCACGGACTGCTTTTCACGCTGTAGGCGGTCTGTTCAGTCGGCCACAGGCAGAAGCCGTCGTGGTGCTTGGCCACCAGAACCACGTACTTCGCGCCCGCCGCCTGGATGGCGCGCATCCATTGCTCGGCGTCGAGTTGCGTGGGGTTGAAGACTTTGGGATCGGCGGTGCCGTCGCCCCATTCGCGGTCGAGAAAAGTGTTGGTGCCGAAGTGAATGAGGACGCCGAATTCCAGATCCTGCCATTCCACCTGCTGGGGTGAGGGTTTTACCTCGGCGAAATTTTCCGCTCGCAGGAGAGTGCACGGCAGAAGGCAAAGGGCCGTCAGCAAGACGGCATTGGCAATCCGCAGAATGCGCACGCCGCCTGGCCAGCAAGACCTCATGGCTGCGCTCCTTTCCGCGCGAATGTGATTTTCACCGTCTTGATTTCGTATGGCTTGGTGGGTACGCTGACGACGCCGTTGTGCACAGTGAGCGGCGCAAGCGACCGCTCCATCAGGTCTGCGTCCGACGCCGACTCCGCGCCTGGCGGAAGCTGTACCTGCACATCGGCACTTTTGCCCGCCCATTCGTAGAAGCGCAGCACGAGGTCGTCGCTGTCTTCGGCTTTCTTGAAGGCGGTGAGCACCACATTGTCCTGCGCGATTTCCAGGAAAGAATGCCTGGGCGGCAGGCTTCCTGCGTGCTTCATCACCGGTATCGCCAGAAGTCCATAGTTGAGTTCGTACCCGCGTCGCACCGTCAGGGCGTCGCGCCAGTTTCCGGCATGCGCGTAGAGAGAATAGGTGAACTCGTGGTGGCCTTCATCGGCGTGCGGATCGGGCCATTCGGGCGAGCGCAGCAGCGAGAGCCGCAGAACGTTGCCCCTGGCGTCGTACCCGTACTTGGAATCGTTCAGCAGGCTGAAGCCGTGGGTAGCGTCGGAAATATCGGCCCAGCGCAGCGCGGGGACTTCAAACTCCGCCTGCTCGGCCAGCGTGTTGCGCGTCGTGGGCCGCTCGACGGAGCCGTACGGAATTTCAAACGTGGCTTTGGTGTTGTGCGCGCTGAGCGGGAAGGCGACCTTCAGCAGGATATGTTTTTCGTGCCAGTCGGCCTGCATCTTCACATCCACGCGCGGCGAACCGGCGTACATGGTGATGTCCTGGACGAAGGCAGAGCTCTGGAAGTGCTTCTTCACCTGGATCACGGCGCGCAGCGGGCCGGTTTCGAGCAGCCTTACTTCGTCGGCCTTGTCGATGTCCCAATGCTGTTTTTCGAAATCGGCGTCGATGTTCCAGGCATCGTATTCTTTCGGCAGGTCGTGAAAAGTTTGCAGCAGGTTGCCGCAGGCGTAAGTCTTTGGACCTCCGGTATCGGTTTCCGCCGGAGCCAAGGCTTCGATATGGCTGCGCTTGTCGAAGAAGCTGGTCATGCACCCGGTCTGAGGATCCACCGCAAGGCGGACGAATTCATTCTCCAGCGTGGTTGCCGTGGATTTCACTGGCGCGGCGATGCGCGCATCCGCCGCTGAGGAGCGAACGAAATATGTGCTGTAGCCCATCGCCGGTACTGTCGCGCGCAGCAGGAATTTCACGCGGTGGGTTTCAGGGTCGATGGAGAGAACCTGTGACTCGGCCGGGTGGCCCGCCGAGTCCACGATCTGAATATGCCGCGCCGGCTGCGGCAACTGCGCTTCCCCCTCGATCATCTCGGTGCGCGGCCAGGAAAGCGAATTGAAGATCAGAACGGGCTCTCCCTCGCCTTCGGTGTTCACGCGGGCGGCAATTTCGTGCAGCGAACCGTGGATGATATCGTTGCCGGTGCGGCGCACGTCTTCCAGGTTGCGCTTCGCATCGAGGTAGTTCACGGCTATGCCTGAGCCCGGCATGACGTCGTGGAATTGGTCGAAGAGAAGGCGCCGCCAGGCGCGCTCCATGTCATCTTGCGGATAGGGCCGGCCGTACAGAAACGCCAGCGACGAAACTTTCTCGGCATTCAGCAGCGTCTCTTCGCTGCGGCGGATGCGCTGCTTGGTATCGGCCTGCGTGGTGAAGACTCCGCGGTGATACTGGAAGTAAAGCTCGTCGTCCCAGACAGGGACCTTCATGCCGGGAAGCTTTTTATCGAGGTCGTCGAAGAATGCGGTGGCGGTGCTGAACTCAAGTTTGGGAAAGACCGCATTGGGCGCCATCAGGCGCGTGGCATTGTCCAGCATGGTGCGGGTAGGGCCGCCGCCGTGGTCGCCCACGCCGTACAAATGCATCATCTCGGGCGTATCGGTGAGCTTCGGCCCGTAGAGGGCCGGCGCCCACTCGGAGAGGTCCTTTGCCATCAGGTCGGCTTCGATGGGGGAGCCGTATTCGTGAGGAAAATAAGTGAGCAGGCGGCTGCCGTCGGGCGATTCCCACCAGAACAGCTTGTAGGGGAAAACCGTGAATTCATGCGCCCACAGAAGCTTCTGGGTGACGAAATAATCGATGCCGGACTTTTTGTAAATCTGCGGCAGTTGCCAGTTGTAGCCGAAAGAATCGGGGTTCCAACCGATTTTCACGTCCACGCCGAACTTCTGCTGGAAGTATCTTTTGCCGATCAGAATCTGGCGAGTTAAAGATTCGCCCGCCGGCATGTTCAGGTCGGGCTCGACCCACATGCCGCCGATCACCTCCCAGCGGCCCTCCTTCACCCGCTGCTCGATTTCGCGGAACATGTCGGGATATTTTTCTTCCATCCACACGTAAGCGCGAGCGGTGGAGGCGGTGAATTTGAAATCGGGATACTCGCGCATCAAATCAAGCGCGCTGCGGAATGTGTTGTGCACGATTTCCACCGTTTCGGTCCACGGCCACAGCCAGGCCATATCGATATGCGAGTTGCCGACGGCGCGAATGGTGAATTGCTTGAGCCAGGGATTGAGCGCTTCCAGCTTGCTCTGAGCGGAGCTGAGAGAAGCGTCGAATGCGGATTGATCTCCGCGATCGAGCGGCGCGAAGTCGATGGCCTTGACTGCGGCGTCGAGCTGCTGCTCGCGCTCCTCTTTGCCTTCGGCATAAGCTGCGATCATCGGCTCGGCGGCGAGAATCTCCTCGCGGACCAACTGCGGCGAAAGGCGGCTGGCAGGCGGCTCGATCAGCAGGCGCCCGGCGGAAATTCTGGTGTGCACGGGCTGCACGTCGAGGCGGGCGGCGATCAGGAACTTCTGCCCCGGGTGAGCGCTTTCGGTGAGAAGAATGGGCTGCTGCATCTCCTGGCTGCCGCGGAAAACCACCGATCCGTTGGAGAAAACCGTGACCACCATGGCCTCATCACTGGCGAAAGCCAGGTCCAGCTTGACCTTGGAGCCGGCGGTGGCGTAGCCATTCAGCTTCTCCGGCACTTCCACCCAACGCCGAAACACGCGGGGGCCGGTTGTCCAAAGCTGGTTGATGTTCACTACCGGCCAGTCCGAATCGTCGATCGAGGGATCTTCGGGGTGCGGCATGTCGTCGTGGTAGCGCCAGTCGGGCAGGATCTGGGTGGTCAGGAACTCCAACCGGTCCAAAACCGGGCGGTAGGGATCGGGCGGAGTGGCTACCACGGTCTGGGCTGAGGATGAAAGGGCAGAAAACAAAATGACTAGAAATGCGGGCAAAAAGTAGCGCTTCATTGAGGGGATCTCATGGAACATTGGATTTGGGGATGCTTATCGGCCCGTGGCTAAAAGCCGAAACAGATAGTGTAAAGCAAGTGCCCTCCCACGGCCCAAAGGCGGGCACCGTCATCCTCAGAGGCTGTGACTTTTTGTCTGGAGACTCCCTGAAGTGTGCACCCTGAGCGAAGAACCCCGATGCAGCGGCAATCTGCGATTGGGCTGCAAGGCATTTCCACGATGCGTTTAACGAGTAAGAATGCCTTGCAGCCTCCGACGAGCTGTCTGCAGACTGGGGTGGCGGCGGCACCAGGTTCCCTGGAGCACGATTCGCAGCTCGTGACCCGCGCCAATACGGCGAACCTGTTTTTCGACGACGCCACCCAGTGAAAAATGTCCGCCCGCAGTGGTAAGGTTGAATGAAGCAGGCGGAAAGGATGATGGGCGCAGATCGGAAGACGGGCGGGCGTTTCGTTCAAGATGTCGGGCGGACGATTTTATTCGTTGCGATGGCATTGTGGTTGTTGACCCCAGCGCAGGGCCAGCAGAAGCTGGGCAGCATTCAGGGCGAAGTGCTTGACCCTTCCGGCGCAGTCGTGCCCAATGCCACGGTAACAGCGACTTCCACCTCAGGAACAGCCCACACGGCAAAAACGAACGCGCGTGGATCCTACCTGCTGCCGCGCCTCGCGCCGGGCCAGTACACGGTGGTGGCTGAAGCTCCCGGCTTCGCGGTTTTCAGCAAGGCCAATCTTCAAATCAGGCCCGGGCAGAATTTCGCGTTCGACATCAATCTCGCCGTGCCGGCTGCGCAAACGGAAGTCGAGGTGCAGGCGCAGCCGGTGGAGGTTGCGGTGTCCCCTAGCGAGAACGCCAGCTCAGTGGCGATCAGCGGTTCTGCCCTCAACTCGCTGGCTGACGATCCCGATTCTCTCCTCACCCAGATCCAGGAACTCGCCGGGCCGTCGGTGGGGCCGAACGGAGCGGAAATTTATATCGATGGCTTTACCGGCGGAGATCTGCCGCCCAAGTCGGCGATTCGCGAGATTCGGGTGAATCAGGATCCCTTCTCCGCGAGCTATGACCGGCTGGGCTATGGCCGGGTTGAAATTCTTACCAAGCCGGGCAGCGATACTCTGCACGGCAGCGGTTTCGTCATGGGCAACTCCTCGGAGTTCAATTCCAACAGTCCGTTTCTGGAAGATTCCGCTGAGCCCCCTTATCACACGGTGCTGTATGGCGGCCGACTGGGTGGCCCGCTGGGCCACAAAGCGTCTTTCTTTTTCTCCATGGAGCGGCGCAATATCAATCGCGACAACCTGGTCAACACAGAGACCCTCGACTCCAACCTGCAGCCGGTTTCATTTGTCACCGCCGTCGCCAATCCTCGCGTTCTTACCAGCGTAAGCCCGCGGGTTGACTACCAGCTCACGCCCAACAACACGGTCACCGCCCGTTATCACTACTTTGGCGTGGATGAAACTAATGACGGCGTAGGGGCGCAGGACTTGCCTTCCCAGGCCTACGATTTCGACCGACAGCACCATCTTCTGCAGGTTAGCGACACCCAGATTCTGAGTCCACGGGCGCTCAACCAGACGCGCTTTCAATTTCTGCACTTCCACAACACGCGCGACCCGCAGGACTTCTCCCCGACGCTGCAGGTGTCGGGTGCGTTCACCGACGGCGGCTACAGCGACGGTTCGCTGGACCGCAGCGAGTCGCACTACGAGTTGCAGAATGTCACCACACTCAATCTCAACCGTCACTATTTCCGCTTCGGCGGTTTCATTCGCGATATCCGCCGCCGCGAGAGTACCAACGCCAACTTCAACGGCACTTTTGTTTTCAATTCGCTCACTGACTATCAGGCCACCGAGCAGGACCTGAGCCAGGGCTGGACCATGGCGCAAATCCAGGCGGCAGGAGTCGGTCCCAGCCAGTTCAACATCACCGGCGGAAATCCCGTTGCCGAAGTGAACCGCCTCGATGGCGCGGTTTGGGTGCAGGACGATTGGAAGGCGCGGCCCAACCTGACATTCAGTTACGGCCTGCGCCTGGAATCAGAAAACGCGGTCAGCGACCACGCGGACTGGGCGCCGCGGCTGGGGCTCGCCTGGGGTCTGGGCCACGCGCAGCAAGTCAAGACGGTGCTGCGCGCCGGCTTCGGAGTTTTCTACGACCGCTTCGACGATGACGAGATGATCCAGGCCGCACGCCTGAACGGGATCAATCAGGTGAGCTATGTCGTGGCTAATCCTTCGTTCTACCCCGACATCCCGCAGCTGGATACGCTCGCGGCCCAGTCAACCAGCGTGCCCACGGTGTATAGAATTGCGTCCAACCTCAAGTCGCCATACGCGCTGGAGTCGGCGGTGAGCATCGAGCGCCAGCTCACCCGGGACGCCACGGCTTCTGTAACCTACGTGAATTCAAGAGGCGAGCGGAGTTTGCTCACCAACAACATCAATGCGCCGTTGCCCGGAACCTATGACCCCAGCGATCCAACGAGCGGTACTCGTCCGCTGGGGGATGCGGCGGGCAATGTGTACGCGTACGTCTCGCAGGGCATCTTTCGCCAGAACCAGATCATCGCCAACTTTCACGTGCGCAGGAAACGGGTTTCCTTGTTTGGCTACTACGCCTACAACGATGTGCACAGCGATACCGCCGGCGTGGACAGTTTCCCGGCGAATCCGTGGAACCTCCTCGCCGATTACGGCCGCGCCGAATTCGATATTCAGCACCGCGCATTCGTGGGCGGCAATCTCGACATGCCGTTCGGCATCGAGGTCTATCCCATGGTGATGGCGCGCTCCGGCCTGCCCTACAGCGTCACTCTGGATGAAGACCTCTTCGGTACAGGCATTCTCAACAGCCGCCCGGCATATGCCACTGCATCCACGCCCGCATCTGACGTTCGCGTAACGCCCTACGGCGCCTTCAACATCAACCCCAGCCCGACGGCAACGCTGATCCCGCCCAACACCGCGACCGGCCCCTCGGCCGTCACTTTCAATTTGCGGGTCAGCCGCACCTTTGGCTTTGGAGCCATCGGCAAGCGAAGTCACGGCGACGATGGTGGAGGCGGAGGCGACCACGACCACAACCGGCACGGCGGCCTGGGAGGCCGGGGCCTGGCGAGCGGCGGTTCCGGCCCCAGTGGTGGGAGTACGGAGCGGCGCTATGCGGTCACCCTGAGCGTGGAAGCCCAGAACCTGTTCAACCGTGCGAATTTAGGCGTTCCGGTCGGCAATCTGAATTCACCGCTCTTCGGCCAGTCCCTTGACCTCACCGGCCCCCCGTACTCCGGCCAGGGCGACGCCAGCCGCCGCATCGACATGCGGCTCTCTTTCAGCTTTTGATTTGTTCTTCGTTTTTCTTTATTTCTTTGCGACCTTGCGTTCTTTGCGGTTAGAAACCTTTCACCGCAAAGAGCGCAAAGGTCGCAAAGACGCAACTGCCCGCCTCCCGGATCCATTTGACACTCAGGTCATAATGTGGAAGCCTCGGCTGCTGGGCCCTGCGGGCCTTTGCGGAGTGCTTTTCGGCGCTGAACTGCGGATCTGCGCATGCATCTGGAGATGAAAACTCGCTGCGAAAAGTGCGCCCACGCGTTCGCTCCCGGCGAAGACGCATACATCTGCTCGTATGAGTGCACCTTCTGCCAGGCCTGCGCCGCCAATGCTCATCACACCTGCCCCAACTGCGGCGGCGAGTTGCTGCGCCGTCCGCGGCGCATTGTGGGCGCGGCGGTTCCCGCCGCCACTGCACCCACGCTGCGGCCCACCCGCTCGTGGCTCATCTGGGCGGTGAGCTTCGGGGTGTGGACTGTGGTGTCGGTGCTCGCCACCTTCACCATTTACGAATTCGAACGCATGCGCGGCACGCCCATGTCGGTCCTCAGCACCGCCGCCCTCGAATTCAGCCAGATTCTCACTTACGCTCCGCTTACCCCTCTGGTGTTCGCGCTGGCCATTCGCTTTCCCTTTCGCCTAGGCAAGTGGTGGAAGCGTTGCCTGCTGTATCTCGCGGGGGGCGTGCTGTTCTCCGCAGCACACATCGCTCTGCGGACACTCATTCATCCCATCTGGGACCCCGATGCCAAGCAATACATCTGGGCCTTCTGGAACTCGGCAGCGCACGTCATCCACATGCGCTGGGACCTGATCGAGAGCCTGTTCGTGCTCAACATCGTCGATGACATCACCGGCACCTACCTGCCGATCGTGCTGGTGGCACATGCCGTCTCTTACTACCGTGGACTGCGCGAGCGGGAGTTGCGGACGTCGCAATTGCAGGCGCAACTGGCAAAGGCGCAACTGCAGGCGCTCAAGAGCCAACTGCAGCCACACTTTCTGTTTAACACGCTGCACTCGATTTCAACGCTGATGCTGATGGACGTGCACGCCGCCGACCGCATGATGACCCGCCTCAGCGACCTGCTGCGAATGATCCTCGAAGATGCCGGGACCCAGATCACAACCCTCAGCCGGGAGCTGGAGTTCGTGAACTGCTACCTGGAGATCGAGAAGGTGCGCTTCGAGGAGCGGCTGACGGTGGTGGTGGACGTGGCTCCGGAGACTCTGGACGCGCTGGTACCGCACCTGCTGCTGCAGCCGCTGGTGGACAACGCGGTGAAACACGGAGTGTCAAAGCGCACCGAAGGCGGCGAGGTGCGGATCACGGCGGCGGCGCGGGACGGCGAGCTCGAACTGCAAGTGGCCGACAACGGCGCCGGACTGCACGCGCCCGAGACCCCATGGACTCACGGCCTGGGGCTGCGGGCCACGCGCGAGAGGCTGGAGACGCTCTACGGGCAGAATCAAAGCCTGGAGTTGCAGAGCCCGCCCGAAGGGGGCGTTGTGGTGCAGATTCACATTCCCCTCCAGTTGCAAAACCGCGACGACGCGCCGGCTCTTCCTTCGACGCCGGATGCCGAGGGCGGCCACGTCGTGCTGCGAGAGGCGCAGTTGCCGTAGCCTTGGCTGTCTCGCGCCCTTATTTCCAGCGTAGCGCCGGCGTCTCGCCGGCACGACGAGGTCGTTCCGCGGTCGGCAGCGCAACCGCACTCGACAGTGCCGGAGAGACGCCACCGGTACCATTAACCGCCAAGGGCGCGAAGTGAATGCCTCTCTTGCCTCTGCACATATTGTTTCGGCATGTTGAATGACCCGAAGGTTGCGGGCGGAACGCCGGCGCTACGCTTGCCACGAAGAGCGCTAAGTGATCTGCTAAGTGATCGTCAACAGCGGTTCACACTGCGCTGACACGCCGTCTGCCCCTTGCGTACAGCAGCGTTTACGACTGTCAGGCGGCTTGCAATAACAGGCGGTGCTTTCTACTGAACTCTATATTGTGTGGCGCGCGGTTCTACGATTTCGCGTAGATTTCGCAACTGCCCGCGCGAACGCTGTTCGTCCCAGGCACCTAAAACACGCCGTCGAAATCCCATCTCCGACTCCTGGTCACGTCAAGCCCGCTATCCGTCCCTAAGCACAAAACCAGCGGGTTTCTGGCCCTCCGCTTGTCTCTAGACATGCGATGGCTGTTGCTTGCCAACAGTTTTCCGACGCCGCGCCAAGGGCGCGGCAGTCGCTTTCGCGCGAGGAGGATTCCATGAAAACCGGAGCGAACATTGCGGCCGCAGCTCGGACAGCGCGGCAGGGCCTCACTCTCTTAGCGTTTGGGCTGGTCGTGGTCATGCTTCTGCTCGCAGTACTTCCCGCCGGGGCTCAGACCACCACCGGCTTGTTGCGGGGACAGGTGCTCGATCCTCAGGGAGCAGTCGTGCCGGACGCGCAGGTGACGGTGGCGAATCAGGCGACCGGGGTCACGCAGAAAACGGTAACCAGTTCCGCCGGCACTTACAGCTTGCCCAGCATTTTGCCGGGCAGTTACACGGTGACGGTGAGCGCGGCGGGATTCAAGAACTTCGTGCACAAGAACATCGTCGTGCTGGCGAACCAGGACAACGTCGCGGACGCCTCGCTTTCGGTCGGAACCGCGACGGAAACGGTGGAAGTTTCAGCCGGAGCGGTGGCGGTGCAGACAACCTCCTCCGACCTGACCGCGAACTACGGAGCACAGGAGATTTCGCAGCTTCCCAGTTCGGCGGGCGTGCTGAACGGCAGCCCGTTGAACCTGGCGATCCTCTCGGCAAACGTCGTGGCAACGCCCGGCGGGGCGCAGGGAGTGGGCGGCTCGGTGGGAGGAACGCGCCCGCGCTACAACAACTTCTCGGTGGACGGCGTGGATGACAATAATCTGGGCACCACCGGCAACAACTCTACGGTGATTCCGGATGCGGTATCGGAGTTCTCTCTGCAGACCAACCAGTTCAGCGCGGAGTACGGGCACTCGGCCGGCGGACAGTTCAGCCTGGTCACCAAGACCGGCACCAACCAGGTGCATGGCTCGGGCGAGTGGTATCTCCAGAACCGCAATTTCAACTCGCTCGACAACCTGACCAAGGAAGCGATCGGGGCGGGAACCATCGCCGGCAAGCCGGCTTACGACGACAACCGCTTCGGCGGCACCATCGGCGGCCCCATCATCAAAGACAAGCTTTTCTTCTTCGGCGCTTATGAGTACACCACCGTCCACGGCGCGGGCTCGCCGGTGGCACTGGACAGCGCCCCGACCGCCGAGGGACTCACCATGCTGCAGGCGATGGCCGTGGACCCGGCGGTGGCGGCGGCTCTCAAGGACTTTCCGGTGGCGCCTTCCAACAACGAGGGCACGCTCGATGTGAATGGCACGGGCATTCCTGTGGGCAGCCTGGTGGCCATCGGTCCCAACTTTCAGCGCGAGCATGACGCCCAGTTCAACACCGACTACACCCTGGGGCATCACCAGCTCGGCACACGCTTCACCTTCAACCAGGAAAAATTCATCCTTCCGGCGTTTATTCCTTTGCCGGTGTGGAACCAGGATGAACCGGTCAACAACCGCAAAGTAGCCTTCACCGACACCTGGACGGCGCGCAACAACGTAGTGAACGATCTGCGGCTGCAGTACTCGTATTACTTCCTCGGCCTGCTGGATCCGTGCACGCCGGGAACGGATTGCCAGCCCAATATCACGCTCAACGACATGTATTCGGTGGACACGGCGGGCGTCGGGGACAACCAGAGCCAGAAGCAGAGCAGCTACCAGGTTCGCGACAATCTCTCCTGGGTGCGTGGCAAGCACTCGTTCAAGTTCGGCGGCGAGTACAACCACTTCATCTATCCACAATTCTTCTTGCCGCGCAGCGTGGGCGACTATGCCTACAGCTCCACCTCGGCGTTCATCAATGACCAGATTCCCGACGTGCGTGCCCTGCGCAACGCGGGCTCGGGATTCTTCCTGGGAACCCAAAGCCTGTTTGCGGGATTCGTCCAGGACGATTTCAAAGCCACTCCGCGCCTGACCCTGAACCTGGGCGTGCGTTACGAGTTCTGGACCAATCCGGTGGGAGACGAGCAGTGGAGCAAGAATTCCATCTCGGACGTTCCCGGAGTGATCACCTTCAAGAACCCGGGGACGGACAGGAACAACATCGCGCCACGGATCGGCTTCGCTTATGATCCGACGGGCAGCGGCAAAACTTCCATTCGGGGCGGTTTTGGAATCGGCTATGACGTGAAGTTCCAGAACTTCGATTCGATTTCACTGCCGCCGCAGTTGCAGAGCGAACTGGACACCGGATCGGCCTGCACCCTCAGCCCCACGCCCTCGTGGTGCAGCAGCGGAAGCGGGTTCCTGGCAGGAGGAGGGTTGCCGCAGGCGTACATTCCTCCCACCGGCCAGGCGGACGCGCGCAATCTGACCAGCGCCTACCTGCCTGACAATCAATTACCGAAGATTTTGAGCTGGAGCCTGGGAGTGCAACACGAACTGTACCGAAACGCCACGGTGGAAGTTCGTTACGTGGGAACGCGCGGCCTGGAACTGCCGGTGCAGAACCGCCGGAACTTTATTTCGTATTTCGACGCTGGCGGCACCCCACTGCCCACTTACCTGGATAGGTCGCAGATTCCCGCGACCTACACCGCCAGCACGCCGACCGATACGACGTTTTACAACTTCGTGTTCAACCAGGAACTCAACGGGCTCGGCCCGTTCGGACCAGGCAATCCGGTTCCCGGCCTTACCAGCAACGATCCCAACATCTGGGGGCAGTATGGCTTCTTCGGGAACGTGACCGCTTATGATCCGCTGGGCAGCAGTATTTACCACTCCGGCTCGATCAGCTTTACGCAGCGCACACGCCACGGCGTTTCGATCAACGCCAGCTATACCTATTCCCACACCATCGACGATGCCACCAACGAGTTCTTCACCAGCACGCTCAACCCGCGGCGCTCAGAAGACACCAACAATCTGGGAGCAGACCGCGCTAACTCAGACCTGGATGTGCGGCACAAGTTCTCGATGGGGATCGTATATCAACTGCCGAAGACAAGCGCGGACAACCGCCTGCTGAAGACGCTGGTAAACGGCTATCAGGTCAGCACGGTGTTCTTCGCGCAGACCGGGCAGCCGGTGACGATTCAGTCGGGCGTGGATTCGAACGGCAACGTGGATGCCGCCGGCGATCGCGTGGTGTTCAACTCGAGCGGAACGGCAAACACGGGAACGGATGTTCTCCCGGTTTGCGAATCTACCTTGGGGAGCACTTCCGGAGTTCCGGTGGGCGGCACTTACATCGGATCCACGACGTTTACCGCGGCGCCGCTGCAAGGTTGCGCCGCCAACCCCAACGGTCCCTTCGCGTTTATCGGCGCGGGCTTCGATCCGGCCATCGGCTACACGCCGGCTGATCCCAGCGCGCGCTACGTGGTGGCCGGCAGTGGCGCGCTCACCACCGTGGGCCGCAACAGCTTCCTTTCACCGGGCTTCGCCACCTTCAACCTGTCACTGGCGAAGAACACCTATCTCAGCGAGAGCAAGTACCTGCAGATGCGGGTGGATGTGTTCAACATCTTCAATCACCCCAGCTACGCCCTGAGCAACGGCAATGTGTTCAACACCTCGGGCATTGCGATAGCGCAGTCCAGCGGCGGCTACGCGCAGCCGGAGAGCGGAGCGTTTCTGGATGCAAAGCAGTTCGGAGGCGGGATCCGGCAGATGACGCTGAGCGTGAAATTTGTGTTCTAGCTTAGCACCCTGCAGAAAAGGGACCGGTGGCCTCGACCGGTCCCTTTTCTGTTTAAGATGGAATGTGGGCTGAGGGCGTTTGGATTTGTAATTTGGTAATCGGGTAATTTGCGATTTGGCGAGCCGCACGCTCGAAGGGTTTTAAATTACAAATTGCCCGATTACCAAATTACAAATTTTCAAGAGTTCTTCTCGATCATCTTCTGCACGCCCGCTCGGTAGCCACGGCTGCAGGAGAGTTCCTTGCCGCTGCGCAGCACTACGACATATTCGCCGCTGTTCACCGGGATCAGCTCTTTAATCTTGCGGGCGTTCACGATCGTGGAGCGGTGAATGCGGATGAAGCGGGCCGGATCCAGGCGCTCGGCGGTGCGGCTGATGGTTTCGCGCAGCAGGTAGGACTCCTTGCCCACGTTCAGGCGAACGTAGTTGGCGGAGGCGTCTACCCAGTCAATTTCATCGAGATCGAGAAACACGACGCGGCCTTTGGTCTTGATCACCAGGCGGCGATCAGATTCGGGAGAGGGCCGGACCTCGGACTTCACCCGCGAGAGCAGGTCGAGAATGCGATTGGTGACTTTGCGATCTTCGCTTTTGCGCAGTTCCTCGCGGGCGCGCTCCAGGGCGTGATGCAAGCGCTCGCGGTCGAAAGGCTTGAGGAGGTAATCGAGGGCGTGCGCCTCAAAGGCGCGGATGGCGTATTGATCGTAAGCTGAAGTGAAGATGACGACCGGCATCTCCGCCGGGGGCACTTCGGCGAGGACCTGGAAACCATCCAGGTCGGGCATCTGGATGTCGAGCAGGAGCAGGTCAGGCTTGTGGTTGCGGATGGCGGCGATGGTTTCGTTGCCGTCGCGGCATTCCGCCACGATTTCGATCGCCGATTCCCCATCCAGAAGCAGACGCAACTTTTCGCGGGCCAGACGCTCGTCATCGGCGATGACGGCCCGGATTGCGGTCCCACCAGCCCCGGGGGCGGGTACCTGTGCTGCACTTTCTGCGATCATGTGTGCCTGGGACCCTCCAAGCGGTTAGTACATAGACGCGGCTGCCGCGGTTTGGTTTCAGGATAGCGCGATTGCAGTTCGTCCCTCGTCCCCGGGAAAATGGGATTCGTCCCTGGAATTATGGATTCTGTACCTGGCTACCTAACCTTGCAAGTTCCCGGCGGGGTTCCTTCGCGTCCTTTGCGATCTTTGCGGTTCCGATCTTCAACAGCTTGAACCGCTAAGAACGCAAAGGTGGCAAAGAGAATCCTCTAATCCGCTAGAGGGGACGATTTTCCTGTGGTGGCGATGCGGCTTGGCGCGACTTGGAGCGCCAGGTGCGCTTGCCCCTGGCGTCGAAGCCGGCTTCGGCTTCTCCGTACTCGACCAGGCGGCGCAGTATCACTTGGAGAGAGGCGGTGGGCTTTTTGTTGTTGGCCAGAACCTCCGGATAGCGCTCCTGGATACCGGCATGGATCTGATGAACCGTGACTGGGCTTTGGGCTTCCGCCAGCAGACGGCGGCAGGACTGAGTGAGGCCACGACTGGCGCCCGAAGGAGGCGGGACGGAGCTCAGAGAGAGAAGATTCTGCAACTGGCCGTTGACCATCCGTTCGCCGAAGACGCCGGCCAAACCGTGAAGTGTCTGCTTGATGAGGGCAATGCGCTTCACAATGGCTGCGTGTTCAAGATGAAGCGAATCCAGTTCTTTGCGGATCTGGACGACTACATGTTCAACATCGGTGTTATCGGCGATGTCAGCGGCTTGAACCAGATCCGGCTGAAAGGATGGTGCGGGCTGGGAATAGGTAACTGCTGTGATTTGTTCCATAAACGATCGCGATGTGTGCCCCCGTTGAGCTGAATTGTCTAACAAAAACAGCGATTTGAAGATGCTGCTGGGACGAGCGCCACCCTGGCGTGAACCAATAGACAGAACAGTGTGACAAGAGGTGTCAGCGGGGAGGGGTGTGCTCTCGCATTGCTGGAGAGCCCGGCGCCAGGAGTGACACGCGCAGGAGTATTCGCGCCACTCGTCCCTCTTTTCGGGTTGTTTGGCCCGCTGGTGTTGGCCTTCTCGGGAAACTGGCGTCGATCACTTTGACTATGACGCCCTCGGTTGAAACCGCATCAGCGAACGGCTCTGCGATCGGCTTCGTTGAGCTGGTTCAGGCCGAATTGCGCCGACTGCTCGAGCAAAGAAGTGAGGTCGAGCGGCGCATGCGCAGCCTGGGCTGTACGTTGCGGGGATTGCAGCTGGGCGTAGGCAGGCGCGCCTCTGACGGAATGGATCGGTGCCGGCCTGGGGTGTCTGAGGGGTCATTGAGGTTGAGAGGCCAGTGGCGTGAGCAGGCCGGCGACCGGCCATTTCGGCTGCGCGGCAGGCGCACCCGGCTGGCGCGGGCGGTGCGAATCGCGCTGCTGGAAGCCGGCGGCGCTGCCTCGGCGGAAGAGATCTACGCGCGCATTGTGCGGCGGGGATCGTTTTTCTTCGGCGATACGGGCGTAGCGGTGGAAGAGGTTGCTCGTGTACTGGAAGCGGTGGGCAGGCCGATCCCCAGGTAAGGCAGGCAAACTCGCATGAGCGCTTTGGGCTTGCTGGGTGCGCCAACTTCCCGTAAGCCTTGCCGAGAACATTGGACTCCGTCGCACGGTGGCTCGAGACGAAAATGCCATCGGGCAATCCTTGGAAACATTCGCCCGGAACCACTGTAATGAAGTCTACTTCCGGCCAGAGAGTTGGGCGGCATGGGCCGCCCCCTGAAGAGCCCCGCGCCGCCCGGGCGTATGCGCAAGTGTCGTTTCAAATTCCTTGAGCGCCAGACCCGGGTGATTCTGCTCCAGGAGCAAGTCGCCGAGTTGTTCGCGGGCCGGAACAATCGGCCCTGGTGTCACCGGAAGTTTCTCGATTGCGTCTTCCTCATCGGCTGATGAGCGCATCAGCGTCTCGGCTTCATCTGGATTCTTCGCGGCCTGATCGGACCACGCCATAACCTCGCGCGTCAGGATCCCAACCTGAGTGGCCCAATAGTTGTCGCCTGAGGTGCGAAGCTGCCCTTCGATCTGCCGCAATTTAACAATTTCCGTGCGCGCCTCGGCGGTGTGTCCACTCCGAGCGAGTCCCAATCCCCGGGCCCAAACCGCAATTGCGACAACATGAGGCGGGGCTCCTGCCAGAGGAATGATGCCGGCAGCGTCAGCCCATTCACGCCGCTCAACCACGTAACGAACCGGCATCGCGGTGGAGGCGTACGCTATCTTGAAATCACCTGCGTTCAGATTTGGCATGCTTTTGAGTTGTTGAATCACCTGAGCCGCGTCTTTGTCACGCCCAGTCTGCAGATAGGCATACACCAGATAATCCATGGCGTGCAGTTCTTCTCCCTCATCGCCCTGCTGGTGCGCCGCTTCCCTGGCCGCAAGGTTGGAAGAGATGGAGTCTTCCCATAGGCCGAGTCGCGTGAAAATGTGCGATGGCATGTGCAATGCATGAGGCGCTGAAGGTGCAATCCGGGAGTAGGCTTTCGCCGCTGGGAGGCCTTTCACTGCGAGTTCCGAGTTGTCGTAAGCATGGATTAGGTAGTGAGGGATTCCCGGGTGTTGCGGGTGGGTACGATAAAGCTCTTCAAGCAGATCGGCCGCCTGTTTCTGCTTGGCATGAGTCTTATCAGCAGGAGATGCGTTGGCCAGCAGGGCGAGCGCGTAAAAAACCTGCGCTTCGGCATCTTGCCTGTGCTCTGAAGCGAGATCGCTCATCGCCCGCTCATAGTTCGCCGCCCGGGTGTGGTATGGAACGGTGGGAGCGTCCTGGTAGATTAAGGCCAGCGCATTGATGAACTCGCGTTCACGCACAGAGCCCGCCCCGATCTGCAGGGCCCGCTGGACTTCCTTTTGCGCAATCGGAATCGTCGAGGGCACGATCGGCGGGTCCCAAAGCTGGTGAAAGTACGTCATGGCCATTCCCCAATGTGCCATCGCACAAGACGCATCCAGTTCGCTCACTCTCTGGAATGCACTTTCGGCAGCGGTGTAGGCGAAGGAGTGAAGCAGAGCTACGCCTCGATCGAACTGCTCCTGAACGGCCGGCGCGCACGAAATCGGAAACGATACTCTTCCCAGTTTCTCAGGAGCGCTGTGGCTGTGTGGTTCTTGCGCTTGCGACAGGGCAAGGATGAACAGCAGGCAAAGAAATATTCTCCACAGATGGGATATCCCTGTTTCCGTAGGCATGCAGCACCCTGGTGACCTCCGAATTCTACATCGGGGTCCGCCAACTGCCCTTTTCCTGAGTGTTGACGATGGTTCCCGAGTGACGGGCAAGCCTGCCGCTCTCCGGCGGATGACAGATTGACCCGCGCAACAGAATTGCGACTTAAGTTAGGGGATGTGGGGCAAATTCCGCGCGGCCCTGGCCGGGCGAGAACGGAGTGTCGGTAACCCAGCGGTAACAAACCGCAATTACTGGGGCAATGTTGACGCCACGGCAAATGGCTTTATGCTATAGACACGGTGAGAGAGATGTCCCAGGACGCTACATTCCGAAGCCGGTCAGATAACTCGGACGTAACGATGCTGATTATCTGCACCGTGGTGGTTTTTCTGGGCTCGTTCCTGTGGTTCTTTATGCGGTAGGCACGCGCTGCGGAGCGGCTTTCAGATCGCAGGAGGCTCCGGGCTCCTGCGGGGTTTCGTAGCGCCCGTCGTTGATTTGCGCCGGGAAGACGAAGTGGCTGCGGAGATGGGGGATGTGCTCGAGGAAGAGAACATCGTGCCCCAGCGCGACGTGGTTGAACAACACCAGGTGTTGATGCACCTGTCCCATGTCTCCCACATGGGGCGCCACCGGTAAGCGGAACTTCTTCGCCAGCAGGCTTACGGTCAGAAATTCACTCACTCCCGCCAGGCGAGTGCAGTCGGCCTGCACGTAATGCAGCGCTCCAGCCTGAAGAAAATTCTTGAACATGATGCGGTTGGGAATGTGTTCGCCGGCTGCGATTTTCACCGGCGCGATTTCGCGGGCCAGCAGGGCGTGGGCCTGGATGTCATCGGGATGAGTGGGTTCCTCAATCCACAGCGGGCGGTACTGCGCGAGGCTGCGGCACATACGAAGGGCGGCGGGCAGGTTCCAGTGCTGGTTAGCGTCGAACATGAGGGTGGCGTCGTCGCCGATCGATTGCCGAAGCATGGCCGCGCGGCGCAGGTCGCGGTTCTCATCGGCTGACCCCACTTTGAGCTTGAAGGCGGTGAATCCCTGTTCGCGGGCGCGAGCGGTGAGTTCGCGCACTTTGTCGTCATCGTAGGCCATCCAGCCGATGGAAGTATCGTAGCCGGGGTATCCCAGGCGCAGGATGGGCTCGCGCTTGCCGCGGCCGGCTGCCTGCCCGCGAAGAACATTCAATGCCTCCTCTTCGCTGAGAACGTCTTCCAGGTAGCTCAGATCGAGCAAGCGCACGACTGCTTCGGGAGACAGATCGAGCAGCAGCTTCCACAAGGGCACGCCGCGGCTTTTTGCCCAAAGATCGAAACAGGCGTTGGTGATGGATGCCAGAGCAAGATGGACCACTCCTTTGTGCGGGCCGAGCCAGCGCAGCGAGGGATCATCGGCCAGGCGGCGGGACATCTTTCCAAAATCGGCCATCAATTCTTCAATGGCCATGCCGGCGAGCGGTCTGGCGAGCAGCTCGATGGCCTCGCAGACCAGACGGTTCCCTTCTCCCAAGGTGAGCGCGAAGCCGCTGCCGCGAATGCGGCAGTCGGTGTTCAGCAGCGTTACCGCGAGGCAATACTCGGAGTTGGTGTGGACGGAATCGGTTCCCGCGCCCGGCGGTAAGGTGAAGCGGGCGTCGTAGGTGGAGATCGATTGAATGGCGCAGTCGGGCATGGTTTCTTTCGCTATCGCCGGTAACCAAGCTCGGCGCCACCGCTCACCGGCAGAATGCAGCCGGTGATGAATCTGGCTTTCGCAGAGAGCAGAAATACAGCGGCATCGGCGATCACGTCGCCGCGCGGGCACTTGCCGAGAAGATGGATGTCGTCGAGATACTGGCGGATGCTGCCTGAGTTGGGCTGTTCCTCGCACCAGCGCTCCAGCATGGGAGTCCAGACGCCGGCGGGGCAAACCGCGTTCACGCGAATCGATTGGCGGGCATAATCGGCGGCCATGGCCTTGGTGAGCGAAATCATCGCGCCTTTGGTGGCGACGTAGGCGGCGTGGTCCTGCTGGCCGATGAGTCCGACCATGCTGGCGGTGTTGAGGATGCAACCCTGGGTTGCGGCGAGGGCTTCGAAGGCGAATTTGGTAGTCCAGTAAACCGACTTGAGGTTCACCTGCTGCAGGCGGTCCCACTCCTGTTCGGTGGTTTGGTGCAAGGGCTTGGAGGGGCTGGCGATGCCGGCGTTGTTGTGAACGGCGTCGATGCGGCCAAACTTTTCGATGACCGCCGCGACCGCGGCGCTCACGGCCGCGCCATCGGAGACGTCGGCATGCAGCGCGATGCTCTGCGGGCCAAGGTCGGCGGCGGTGCGCTGCGCGGAATCGAGGTCGGCGTCGAGGATCGCGACCTTCGCGCCTTCACGGACATAAGCAAGAGCACATTCGCGCCCGATGCCCTGGGCGCCCCCGGTCAGCAGCACGACTTTTTCGTTTAGCTCACCCGGCATGGGGGATGCGCTTCTCCCAGTTGTCGTAAGCGGTTTTGGCGAAGCGGGCCATCGCCTTCTTTACGTACTGCTCGGCGACATCGCCTTCGCCTTCGTTGAGAAGATCGATGATGCGCTGGTGGGCTTCCAGGTCTTTATCCCAGGCGGAAGTTCCCTGCCCGCTGGCAGCCACGCGCATACGCACAAAAGCAAAAAACGGCAGCAGGATGCGGCGGCTTTGGTCCACGATGTAGGCGTTGCCGGAAAGCTCGCAGAGAGTGAGATGAAAAGCGAGATCGTGCTGGATCAGGTCCTGGCAATTTCCCGCGATCACGGCGCGGCGCATGGCGTCCACCGCTGCCTGCAGCTTCGAGAGATCGGCTTTTGCCGCGGCGGCCAGGCGGGCGGCGAGTCCTTCGAGGGCGCTGCGCATTTCGTAGAGTTGCTCGACATCGCGCTCACTTAAATGGATCACGCGGGCGCTGCGTCCGGGCTCTTTAGTGACGAATCCGTCAAGCGCCAGCAGGTTGATGGCTTCGCGAATCGATCCCTGGGCAACGCCGAACTTCTGCGCCCATTTGCCCTCGACGATGCGCACACCGCGCGGCAGCGAGCCGTTCATGATCTCTTTGCGGAGGCGCTCCGCCAGGTCATTCTTGACCAGGCCGCGGGTTGAAAGAACCGAATGGGCTGGCATTGCAAGTGCTTAAATGCTTTGACATCGGAAGCATAGCCAGTATATAAGCAATTCGTCAATCAGTTTAAGCGCTTATAGCCTCGAATCGGGTTTCCTTCGTGGCTTCTCCTTCGTGTACCTTTGTGGTCTTCGTGGTTGCTTTTGCTGTTTGCCGATGCGCGCTGAAAGCAGCCACTAAGGACACGAAGGTACACGAAGGTGGTTTGGCTCTCCTGTTTTCACGCATTGTTTGTTGAACCGCTAAGAACGCAAAGGACGCGAAGAAAGGCGGCTTGGACATGCAGAGATTCGGAAGTGTGATTCGGCTGAAGCCTGGGATTGAAGAGGAGTACAGGCGCCATCACGCCGCGGTGTGGCCGGAAGTGCTTGAGAAAATTCGGGATTGCAACATCAGAAACTACTCCATCTATTTCAAAGACGGATTTCTTTTCAGTTACTTCGAGTATCACGGCACAAACTTCCCGGGTGATATGGACAGGATGGCTGCCCATCCCAAGACGCAGGAATGGTGGGCGGTGATGAAGCCGATGCAGGAACCGCTGGCGACGCGGAAAGAGGGCGAGTGGTGGGCGGAAATGGAAGAAGTTTTTCATTTGGACTGAGGGATTTGGTTGCGTAGTTGTGGTGGACGGTGTTGATGAGGACGCAAAGACCGAGATCCCTCGCTTCGCTCGGGATGACAAATGATAGGGGGATGACAGAGGGTAGGAGGACGACAGTGGGTTGGGGATGACAGGGCGATTGAGGAACAGGGGATAGAGGGGATAACAGGGGATAGAGGGATGACAAAGGACGAGCAATCCATGGGGGAGCAACGCGCATGAGCATTCATCTGCAGGATCGCCGGGAGTTTCTTAAGCTGGCGCTGGCGGCGTCATCGCTTCCGCTGCTGCCTCGCTTTGGGTTTGCGTTTGGGTCGGAGGAGGAGCACACCGCCTGGTACCGCAATGCCAAGTTTGGCATGTTTATTCACTGGGGGCCGTATTCGCTGGCTAGCGTGGAGGCTTCCTGGCCGATCATGGAGCCCAAGTCGTGGGGCATTACTGAGGCTGAGTACCGCGAACTGCCGAAGCGCTTCAATCCCACGAAATTCGATCCGTATGCCTTCGTGGACCTGGCGCGCGCGGCGGGGCAGCACTACATGGTGTTCACCACCAAGCACCACGACGGCTTCTGCATGTTCGATACCTCTTACACCGATTACAAGATCACCAACACGCCGTACGGCAAGGATATCGTGCGGCTACTGGCGGATGCCTGCAAGGAACGGAACATGCCGCTGGGGTTTTACTATTCGCCGCCGGACATGCACCATCCGGCGTTTCGCGACACCTCGAAATTGGCGGCGGAGAATTGGAATGGAGAGCCCTGGCGTCCGGAGTGGCCGCTCTACCTGGACTACATGCAGCTGCAGTTGACCGAGTTGCTGACCCGGTACGGGCCGGTGGCGCTGATCTGGTTTGATGGATTGCATCACCAGGAGAAATTCGACGGCATTCGTTTTATCGACCTCATCCATCAGTTGCAGCCGGCGACGCTGGTGAACGATCGCATTGGAGTTCCGGGAGATTATCAGACGCCGGAGCAGTTCATACCTGCTGGCATCCCCACCAAGGGCGTGAAGTTCAACGCGGTAGACACGAGCATTCAGCAGAAGTTGAAAACCAGCGTTCCCAAGCCGGAGGATTTTCAGCTTTGGGAGACGTGCATGACCATCAACAACACCTGGGCGTACAACATGCACGATCATGACTACAAGTCTGCGCAGTTTCTGATTCGGGGATTGGTGGAAGTGGCGAGCCGCGGAGGAAATTTCCTGCTGAACGTTGGGCCGCAGCCGGACGGCGTGATTCAGCCGGAATTTCAGGAGCGGTTGCGAGCCATCGGCGAGTGGCTGGCGGTGAATGGCGAGGCGATCTATGGCACGACCTATGGGCCGGTACAGGGCGTGGCTGCGCTACGCACTACAGCCAAGGGCGAGAGTCTTTACCTGCATGTTTTCGATTGGCCTTCCGGGGCGCTTGAGATCAGCGGGGTGAAGCCGAAGGTGCTTTCGGCGCGCTTGCTCGCGGGTGGGGAGCCTCTGAAGTTCCGGCAGACGGAGGAGTCGCTCACGATCGACGTTCCAGCGCGGGCGCCGGATGCGAACGTGAGTGTGGTGGCGCTTAAGACTACGGGGTAGCGCCGGCGTCTCGCCGGCACCGTTCGGTACAGTTGCACCGCCGACTGTGGAACGACCGTTAGGTGCCGGCGGGACGCCGGCGCTACGGTTAGTCCAAGTGGAGCATGATTTTGGAGATCTGGGTGGGGTTCTGGCTCCAGGTTTTCAGGATGTCTGGGCCTTCCTCGAGGGGAACTGTCGCGCTTACGGCGTCATCCACCGGGAAGCGATGCTCTTCGAGCATGCGGATCACGGTCTGAAAATCTTCCGGCAGAGCGTTGCGGGAACCGAGAATGTCCAGTTCCTTCTGCACGAAAAGCCGCGTCTCGTAGGGAACCAGTTCCTTGGCGTAGCCGATATATACCACGCGTCCGGTGAATGCGACTTCTTCGACCGCGGCGCGGAAAGTTTGGGAAATGCCTACGGCTTCGATCACCACGTCGGGGCCGTGTCCGCCGGTGATTTCTGCGAGGCGGCGGTGCAGGGTCTGGCGGTTGGTATTGATGGTGTGAGCAGCGCCGGCTTTGGCGGCCAGAGCCAGCTTGGCGTCGTCGAGATCGATCGCAATGGTGGTTGCGCCGCGAAAACTGCAGGCGGCGATGGCGCCCAGGCCTACGCCGCCGCATCCCATGACGGCGACGGTATCCTCCGCTGTGACGCGGCCCCGGGCGACGGCGTGAAATCCTACTGTGAGTGGTTCCACCAGGCAGAGTTCGCGGAGGGTGAGATTGGCGGAATAAATTTTTCCGGCGGGAACACGGATGTACTCGGTGGCTGCGCCGTCGCGCTGCACGCCCAGAGTTTCATTGAAGCGGCAGGCATTGGGCCGGCCGCGAAGACAGGAAGAACAATGCCCACAGCTGGTGTAAGGGGAAAGAGTGACGTTGGCGCCGGCGGCGATGCCGGGCAGGTGCTGGCTGCTTTCGACGATCGTAGCCGACACTTCATGGCCGAGAATGCGGGGAAAGGTGACCAGGGGATTCCCGCCGCGGAAGGAGTTCAGATCGCTTCCGCAAAGACCCACCATACGGACTTTGAGCAGTACATCGCCATTGTTCGCCTGGGGCTCGGCGACGGATTCGATGGCGGCTTCTCCGGGTTTGCGGAGGACGAGGGCTTTCATTGGGTTAGCTGCTGGGGTTCAGCTGTCAGCTGTCAGCTATCAGTTACCCCTATACCGTAAGGCTAACAGCTGAGAGCTGACAGCTGATTCCTACAACTTGAAAACCCTATCCATCAGCAGCCATTTTTCGCCGGGCTTTGCCTGGGGTAGGGCTTGCTGGAACTTCCACATCAGGTCTTCCCACTCCTGGACTTTGGGGTTTGATTTGTCGGCAGCGGCTTTGGCTTCGAAGGAAAAATTCTCGTCCACTTCCATGATCATGAACATACGCGTGCCCAGGAGATATATCTCCATGTCCGCGACGCCGGAGTCTTTAATGCTTTGCAGGATTTCGGGCCAGACGTCTTCGTGATAGACCTTGTACTCGGCGATCAGTTTGGGATCGTCTTTTAAATCCAGGGTGAGGCAGTATCGACGGGTCATAGATTTTCCTGCCGCAGAGCGTTCTTCAATTACCTGCGCTTTCAATTTAACCCACAGGCTGCACTTTCGATCCTACGAAAGCGTAGAAAGCAATAAAAGCGTATGCGGCCAGGGGCAAGAGGTAGGCGACGGCTAAGCTGTGAAATTGCTCGGAAATCAAGCCCATGGCGGGGGTCATCACCGCGCCGCCGATGATTGACATCACCAGCAACGAGCCGGCAATTTTCGTGTTGGCGCCCAGCCCCTTGAGGCCCAGGGCAAAGATCGTGGGGAACATCAGCGACATGAAGAAGCTGGTGAGAAAGATCGCCCAGAGCCCGGTGGGGCCGGGCAGGAAGACGCCGATGCAGACCAGGGCGACGTTGGCGAGGCTGTAGGCGCCCATCAGCCGTGGCGGAGAGATGAATTTCATCAGGTACGAAGAAGCGAAGCGGCCTACGCCGAAGGCGACCAGCGTTCCAGTGAGGAAGTAGCCGGCGACTTTTTCCGGGCGGTGGGTGTAGTCCTGAACGTACTGGATGAAGTAACTCCAGGTGCCCACCTGGGCGCCTACGTAAAGAAACTGGGCGAGCACCGCGAGAATGAAGTGGCGCTGGCGGAAGAGGTCACCGACGTGGCCCTTGCCGGTGCTTGCGGATTCGGTCTCGCCGCGGGTAGCGGGAAACTTGGTGAGGGCGATCAGCACCGCCCAGGTGAATGCCACCAGTCCGAGAACGATGTAGGGCCGCACCACGCGCAGGGTTTCCTGGCGCAAGTAGGCTTCGTACTTATGGGCTTCCTGCAAGGCGGAGATTTGCGCCGGCGTTAGTTCGATGCCGGAAAAGATGAAAATCGTGCCGACCAGAACACCGGTAATCGATCCGATGGGATTGAACGCCTGGGAGAAATTCAGGCGGCGCTCGGAGGTTTCGGGGTCGCCGCACTGGGCGATGAACGGATTGGAAGCGGTTTCAAGGAATGAGAGGCCGCTGGCGATGACGAATAGGGCAATCAGAAAGAAGGAATAGCGCCCAGCCAGTGCGGCTGGCCAGAACAGGCATGCGCCGGTGCCGAATAGAACCAGGCCGGTGATGAATCCGGCTTTGTAGCCCTTCTTGTGCATGAGCAGGCCGGCGGGCAGAGCGAGAACGAAATAGCCCATGTAGAAGGCGGACTGGATGAGGCCGGCCTGGAAACGGGTGATGGCAAAGGACTTCATGAACTGGCGGATGAGGACGTCGTTGAGATTGTTGGGCACGCCCCAGAGGAAGAAAAGCGCGGTCACCAGGAAGAATGGAAGGAAATTGCCCGAGGGAAATAACGACGCATGATGCTCGTTTGCTGAGGAAGATCCCGTAGTGGATTTGACCATCGTCACCCTTTTCTTACCCCGAGGTCCGGCCCGCTGGACGTTACCCGGCATCGCCGCAAAGACTCGCAATATATCACAGGGGCAGGTGCGGGCTCGTGTAGGGACGGGGCTTGCCCCGTCCAGCGAGCGGAGCGAGCCTGGGCACCAGGCGTTTGAAAGGGGGACGGTCTGCGGCTGCCCGCGTTTGTGGCGATTAGGCCCTCGCTTCACTCGAGGGGGCAAGCCCGGGGCAAGCCCCGTCCCTACACGCGTTTATTCACATTCCATTCATCGGATATTCATCATTTTGTAAAGAAACCACAGCAAACTGTTAAGGTGCCCGGTTTCTGGTTTGCGACGCGTTTTCCTGGTACAACGCAAGGCACTTTCCTGCCTCGTCCACACTCCGCTACAAACCATGGGAGCAGACTTCCTGTGAGGCCACTATGCGCAGGATGACGATCGTCTTCTTCGACGCGGGCGGAGGACACCGCAACGCCGCGGAAGCGCTGAAGAATACCCTGGAAGAGCAGCCGCAGAGCTGGACGGTGCAACTGCTCAACCTACAGGAACTGCTGGATACTGTGGACATCTTCCGGGGCGTAACCGGCATGCGCACGCAGGACGCCTACAACCTGGTTCTGCGCAAGGGCTGGACGCGGCTTTCGCCGCAACTGCTGCCGCTTCTGCAAAGGCTGATCCGGCTGAAGCATGGGCGGATCGTAAAGCTGCTGCGGAATTACTGGTCGCAGAATCCGGCGGACCTGGTGCTTTCCGTGATCCCGCATTTCAACCGGGCGATGGCAGAGAGCATTCGGCACGAGTTGCCGGAGGCGGCATTTGTGACTCTGCTGACCGATTTCGCGGACTATCCGCCGCATTTCTGGATGGAAAAGGAATCGCAATATCTGATTTGCGGGACGGAGCGGGCGCGGCGGCAGGCACTGGAGATGGGCCACGCGAAAGAGATGATTTTTGAGGCTTCGGGGATGATCCTGAAGCCGAAGTTCTATCAGCCGCCGGTGCTCGACCGGGCGTGCGAGCGGGAGCGCATCGGATTGCTGCCTGATGTTCCCACCGGTGTGGTGCTGTTTGGCGGCCACGGCTCGCCGGCCATGGTGGAGATTGCGAAGCGGATGGAGGAGAGCCCGGTTGAGGTGCAGCTCATCATGTTGTGCGGGCACAGCGAGAAGATTCAGGAACAGCTTCGCGGGCTACGCTTGAGCAAGCGCATGGTGGTGGAGGGATTCACTTCGAATGTGGACTACTACATGGCGCTGGCGGATTTCTTCATCGGCAAGCCCGGCCCGGGAAGCATCAGCGAAGCCTTGCAGTTCCATCTGCCGGTAATTGTGGAGCGCAACGCGCGCACCATGCCGCAGGAGCGCTACAACACGGAGTGGCTGGTGGAGAAGCGCATGGGAATTGTGCTGCCGAGTTTCCGGGAAATTGCCGGCGGAGTTGAGCGCTTGTTGGAGCCTGCCACGTTCGCGGAGTTCCGCGCGAACACTGCCGCTTACTCCAACCGGGCGCTGTTTGAGGTGCCGGTGATTCTGGATGTGATACAGCAGCGGCAGGTTGGGGCTGCGGCGAGAACATCATCCGATCTGGCGCAGGCGAACACCTTCGGGGCGGCCTGGGCGGGATCGACCTAACCTGCTCTACTCCCGATCTAGGCGCGGGCGCCGAACCTCTCTGCCAATTCGCGTGACAGCCCATTCCTGCGCACGATTTCGCTGTAAAGGCGGGCGCTTTCGCGCATCGTCCGCTCCTGGGTGTTTGGGTCCAGCGCGAAGAGGCCGAAGCGGAGTTTCCAGCCTTCGTTCCATTCGAAGTTGTCGGTGAGAGTCCAGTGGAAGTAGCCGCGGATGTCGTGGCCTTCGGCGATGAGGGTGTGCACTTCCTTGATGGCGTTCACGATGAGCCAGGGGCGGAGGCGGTCGGCTGCGTCGGGCACGCCGTTCTCGAGAATGTAGATCGGCTTGCCCAGGCGAGCGGCACGCTGCACCGCGGCGCGGATCGCGCCGGGATAGGCCTCGCCATAGGGCTTTTCTACTCCGGGATCGCCTTGAGGGACTTCCGGCGGAACGAAGACCCGTCCGAAAAGTTGGGCTGCGCTCTTGAGATCGAAACTCACGTGGAAGCGGTTGTAAACGTTGAGGCCGACGAAATCGCAGGCGCCTTTAGCTTCCTTGACTGCGCCGTCCACCAGGTTGAAGGGAAAGGAAAATCTGCCCTGCTCCATCAACTGCAGGAATCCTTCATTGAAGATGTGGCCTTGCAGGCCTGCGATGAGGCGATCGATGCCGCCGCGCACGGGCTGAAAGACGATGTGGTGCTGCGCCCAGCCGACCCGGGCATCGAGCCGCAGTTCATGAATAGCGCGGTACGCGCGGAGGTGGCAGCGGGCCTGGGCGTTCATCACTTTGAGTGAGGTGGCGATTTCGCCAGTGCGGCCGGGCGGGAATTCGCCGGTGACGTAGCCGAGCGTTGCGTAAACGTTGGGCTCATTGAAGGTGACCCAGAGATTGCAAAGGTCGCCGAGCGAGTTCACCACCCGGCGGGCGAAGCGCTCGAAGAGGGCGGGCGCCTGCGGGTTGAGGAAGGCTCCTTTGTGCTCGAACCAGCGCGGGTTGGTGAAGTGGTGCAGGCAGACGACGGGTTCAATTCCTCGTTCGCGCAAGCCGGTGAGCATCTGGCGATAGCGCTGCAACGCGACCGGGGACCACGAATTCTCCTGCGGCTCAATGCGGCTCCATTCCAGTGACAGGCGAAGCGCGTTGATGCCGAGACCCTTGGCAAGATCAAAGTCACGCTCGGCGTTGTTCCACCAGTCGCAGGCCTGGCCGCAGCAGTCGCCTGACTTGATGCGGCCGGCGCGCTCCCAGGCAGACCACTGATTCTCGTTTCCGCCTTCCACCTGATGCGCGGCGGTAGATACACCCCACAGAAAGCCCGTGGGAAACTGGCGGAGTCGCCCGGCCTGTTCTCCACTGCCCGCCACAGTTGGGATAGTTTCACTAACCGGCAATTTCGCTCCTGGTCGAGCCGGAGGTGTTCGCGCCGAAAGTTGATTTGCCGAAGAGGCTGGATGCCGCCACAAAAGTTCGTTGCGCCGCTTGCGAGATCCCGTGAAATACAAGCCGCTGAAGAGCAGTGGGGGGAGTGGAGTGGAAGTCGGGGGGCAGTTGAGCCGCGCTCCCGCATCGCATTTGACGATGCAGCTCGACATAGAGATCGAGAAATGAAGACGCCACTTTTTCCCAGCGGTATTGCTGCGCAGTGGAAAGGGCTTTGGCTACTTTTTTCCGGCGGAGTTCTTCATCGCCCACAGCTTCTTCGATTGCGGCCGCGAAACTTTCAACATTGGGTTCGACCGGCCACGCATTTTCTGGACTGGCGTAGGAGGTAACGCCGCCGGCGTTGGGGGCGACCAGCGCGAGTCCGGAGGCCATCGCTTCCAGAGGCGCGATTCCGAAAGGTTCGCGGGGATTGGGGTGCACAAACACCTCACTGTTAGCATACAGACCAGCCAGCACTTCGCGGTTCCTGACATACCCGAGGAACGTTACGCCGCCGGGATTTCGTTGCGCGCACTCCCGCTCCCAGCGCACGCGTTCGATGCCATCGCCTACTACCAGCAAGTGAAAATCGCGCCGGCTGTTCTTTTTCTTTGCCAGGTGGTCCATGAGGGAAAACAGCAGGGGCAGATTCTTTTCGGGTACCAGGCGGCCGGCGTAGAGAAGAAGGATGGTGTCCGGATTGGCGCCGCAATCCTGCAACAGCCGCCGGCGCGCAGTTATGGAGCGACGCTCGGGAGACAGATGGGTAAAATCCACGCCCATGGGGCGAATCCAGGTTCCGCGAGGCACGAGATGGCCGCGGGCAGCGGCCTCCAGTTCGGCAGCGGTGTACCGTGAGTTGGCGATGTGATGATCGAAGAAGGGGAAATAAATCCAGCGCATGTACCACGAGCAAAACTGGCGGGAGAGAAAAATTCCTCCCATATAGCTGCGAAAGTTGTCGTCCATGCGCTCGCAGCTGAGGCCAACCACGACGGGCCGGACATCCAAATTGCGGAGGAGGCCCCGGCGGAGGAGGGCGCCGAAGTAGTGCAACGTGTATTTGTCGCAGATCTCGACCACGTCCGGGCGTTCTGAAGCCACGATGTTCTGCAATTTGCTCCCCGGCGCAAGAAATTGTGTAGGGTAGAGCATGCGGTAGCTGGAGTTGAACAAAGCGGGCGGCGCCTGCACGTGGTAAATCTTTCCGAAGCTACCGACCGGTTCTACCTTGTCGATGTGACCGGGAACCACCAGAGCGATTTCGTGGCCTCGCTCATTCGCTTGCTGTATAAGGGCGCGGTAGAAGGTAGCGATGCCGCCGGAGGTTTCGTGCCACGAATTAGTGAGGTGCAGGGTTTTCAGGGGCATGGATGGGTTCTCCGGAGTATTCAGCCCGTTAGTACGATTGATTTGAGAGGCGCGGCTCTCGGTCGCGCCTGACTCTGAAGCCGACCCTCTTCAAAAAACTGACTCGAGGCGCCGGTTCTAATAAAGCGCACACAGATCCTTCCTGGCCTTCGGGCGCCCGAGGCGGCGCGGCAGAGCGATTAGAAAGCCCACCAGCAGCCCCGGAAGCCGGCGCACATCCTTGCCGAAGCTGTCGCCCTCACCTCCGACCAACAAACTGCCGCGGCGCATGGCGTACCAGTTGAACAGGGCTGAGAGCGCACTAATAACTACGGAAACGATTTCCGCGAGGCGCAGGTGAGGCGTTCCCCGAATCCAGTGCAGGCCATACTCCAACACTTGGAAAATGGCCGGCAGCACGACCGTAAGAAAGGTAACTGTCAGCCATTGCGGCTCGGCATTGCGGAGTGACTGCACCACCGCGCCGTAAAATCCGGCAGTCAGAGCGCAGAAGACGGATTCCGCAAAAACCGCCCCAAGCGAAGCTTCCCACCCGTGCCGGATGGTAACCCCAATAAAAATCGGACCGCGAAGAATCACGCTCAGCACCGCAGCTTTCCAGTTCCACAGGCGGAGAATCCGCGACGGGTGGCGGAGAAGGCCGGTCAGCACCGTAGAAAATTGGGGCGGCGCTGCACTCGCGTCTTCCGGCCCAGAACGCCGGTTTGGCAGATTCTTTGGGTTCAAGGCCAGAGTATAGGCAGAGTTCATTGCACCAAAGGTTAAACCAACATGAAAAGGACAATGACGAAAGAGATACCTCGGATTATGAAATTCTCCGGGGAGTCATCAAGCCGTAACGTTGGCGTGTCAGTTTTTGCACAGAAAGATACCGCTCGGGTATTCCACAAGGAGGCGGGTTGCAACGCAAAGTGAGCTATCTCTGGAAGGAACCTGCGGCCGCGAAGGCGTATCGCGCAGCCGTTGCCTTGCACGGACACACCAACCATTCGAGAGAAAGCCTGTATTTCATAGCGGAATTCGCCGCGAACCGTTTCTTTCTACGGCATGCGCTGGCGGCCCAAGAGCGGCGGGCGCGGGAGAAGTCCTCGATCACCATCGATTTCTGGAAAGGCTACTGGACACCGCCCCTGCCGCCGCTGGCGGCATTCCAACTGGAGCGCGACCAGATCGAGCGCGAACTGGGGGTGAGCGCCATGATCTCATTGACCGATCACGACAACGTCGAAGCGCCCATGCTGCTGCGAGTTGTGCCCGAGGCAAGGCGCGTGCCCGTGTCCCTGGAGTGGAGCGTGCCCTACAAGGACACGGTTCTGCACCTAGGCGTACATAACCTTCCGAGCGGCCAATCGGAGTCGATTGTTTCTTTGCTGAATCATTTCACCAAGCAGCCGAACGACAAGAAACTTCCAGAACTGTTGGAGATGCTCGACGAGATGCCGGACGTGCTGGTGGTAGTGAATCATCCGCTGTGGGACCTGGGAGGCATCGGCAAGGAGAAGCACGCGCAGGGTTTGTTCTGTTTTCTTGCCGAACTGGGCATGCACGTCCACGCCATAGAGCTTAACGGGACCCGAAGCTGGGAGGAGAACCAGGCAGTGCTGCGGTTGGCGGAAGGCTGGAACCTGCCAGCGGTGTCCGGAGGCGATCGTCACGGCTGCGAACCCAGCGCGGCACTGAACCTCACCGATGCCGAGAGCTTCACCGACTTTATCCACGAGGTGCGCAAAGAACAGCGCAGCCACGTGTTGTTCATGCCGCAGTACACAGAACCCCTGGCGCTGCGTATCGTCGGCCAGTTCCTGGACGTGATCCGGCACTATCCTGACTATTCGGCTGGGTCGCGGCGCTGGGATGAGCGGGTGTTTCACCCTGACCGCAACGGCGTAGTGCGGCCCCTGGCCGCGCTCTGGAAGAAGCCGCCGGGCTTCATCGAAGTGGTTTTCTCGGCCTTCCGAATGCTGGAGATGGATCCGGTCCGGCGGGCAGTGCAATTGGCAATCGGCAACCCGGCGCGGCAGAAGCAACTGGCGATGAGAGGGCGTCAAGAGGTCGCATCATGATCGGCGGGAACCTGCGGGTGGCTTTTTTTCCCGATGCCTATCACGAAGTGGACGGCGTGGCCAATACCAGCCGCCACTTCGAGGCTTTTGCCGTGCGCAATCATTTGCCGTTCCTCACGATTTGCGGCGGCAGCAAGGACAGCGTGGAAACCGAGGGGACGATCACTCGCCTCGAACGACGCCGCGGACGAATTGGATTTGCACTGGATAAGAAGCACGACTTTGATCTGGCTTTTTGGCGGCATTACGGGGCGGTGGAGTCGGCTGTACGAGATTTTGCTCCGGATGTTGTCCACATTACAGGCCCAAGTGACGTCGGGCAATTGGGAGCGTTGATCGCCCACCGCCTGCGCCTTCCCCTGGCCGCTTCATGGCATACGAACCTGCATCAATATGCCCAGCAGCGCGCCTTGCGGATGCTGCCGTTTCTTCCCGCGGGGATAAAGCGCCGAGCGGGGAGCGCGATCCGCGGCGCGACTCTGCGAGCCACTCTTCGCTTCTACCAAATTGCGCGGGTGCTTTTCGCTCCCAATCAGGAGCTTATGGAGGTTCTGGAACGGGGCACCGGGAAACCCTGTTATCCCATGCAGCGGGGCGTGGACTCAAATCTTTTCCATCCACGCCGGCGAAACCGCAAAGGCGATGAACTGGTACTCGGCTACGTGGGACGTTTGAGCACAGAGAAAAATGTCCGGTTTCTGGCTGAACTGGAACGGGAGTTGTTGCAAGGCGGCCTCAGTAACTTCCGTTTTCTGATTGTCGGGCAGGGAGCGGACGAGCCGTGGCTAAAGGCAAACCTGCAGCGTGTCGATTTTACTGGCGTACTCAAGGGCGACGCCCTGGCGCAGGCCTACGCCAACATGGATGTGTTCGTGTTTCCGTCGCTGACCGATACGTACGGAAATGTCGTGGTTGAGGCTCTCGCGTCGGGAGTTCCCGCCGTGGTGACCGATGAGGGAGGGCCCCAGTTTCTGGTGCGTTCCGGCAAAACCGGTTACGTGGCGCGAAATCTCGCGGAATTTACCAGCTGCATCCGGCAAATGAGCCAGCGTCCAGAACAGCTCTCCGCAATGCGGATTGCGGCGCGCAATTGGGCTGTGGGGGCGTCGTGGGACAGAGTGTTCGAATCGGTTTATGCTAGTTATGAGCACGGACTGAACCGCGGCGGAGTGGGTAGCAAAATTGGTGTCCACCCACGTGTCCGCGCGGCCACGCCGCTCGGCTGAAGCAATTTTCAATTAATGTCTTGGGGAATTGATGGGAAGAAGTTCAATACGATGCGGCCTGATACCCGTGGCGGTGCTTTGCATATGGCTTATCGCCATGACGACAGAAACTGTGGCGCAACCGCAAGCGCCGCTCAGCGCGGAGCAGATCGTCCAGAATCTCGAGCAGATGAACCGGGAGCGTGCCGAGGCGCTGCACAAGTTCGAGGGCACGCGGGTGTACCGCATGCAGTATCGCGGCTTTCCCGGCAACCGCGACGCCGAGATGACGGTCACGATGCGCTATGAGGCGCCCAACACGAAGAAATTCACGGTTATTTCGCAGAGTGGGTCTAAGTTTCTCATCGACCATGTTTTCAAGCGGCTGCTGGAGGGCGAGCAGGAAGCCACCAGCCGGGAAAATCGCCAGCAGACCGCGCTCAACACCACGAACTACGATTTCACCCTGGCCGGTTATGAGGACTCCCCGGAAGGCGGACGCTACGTTTTGAATACAATTCCGAAGTCCAAGAACAAGTTCCTTTATGTCGGGAAAATTTGGGTGGATGCCAAGGATTTTGTGGTGGTGAAGATCGAAGCCGCACCCGCCAAGAGCCCTTCCTTCTGGATCAAGAAGACAGAAATCCGGCACACCTACACCAAGGTGGATGATTTCTGGTTCCCTGCCGAAAACCACAGCCAGAGCTACATCCGGCTGGGCGGCGAGGCTACGCTTTCGATCGAATACAAGGACTACAAGATCGGCGAGGCGGGGCCGCTGCGGCAGGCCGGTGGATCGCCCGAAAACGCCAATGTGGAAGCTGCCGCCGCAGAACGTTAACCTGCCAGCGCGTCAGCAATCCCCAACGCCTGATCGAGAGCGCCGACGCCGGTATCAATCTCTGATTTCTCGATGATCAGCGGCGGTGCGATCACAAAGTGGCTGATCCATGCCTGCAGCGATACGCCGTTCTTCATCATAGCGGCTGAAACCTGATCCACCACCAGGGGCTTGCCTTCCACTTTATCGCGCATGGTGTTGAACGGCTCGCGGCTTTCGCGATTCTTTACCAGATCGACCGCCCAGAAAAGCCCCAGCCCGCGGACGTCTCCGATGCTCGGGTGCTTGGCTTTCAGCGCCTTCAGTTTGTCGCCCAGGTAGGGCTCCAGTTGCTTGGCGCGCTCCACCAGGCCGAGGCGCTGCATTTCGTGAATCGTGGCTACGGCGGGCGCGAGCGTCATGGGGTGCGCTTCGTAGGTGTGGCCGTGTGCGAAGTAGTGGTCCTGGAAGTAGTCGGCGATCTTCGCTGTGGTAGCGCAGAGGCCGAGCGGCACGTAGGCAGAAGTTATACCTTTGGCCGTGACCAGGATATCCGGCTTCACGTTCCAGTGGTTCACCGCGAACCACTCGCCGGTGCGGCCCCAGCCGGTCATCACCTCGTCGGCGATGAGGAGCACGCCGTGATCGTCACAAATCTTGCGCAGCTTGGGGAAATATTCCGGAGGAGGCACGAGCACGCCGTTGGTGCCGACCACCGGTTCGGCGATCACCGCCGCCACATCGCTCTCATTGCGGATCATGTGCTCGACGTAATCGGCGCAGGCTACGCCGCATGAGGGATAAGTGTGCTTGATGGGGCACACGTAGCAATTCACCTCGGGTGCGAAGACAACGTCCTGGCCTTTGCCGGCGGGCTCCATGGCCCAGCGGCGCGGGTCGCCGGTGGCGGCAATGGAGCCGGCGGTGGAACCGTGATAAGAACGGTAACGCGAGATGATCTTGTTCTTGCCGGTGTACATGCGGGCGATTTTGAAGGCGGTCTCGTTCGCTTCGGTGCCGGATGTCGCGTAGAAAAATTTCTCCAGGCCTTGGGGAAGAACTTCCAACAACAGGTTGCTCAGGTTGGCGCGGGCAGTGGTGGTGAATCCAGGGAGAATGTAGGCGAGGCTGCGCGCCTGCTCTTCAATGGCGCGGATCACCGCCGGGTTCTTGTGGCCCAGGTTGACGCACATCAACTGCGCGGAGAAATCCAGGTAGCGCTTGCCGTTGGCGTCGATGAAGTAGCAGCCTTCGGCATCGACGACGTGCATCGGATTCCAGTTCTTCTGGAAGCGCCAGGTGCCGTAGTTGTGCTTGCGTGTGGTGTCAACAATGTCGGGAGAAACGGCGATGTCGGTCATGGGAGGGTCCTCGAGTCGCAGGAATCAGTCTATTGAATTTGCGCTTGAATCGGAAGTGAGGAATCCGGCAGTGTACAAATTTGCACCGGCGTAGTTCTCTGCGGACTCTGCGGGGGCTCTCGGCTAACTCTGCGATTTAGGGTTCGTTGCAGCATGCGCCGAAACCAAAATCGCAAAACGCCGAGGACGCTGAGAACATCCGCCGAGTTCGCGGAATAGAGTTTTGTAGCCCGTGAGACTTCACGGACGCAAAGAAACGCATTAGCCCTCGGCTGCTTCTGCCCGTTCCGCCGGGAGGTCGCGCGCCGGCTCGCTTCTCATCAGAACGCAATAGGCCACGGCGGAAACTGCAAAGCCCACGAACCACGCATAGTCGTAAAGCCAGCGCAATGGAGAATAGAGCAGGCCACACAGCGCCACAACAATCCCCATCGCAAGCGCACCAATTCCCCGATAGTTGAAGCCGCCGCGATACTCGTACGTCCCACCCCGCTGATACAGCGCATCCACATTCAGCGTGCACTTGCGCACTACAAAGTAATCCGCGATCATGATTCCGGCGATGGGGCCGAGCAATCCGGAATAGCCCACCAGCCAGCCGAAGATGTAACTGTTGTAGCTGCTCAGCATTTTCCAGGGCATCATCAGCAACCCGGCGGTTCCGGTGATGAGGCCTCCAGTGCGAAACGAGATGCGGCGCGGGTTCAGGTTCGAAAAGTCGTTGGAGGGAGAAACCACGTTGGCAGCGACGTTGGTGGTGAGAGTTGCAATGAGCAAGGCAACCAGCGCAATGAATGCGACCAGCGGCTGGTTGAAACGCCCGAGCAGGGTGACCGGATCCCAGATGGCGGTGCCGAACAGCACTACCGAAGCGGATGTGACCGCCACTCCGATAAAAGAATACAGCGTCATCGCGGCGGGAAGGCCGAGGGCCTGGCCTACCACTTGCGCCCGCTGCGATTTGGCGTAGCGTGTGAAATCGGGAATATTCAGCGCGACCGTGGCCCAGAAGCCAACCATCCCTGTGAGCGCCGGGATGAAGAATCGCATGAATTCGGCGGTCGTCTGAAATTTGCTGGGGGCGCTCAGCAACGGCCCCAACCCGCCTGCCTTCCGCGTGATCCACCAAAGCAGCAGCAAGCCGACGGCGAGCATGAACGGCGCCCCGATGTCGTCCAGAAACTTGATGGTCTCGACGCCATACCAGACGACCGCCATGTTGAGCAGCCAGAAGAAAAGAAAGCAAATCCAGCCGACTGCAGCATGGCTTGCGGCGGGAGGCCAGATCACTTGCAGCATGGAGTAGATCGCTTGCCCGCCGATCCAGGTCTGGATGCCGAACCATCCGCAGGCGACGATCGCGCGCAGCACGGCGGGCACATTGGCTCCGCGCACCCCGAACGACGCTCGAACGAAGACCGGAAACGGAATGCCATATTTTGTGCCCGCGTGGGCATTCAGAATCATGGGCACAAGCACAATCAGGTTCCCCAGCAGAATGGTTCCGATCGCCTGTTTCCAGCTCATGCCGCCGGCGATCAGCCCCGAGGCCAGCATATAAGTTGGAATGCAAACGCTCATGGCGACCCAGAGCGACGCGTAGTTGTAGGTGCTCCAGGTGCGGCGCGAGAGAGGAATAGGCGCCAGGTCTTCGTTGTAGAGGGCCGGGTCGTAAGAGGCCGGGTGCCCCAGGGTAGGATCGTTCCGGCCGGCCATGCTCACTGCCACGCTCCGCCGCGGGCGGCGCGGCGCAGGTAGTGGCCGCGGCCCGGTTTGCCGAGGAATTTGCCCTTGTCCACGATCAGTTCGCCGCGCGAAAACACCTGGCGGGCGTTGCCTTTCACTCGGAAGCCTTCGAACATGGAGTAATCAACACGCATGTGGTGAGTTTTGGCGCTGATAAGGTGCTCGGCGTTGGGATCCCATACCACGACGTCGGCATCGCTGCCTGCGGCGAGGGCGCCCTTCTTCGGATACATTCCGAAAATACGGGCGGGCGTGGTGGAAGTGATTTCGACGAAGCGGTTGAGGCTGATTTTCCCCGCATTCACGCCGTGATGATGAATTAACTGGAGGCGGTTTTCGATTCCCGGGCCGCCGTTGGGGATTTTGGTGAAGTCGCCGCGGCCGAGAACTTTCTGATCTTCGAAGCAGAAGGGACAGTGGTCGGTAGAAACGACTTGCAGGTTGTCGTCTTTGAGGCCGTCCCAGAGCTTGGGCAGATTTTCTTTTTCGCGCAGCGGCGGAGTGAAGACGTATTTGGCGCCTTCGAAATCGGGGCGCTTGAGTTCCTCGATGGTCAGCAGCAGGTATTGCGGGCAGGTTTCGGCGAAAGCGGGTACTCCTCGGCTGCGGGCTTCCCGCACCTGGTTGAGTGCGTCTTCAGAAGAAAGATGGACGATGTAAACCGGAGCGCCGGCGATTTCCGCCATGGCGATAGCGCGATTCACCGCTTCAGCCTCGGCAACCGTTGGACGAGTAAGCGCGTGATAGACGGGCGCAGTCTTGCCCTCGGCCAGCGCCTGCTGAATAATGACGTCGATCACGCTGCCGTTTTCCGCGTGCATGCAGATGAGCGCGCCGTTTTTTGCGGTCTGCTTGAGAGCGCGGAAGATGGTGGCGTCATCCACCATCAACACGTTGGGGTAGGCCATGAATAGCTTAAAGCTAGCTACCCCTTCGCGGACCAATTCGTCCATGTCTTCAAGACCCGCGCCCCCGAGGTCGGTAACGATCATGTGCAGGCCATAGTCAACGCAGGCTTTGCCTTCCCCTTTTTCCCACCAGGTGTCGAGGGCGTCGCGCATTTTTGTGCCGCGGCCCTGGATGGCGAAATCAACGATGGTGGTTGTTCCGCCCATGGCGGCAGCCCGGGTGCCGGTTTCGAAGTCGTCGCTGGAAGTTGTGCCGCCGAAGGGCATGTCGAGGTGAGTGTGGGCGTCGATGCCCCCGGGAAGAAGGAGCATTCCAGAGGCATCTACCGTCTGGTGCGATGCGGCGGAAATTCCAGCGCGAACTTCCTTAATGACTTCGCCTTCAATCAAAATGTCAGCGGGAAAAGTTTTCTCCGCGGTCACCACCGTGCCGTTCTGGATCAACGTGCCCATCAGTTCACCTTTTTCTCACAGGACGCGCCCGCGGTGCGTTCCTCCCAGGACTGTGGCGGGAGATTATCGACTCGCTCCATGCTGATGCAGCCTTCCACCGGACACACCAGCGAACAGAGATTACAGCCGACGCATTCTTCTTCATCCACGCGCGGGATGCGAGCCAGAGGCGTGGCGTAAGGTCCATGGCCGTTGCCGGCGTGCGCGTGGTCGAGCTTAGGAATGGGCGTCATCGAGATCTGCTGTTTGCTGTGCTGCTCATGCATGGCAGGGGTTTCGTGGCCGTTTACGGCGCCGCTTACCCGGTCCATGTGGATGCACTGGTGCGCGCCGTCCCAGCAGGCGGTGTAGCAGAGGGCGCAGCCGATGCACTTCTCTTCATGAATGCGGGCGATAATCTTATAGTTAAGGTTGAGCTGCTTCCACTCCTGCACGCGCGGCGTAGTCAGGCCACGAAAGTCCTCGATGCGGGAGAAGCCTTTATCACGCATCCAGTTGGCCAGGCCATCGGCCATGTCTTCCACGATGCGATAGCCGTAATGCATCACCGCAGTGCACACCTGCACGCTGCTGCAGCCCAGCAACAGAAATTCGGCGGCGTCGCGCCAGTCAGAAATTCCTCCTATGCCCGAGAGCGGCAGCGCCGAATCCGCATCGGCTTGAATCTGTTGCGCCATGTGCAGCGCGATCGGCTTCACCGCCGGGCCGCAATAGCCGCCGTGGGAAGATTTGCCGTCCACGTTAGGGCGGGGGATGAAAGTGTCGAGATCGATGCCGGTGATGGAGTTGATCGTATTGATCGCTGAAAGCCCGTCAGCTCCGCCACGTTTGGCGGCGCGAGCGATGGTGCGGATGTCAGTAATGTTGGGTGTAAGCTTTACCAGCACCGGCGTCTGCGCTTTCTCTTTCACCCATGTAGTGATCAGTTCGGTGTACTCGGGCACCTGGCCAACCGCGCTGCCCATGCCGCGTTCGCTCATGCCGTGCGGGCAACCGAAATTTAGTTCGAGGCCGTCCGCGCCGGCGTCTTCCACCTGCTGAACGATGGTGTGCCAGGCTTCGCGCTTGGACTCGACCATCAGCGAAGCGATCACCGCATTCTTGGGATAACGCTTCTTGACTTCGCGAATCTCGCGCAGGTTCACATCCAGCGGCCGGTCAGTGATCAGTTCGATGTTGTTCAGGCCCATCATCCGCTGCCCATTCCAGTCCACCGAGGAGTAGCGCGAGGAGACGTTGACGATGGGCTCGCCAATGGTCTTCCACACCGCGCCGCCCCAGCCCGCGTCAAAGGCGCGCATCACCTGTTCGCCGCAGTTAGTAGGGGGCGCGGAGGCCAGCCAGAACGGATTCGGCGAAGAGATCTTGCCGGCAAAGCGAACAGAAAGGTCCGGAGAAATGTTTGTTTCAGGCATGGGCCGCCTCCAGGGCGCGGGCGATACCGATGGCGGCGCGCTTGCCGTCCGCCACAGCATCGACTACTTCGCGGCCGCCGTTCACGCAATCCCCGCCGGCGTAATAACGCGGATTCGAGGTCTGGCCGGTTTCACGATCGATAACTACGCGACCCTGGTCGAGGCGCAATCCGCGGCAAGCCTGCAGAAATTCCAGCAAAGCCGATTGGCCAATCGCAGGAATCACCATGTCGCAGGCGATCTGGAATTCCGAGCCCGCGAGCGCGCTGGCGACGCCTTCAGCGTCTGACTCCATGCGCACGCACTCGATACTCTCCAGCCCGCTGCGTGTGCGGGAGACGTGAATGGCCACCGGTTGCGTCCACCAGTGGAAGTGGATGCCCTCCCGCTTGGCGTGTTCATATTCGAAGGCGAACGCCGACATCTGCTTCTCGCCGCGGCGGTAGAGCAGGTGTACATCCTGCGCGCCCAGGCGCACCGCGGCGCGGGCGGCGTCGATGGCGGTGTTGCCCGCGCCCACGACCACCACGCTGCGGCCCACGCTGAACCGCCCGGCAGTTTTGTAGTTTTCGATAAAGGTCAGCGCGTTAATCACGCTGGGATGGCGCTCACCCGGAATATTCATGCGGTGCATGGCGCCCAGCCCTGCGCCAATGAAGATGATGTCGTATTCCCTTTCCAAAGCCGCCAGCGCCTCCTCACCGGCGATCGCAGCGCCGAAGCGGAATTCCACGCCAAGAGAACGCACCATGTCTACTTCGCGGAGGCTATCGGCAGGACGCAGCTTGTACTCGGCTACGCCGTGGGTGTTCAGACCGCCGGGAAGAGCGCGCCCTTCAAAGATGGTCACCTGAAACCCGCGCTGGCGAAGCTCCGCCGCGCAGGCCAGTGAGGCCGGGCCCGCGCCGATGCAGGCGATCTTCTCTATTCTTTCGGGTGCCCCACGGGAAGGGACCTCCGCGCCATTGGCGTAGAAGTGGTCCATGGCGTGACGCTGCAGGCGGCCGATCTCGATGGGCTGCTTGTTATAGCGGTGATACACGCACGCGCCCTCGCACAAAACATCCACCGGGCAGACGCGGGCACAACTGGCTCCGAGAATATTGGCGTCGAGAATGGTGAGCGCCGAGCCGCGAACATTTCCCTGGGCAATTTTTTTGATGAATCGCGGAACGTCAATGTGCGTGGGGCAGGCGGACATGCAGGGAGCGTCGAAGCAGTAGAGGCAGCGGTTGGCCTCGATGACTGCCTCCTGCGGAGCAAACGGCGGATGAATCTCCGCGAATCGACGCCTTAGCTCCGGATTCTCCTGATGTTCCTTGAAAACTGACACCCCATGCTCCTGAAACTTCCTTTGCGATCTTTGCGATCTTTGGGAGTCGTAAATTAACCGCAAAGGTCGCAAAGGACGCGAAGAAAACCCTTTATGGCCGGACCAGCGCCTCGTACATGTCGGGGCGGCGGTCGCGGAAAAACTGCCAGGTCTTGCGTACCTGGGCGATCATATCGAGATCAATATCCGCGGTGAGCACTTCATCTTTATCACGCGACGCCTGCGCAAAAATCTGCCCGCGCGGATCGCAGAAGTAGCTGGAACCATAAAATTCGCCGATATTCCACGGCGCCTCGGTGCCTACGCGGTTGATGGCGGCGATAAAGTATCCGTTCGCCGCGGCGTGGGCCGGCTGCTCCAGCTTCCATAGGTATTCGCTCAACCCGGCTACCGTCGCCGAGGGATTGAACACAATCTCCGCCCCATTCAGCCCCAAAGCCCGCGCCCCTTCCGGGAAGTGGCGGTCGTAACAGATATACACGCCGATTTTGGCGAAGCCGAGATCAAAAATTGGATACCCGAGATTTCCCGGACGAAAGTAGAACTTCTCCCAGAAGCCGGGAGCTACGTGGGGAATATGGGTCTTGCGGTACTTGCCGAGGTAAGAGCCGTCATTGTGGATCACGGCGGCGGTGTTGTAGTAAATTCCTTCGCCCTCCACCTCGTACACGGGCACGACGAGCGCTACGCGCAGTTCTTTGGCCAGCTTCTGCATTAACTGCAGGGTCGGACCGCCGGGCACGGGTTCGGTGAAGTCATACCAGCGGATGGACTGCTCGGCGCAGAAATAAGGGCCGTAGAAAATTTCCTGCAGGCAGACAATTTGCGCGCCTTCTTTGGCGGCCTGGCGGATCAGGCCAACGTGCTTTTCCACCATCGACTGCTTGATTTTCTCCAGCGGGCTGGCAGGAGACTCTGAGTTGGTGGCTTGGATAAGCGAACAACGCACGATGCGAGGCATGGTTCTCCTTCAATCTGCTTGCAGGAATGCTGGTAATACGACTGCCGGCGCGGGCAGCCCACGTGCCTTAAATATACTATCGAATCGGTGAAAGGCACATCGCCGCGAAGGGGCGCGTAGAGGTCAGAGTATCGGACGAAGCAATCAGGGACGAAGCACACTTGCCATCCCCAATGAGCGATTGTCATCCCGAGCGTAGCGAGGGATCTGGGTTTCTGCTTGTGGTTGAACCAGTGCAGGCGGCGGCAAGAACCTGGATCCCTCGCTTCGCTCGGGATGACAGGCAATGGGTAGGGTGAAAGTGCGCGAGGCACGGAAGCGGTAGCACTGGATAAAGTGCGATGAGATTCTCTAGCTGAAGAGAGCGTTCAGGAAACTGCTGCCGCGAGGAATGGTCCCCCCGAAGTTCTCAGCGATAGTTTGGCCCATGTCGGCCAGAGTGTTGCGGACTCCGAGGTCCACTCCGCGGGCTGCGGCTGGCGTGTACGCCAGGATGGGCACGTATTCCCGCGAATGATCGGTCGTGGGATTTACCGGATCGGGGTCGCAGCCGTGATCGGCGGTGATCATGAGCAGATCGCTCGGACGCAGCAGGCGCAGCATGGGATCAAGCAGCGCGTCGAATTCCTCCAGCGAGCGGGCGAAGCCTTCGACGTCTTTGCGGTGGCCGTACAGCATGTCGAAGTCCACCAGGTTGGCGAAGATCAGGCCGTTTGCCTGGCGGGATAGGGAGTCGGTGAGCTTGGCCATGCCATCAGCGTTGCTTTTTGTAGTGACGAATTTGTCCACACCTCGGCCGTTGTAGATGTCGTGAATCTTTCCGATTCCAAAGACCGGCACCTGCCGTTCTGACAGCACATCGAGCAGCATGGGCCGCGGAGGCTCGACCGCATAGTCGTGCCGGTTTTCGGTGCGGCGGAAATTTCCCGCCTCGCCTCGAAACGGACGCGCAATCACGCGGCCTACGCGGTTGGGGCCGTCAAGCAGCTTTCGGGCGATCTCACACATGCGATACAGTTCGGCTAGCGGAATTACTTCTTCATGGGCGGCAATTTGAAACACGCTGTCGCCGGAGGTGTAAACGATGGGAAAGCCGCTGCGCAGGTGCTCTTCGCCAAGCTCCTTGATGATTTCGGTTCCGGAAGCGGGCTTGTTGCCCAGCGTGCGGCGGCCAATCTGCCGCTCGAACTCTTCGATCAGCGCTTTGGGAAAACCCTGCGGATAAACCGGAAACGCCTGCTCCAGCCAGACACCGGCCATCTCCCAGTGGCCGGTGGTGGTGTCTTTGCCGGGAGAAACGGTTGCCCCCTTGCCGTAACTCGCCGCCGGCGCGGTCACAGGCGGTACGTGGTCGAGTGGCTTGATGTTTCCCAGGCCCATGCCGGTGAGCGTGGGAATCTTTAGTGGGCGGGAACGGGCGATGTGGCCGAGCGTGTCGCGGCCAACGTCGCCGTAGTCGGCGGCGTCGGGGAGTTCGCCGATGCCGACGCTATCCAGCACGATCCAGATGATGCGCTCGAAATGTGGGCTCGGAGCCACGATGAATTCTAAGTCTGTCCTATGTCTATTGGGGTTTCACGAAGTTCTTCGCCAGGCGGTCTGCTTCCTGTTGCTCGGCATTCGCCTCGGGCGCATGGCCCATGGCATTGTAGATTTCCGCCAGATGGCGGTGCGGTTCCGGATCTTCGGGATGCAGCTTTGCGGCCTCCGCGAAGTACCGCCGGGCCTCTTCGAATTGCTTTGCCTGCTGGCTCTTCTGCCCCAGGCCGCGGGTTAGAGCGTACAGCATCTCTGCCGTTCCCGTATCCTGCGAATTCAGTTCGTGGGCGTGCCGCAATGCCTGGTAGGCAGCCGCATCCTCACCAAGCTTCGCCAACACGGCGCCGTAAAGAGCGTTTAGCTGAAACAGATCGGGCCAGCGCTTGAGCGCGTTGCTGAGCGGAGCGCGGGCTTGCTCGAACTGCCCCAGTTGGTAATAGGCCATGGACAGGTTGTATTGCGTTTGCGGCGACTGCGGCGCCAGTTCGGCGGCCCGGCGCAGAGGCTTTAGCGCCGCTTCAGCGTCGCCGTATTGGCCGTAGAGCGTGCCGAGTTCGGTGAGCTTGTCGGCGTTGTCTGGATCGTAGAGTTGATCGCAGATGGCGTGCGCTTCCTCGCGGCTTCCCTGCTGCAACTTTTGCGAACATTCCTGCCGCAGGGCGCTCTCGTGATTGTCGCGCTGGCGCAATTCGCTCGAAAGCGCGATGGCCTTTTTCGCCTCTGCTTCCCGGCCCAGTTTGTGATAGACCAGCCCCAACTGATAAGGCACGCGAGCGTCCTGAGGCGTGGCTTCCTGCGCCTGCTTGAGCCATTTCTCCGCGGAAGCCAGATCGCCCTGCTTGAAGTATGCGAAGCCGAGGTAGTAGGCCGTATCGGGAAACGGCGGCTTGGCTGCGGCTTTGGTGAAGTTGCGGATGGCGCTGGGAAAATTGTTGTCTTCAAGATCCAGGCGGCCCAGATAGTAGGTGATGTTGGGATGGTCTCCCACCTGCGCCCGCACCGCCTCGAATTCACGGCGGGCTTCAGCGTTGTTGTGCATTTCAAACAGCGCCACGGCTAGCGGAAACCTTGCCCGCAGGACCAGTGTTGGATCGATAGCCAGGGCTGCGCGGAATTCACCGGCGGCGGCTTCGTAGCGGTCCTGCTTGAGCGCGTCGTAACCCCTGCCCAGGTGGGCTTCCAGAGAATCTCCCGCGGCTGGAGCCGTTTGCGCTGCGGCTTGAAGTATGCAGGACATGGCCAGCGCGACGATACTCATCGCCTGCCACACTCGAGACCGTAATCTCATGGAAGGGTGCACGTCACGCAGCCGTACTCTCTATTATAGAAGCGATCCGGCGCGGGTTCGTGAGCGCAGCCCACGAACGACGCTAGCCTCCTTGGGCTTTTGCGATCAGCGCGCCGGCCACGGCTTTCAAGTCGGCGATCTCTTTCGCTGTCGCGGTCGCAACGTAGTCGCTCACCAACTTCCCGCAGCGTTCCCGGACCTCGTCGTAGGCGGCGGGATCCTCGCCACGCACTCGGAGCAGTTCTTTGAGCCAGTGTTTGCCGTAACCGGCGTGCAGGGTTTCGTCGGCCCAGTCAAAATCCATATCGTGCTCGCTGAGAGAATCGCCGTAGCTATGGAACATTTGCGCGCGCGCGGGTTTGTGGCGGATGTTCTTGGTCTCGAAGAAATAAAGCATGCCCAGCAGGTAGATCGGGTCCTGCCCTGCCGCGCTCTCGTAGATGTACGTACCCAGAGGAATCTCCGCCGGATCGAGTCCCCAAGCCATGAGGCGCTCGTAGCCCATGCGGCAATGGCGGGACTCGTCGTAAGTCCAGCGGGCGGAGTCGTGAATCCATTCCCAGGGGAGAACGTCCGCAAAGGAACTGAGAATCACGCCGCCGGCTTCCACCGCCCAGACTTCGTTTACGTGGCTGATGGCCGAGCGCAGTTGCAGCTGCATGCCTTCGCCGTAGGGATAGCTCGAATCCACAACATCAGGCCAGTAGAAGCGGCAGGGCCAGAAACGCGCGTCCCTCGCGGGATGTGCGGGAGTTGCGTAGGCCCGCGCTCCCGGTAAGGGACCTGCGGCCGCGGCCGACGACGACGGGCCAACTCCAACTCCGCCGATTTCCTGGAGCCGGTTTGCCACCGAGTCTGTCCACGCATGCGCCGCCTCGCGGAGCTGCGGATTCTCGGAAACCGCCGACTCCGCCCACTGCTCGAACGCCTGAATCTGCTCGGTCTTGTCGGAAACAGCCAGCGAGAGAAAGCGGTGGGTAGGGCCATCGGCGATGGAATCGGAAGCTTCGAGGTAGTCGTGATAGGCATCGCGCAGCGCGGGCAGGAAGACTTTGCCCACGCTCAGCAGGAAGGCCGGGACCGAAGGGGAATTCCTGACGGCGGCGAATAGCTCGATCAGGGCGTGATCTGCGCCTTCTTCTTCCAGCAGGCGGCTGGGAAAACGAAGCTCGAAGACGCGCTCGCGCAAGGCGTGGGCAGTCTCGGCGCTCTGCCAGATGAAGCGCGCCAGGCCGGTTTTGACTTCCAGCGGAGCAATGGCAGGGATCCACGCAGCCTGGCTCACCAGCAGCGAGCGCTCACAAAAGAAAAAACGCTTCAGAAGCTGGGCGGTGTCAAAGCGCATCCAGCGCGCCCGTGGCTGCGGGCTGAGTAGGAATGTGGAAGTCCGAGTCATCGTTTTCTCGGGGAGCGAGCCTTCCCAGGAGCAATCCTTCTCTCATTCTACGGCCTGGATTCACATCGCACACCAGGCATCAGATGGCATTGCTCAAAGCCACTGTGATCACCGCCACAATGAGAACGACCAGCCCCAGATTCAGCAGGCGGCGCGCAGAGGCCGGCGCGCCGTGCCATTCCCCGCGCCACAGTCCCCAGAGGTTGCCGACGACGATGGAGAGCGAAATAAACAGCGGCCAGCCCACAACCACGCCCCAATGCCCGAGCTTGGCTGCGCCCGCTCCATAGAGATAAAAACTTCCGATCCACATCAACGCCATCAGCGCGGCCAGGCCGAGATTGCGCGGCGTTTCGCCATTCCAGAATTGACGAAGTGAATGGCGGCTGATCATGAGATACAGGCAGTAAGCGAAGTTCACCACGAAACCCAGAGTGAACAGCAGCGCCCACACAGTGTTTCCCGCGGACGCCGGCGAAACTCCCAGCGACTCGGCCGCGCCAGTAACGGCGCCACCAAAAGCCACGCCCACATTGGGCAGGCAGGAGAGTATGCCGGCCAGGATGGCAATTACCAGACCGGCTTTGAAGGCGGCA
>DATJXG010000189.1:0-3160 GCA_035500455.1 Terriglobales bacterium | reverse complement strand
GCCTCAAGGATTTGCAGGCCGCCGAGTTGTTCCTTGGTTTCCGCATAAGGGCCGTCGGTGGTCGCGACTTTGCCGTTTTTCCAGTACAGGGTCACGGCGGTCTCCGGAGGCTGAAGCGGTACTTCGGCAACAAGATGTCCGCTGGCGCGCAGATGGTCGTTGTGCGCAAAGCATTCGTCGAGCACTGCGTTTCGCTCGCTTTCGGTCATCCCTTCGAATTTTCCCGGCTCGAGGTATCCCAAACAGATGTATTTCATGGCTTCCGCTTTGCCTCGCGACTCCCAGGGCCGTGCTCACCGCCCCGTCATCAGATAGTCGTTCGGGAGGCCGACAAATCGACAGCTACTCCATTCTTTAGGCTCGTCAGGGGGATCTGTGGGTCACTTATGTGCCGGAGGGCGGGGAAGAAACTGGAGATGGACGGGACGTTTTCCGTTTTTCCTGGCGAGAAGTTGGGCAACGTGCCGTCTGTCCCCAGTTTTCCAGGAAAACCCCCTCGTTGCCCCGCACTGTACCGCGGCGCTTTCAGCTTTTCCGCTAAACAGCTTTGCCAGTGGCGAATGCCTTGCGGAGCGCGGACTTCCAGCTCGCGCTGAATTGTTTGGAGGATTCCGCGTCCGGCACAAGGAGATCGAATCCGTGGAAAGCGCCACGCACGACCAGGAGTTCGGTTGCGACTCCAGCGTGGACGAGGCGGCGCGCGTACTCCATGTCTTCTTCGACGAACAGGTCGATAGAACCGACGCCGATCCAGGCAGGCGGTAGACCGGCGACGCTGGCTACCCGAGCGGGGACGGCGGCTGCCGGCACCTTGGACGAACCCGCTGGAACACCGAGCAGCGAACTCCAGGCAAAACGATTAGCGCCCGCAGTCCACATAAAGTGGCCAATGGCGGGCGGCACCGGACGAGTGCTGCCCGTTCGGTCGTCCAGTGCGGGGTAGATGAGCAACTGGAAGACGATGGGGACTTCGTTGCGGTCGCGCGCGTGAATGGCAAGGCTCGCTGCGTGGGTGCCGCCCGCGCTCTCACCGCCCACGGCAATTCTGGAGCGATCGATGCCAAGCTCCTCTGCATGGGTGTGCACCCATTTCAGCGCCGCGTAATTGTCCTCAAGCGAACCGGGATAGCGCGTCTCCGGAGCCAGCCGGTAGTCGACCGAGACGACGACGCAGTGGCAATCCGTCGCGATCCCTTGCAGGCGCGGCATCAAGAAGGGATCTGTCATCATGAAGCCACCACCATGCATGTGAAGCAGCACCGGCTTGCCCTGCTCCGACGGCGCGGGATCAACGACCCAGAGACGAACCTCAGGCGCCCCAGGTGGCCCGGGGATATCCCTCTCCACGGGCTGCGGTGCAGGAGCAGGTAACGCGGGCATGCCGGGCAATTGCCGGAACTTCCCGACTATCTCCGCTGAGAGGTCGACCGCGGGGAACTGCTTGAGAACAGGAAGAAGTTCGGGATCGACGAGGGAGTATGGGTCCGCAACCGCCGGCGAAGTTTCTGAGCGGGAGGCTTGCTCCGCCCCCGCCAGCGTAGCTGCAGGTGTGAGTCCCACAGCCAAACCAAAGCCGGCCATGTGGATAGCGAAATCGCGACGAGTGAGTTGATGGCTCATTGGGGTAAAGGGCGATTCGCGCAGCCAGCCGTCAGTCCGGCATCGCCAAAAACGCGCGCACCTCGACCGGCGCCCGGCAAGCGATGACCGCCTTGCGCCCCCACGCCAGTGCCTCGTCCATGTCGGCAGCTTCCAGTATCCAAAAACCGCCGATGTGTTCCTTGGTTTCCAGGTACGGCCCGTCGGTGATGAGCACCTTGCCATCCGGCTGCGCCTGCAGCGACTTCGCGTTACGGGGCGCGCTGAGGCCGCCGGCGAAAAACCTGGCGCCAGCCGCTGCCATCTCCTCGTTGAGCACATTGATATCGCGAATCATCGCTTCGCCCTCTTTGGATGGGTCGTAGTTGTCGGGGTGGTGAATCGCAACCAAATACTGCGCCATAATTTCTCCTTTTATCCTGTAGCAAACTCGAGCGGCCAATTGCCTCGCCTTCATTATCACAACGAACGGCCGAACTGGAATTCGACAAATCCTTCAAAAAAATTGCCTCTTCCCCATGGGAGCCCTGCCAAGGTCTGGTGGGCGTGCAGGCGCTAATGATGATGCTCGGCGACGGAGCCTTCGCGATCTTCCGTTCCGTCTGACCACCGTTGCACGACCACCACGAACTGCGTCAGGTGCTCCACGGCGTCGGTCACACCAAAGACAGGAGAACCTGGCAGATTCGCTCCCCAGATTGCGGGGTCGGTGTCCGAATAGAAAAACATGAGGTGGGAAGGCCAGTGGGGGAGGGTCGCGCCGCCGTATCCTTCCTTCGACATCATGTAGCACATCGCCCCGGGTTCCATCGGCGGCAGTTCTTTCTTGGCGATGGCGGCGGCGATGGCCTCGTTAACCTGAGCTGGCGTGTGTCCCGCCAAAGCCAGCTCCGTGATCTTGGTGATGCGCAGAAGGTAGGAGCGCGCGGCTGCCGCATTCACACACATCGGGACCCGCACTTTCGGATCCCAAAAGTCAGCATCCGCTGCGGAGGTCCAGGAACGTCCCACGATACACACGAAACCGTTCTTGCCTTTGACCGCTGTTTCGAAACCATGATGTCCGAGAACCAGTACCTCGGCATCGCGTGAAATGGACTCCGGCGCTGAACTTCGCGCGAGGGCTATTTCCGCATCTCGATCCGTCATGAGGTACTGTTCGATCGGGGCCATGTTCGGATAAGGTGGCGCGGCATCTTGTGCCGCCGCCTGGTGCGCCGGACCGAGCACAACAAGCAGTGCGAAGCTCTTGATTGCGATTGCCCTAACCTTTGTTAGTCGCATAGTCTCTCCCCTTTGAGAATGTGCCTTTTTTTCGTGAGACTGCGCTTCAGCGTGCAGCGTTTTGTCGCCGTTGGGGCCCGCATGCCCTCATTCTTTCGTTCAAGTCCGCCGCCCAGCTGCTAGTCAGTTGCCGGACTGAAAAAGATCTCTCGCACCTCGCCCTGCCCGCGAGTGGCGGCGACGCCTTTGCGCGCCCATGCCACCGCTTCGTCCATGTCAGCGCATTCCAATATCCAAAAACCGCCGATGTGTTCCTTGGTCTCCAGGTACGGCCCGT
>DATJXG010000188.1:0-4997 GCA_035500455.1 Terriglobales bacterium | reverse complement strand
TTGTGCGCCATCATCGAGCGCGTGGGGCCGTTCCGGATGGAGTACGGGCCAGCCGAGTTCCATAGCCTGGCGGAGTCGATTCTGTATCAGCAACTGAACGGCAAGGCTGCGGCGACAATTTTCAACCGCTTCACCGCGCTGGCCGGAGATCCGGTGACTCCTGAGGGCATCCTCAAGCTGACGGATGAGCAATTGCGAAGCGTTGGTCTGTCGAAACAGAAGTCGGCGTATCTGAAGGATCTGGCGGCAAAAACGGTTGCGGGGCTACTTGATTTTTCAAAGCTGCCCGAGATGTCGGATGAAGAGGTAATCCAGCATCTGACGCAGGTGAAAGGCATTGGTGTGTGGACGGCGCATATGTTTCTGATGTTCTCGCTGCGTCGGCCCAACGTGCTGCCGACTGGGGATTACGGCGTGCAGATGGCGGTCAAGAAGCACTATAGAAAACGAAAGCTGCCGAAGCCGAAAGACATGGAGAAGATCGCGCGGGCGTGGGAGCCATATCGGAGCGTGGCTTGTTGGTACATGTGGAGAAGTTTGGATATCAAAACGCTTTAACCACACTTACGAAAGCCAACCACTGGGCACTGGGGAAAAAACCTAACCGCTGAGGTCGCAGAGGGAACGCTGAGACCGCGGAGAAAGTCTCAAATTCAAGGAGAGAATATAGCGTTCACGGAGGCCCCTGTGAACCTCTGTGTCCTCTGTGGTTAAATGGTTGCGATGGCTGAGATGAAGATTCGCGTGCTGGTGGCAAAGCCGGGACTGGACGGGCATGATCGCGGCGCAAAGGTCATCGCGCGGGCGTTGCGCGATGCCGGCATGGAAGTGATCTACACCGGCCTGCGGCAGACGCCGGAGATGATCGTCAACTCGGCGCTGCAGGAAGATGTTCACGTCATCGGGCTTTCCATTCTCTCCGGCGCCCACAATGCCATCGTTCCCCGCGTGATGGATCTGCTGAAGCAGAACAAAATGGATGACGTGCTGGTGCTGGTGGGCGGCATTATCCCCGATCAGGATATTGAGGGCCTGACCAAAGCCGGCGTGGGAGCGATCTTTCAACCCGGCACCGCGATGGATGAGATCGTAGAATTCATCCGCGGCCACGTGCGGCCCCACACCGTGAACACCACTCCCTGATGCCGGAGATCAACACTTCGCGGCTGCGCGAAATGCTCGCGCAAGTCGTCGGCCCCGCCCCCTGGTACTGGAAGGCCTTTCCTGCCCTGCGCTCGCCTACGGGGCAAAAGCTGGTCTGGACGCATCACGGAGAACAAGGACCGCTCGCTTATCTGGTATCGCTCGGAGCGGAAGAGGAACCGGACAAGCCGCTGCTGGCGCTGAACACTTACTGCCGTCCCTTTCCAGTCACCTCGGAACACCTGGGCATTTGGTGTCCTGAAGGCAGCACTTTGCGTCTGGCGTGCTTCGATCTGGGCAGGATGAAGTCGTTTGATTTCGCCGAAGTGGCCGGCTGGTTCAAGCAGTCCACCGAACGGATTTACGCCGCTACCGCGCCGGTCGCGGAGTTTGAACTTCCGCTCACCTTGCCGGCGGGGTTGCACAAAATTGAAGTTCCGCCGGAGCTTCAGCCCGTGGAGGAGCTGATCGCTCCCGGAAGTTATCCCGCCGCCAACCAAGAAGACCCGGCTGCGGCCTTGTACGTCTTCTACCTGCACGCCGGCCTGGTTGAAGTGCTGCCGCAGAAGTGGCTTGCCGCGGGCAGTTCCGATCCCGGGCAGCAATGGATCGCCCGCGCCGCCCGCGATCCCGAGTCACACCGCATTTTCGGCGATGGCGTCCGCATCCGCAGTTTTCTGCTGGAAGACGACGGCCAGCACCTCGACCGCTGGATGGATGAGCACACCTGACCATTCGATTCCTGGCGGCTCAACTCAATGCTCGCACCGGCCGGGTCCTTTGCGTTCTCTGCTACGTCTGCGATTCAAAGCGCTCCTTACCACAAAGAAAGCAACAGCCGCGACGAGAGGCACTCACTTGGGCTGTGGTTGACCTCAGATGGTTCCGGGGATTGCCTTGCGGGGCGCGGCGCCGAACTCGAGTCCGCAGATGCGGAGCTGGCATTTCTGGACCATGACAACACTGCTCGTTTTGCTGATTCCAAACCCGTGGTTGAACGGGCGGTGAGATTTGCTTAGGGCTTCACGCTCGCGATGTTCCGGGAGGCACTCGGCGTTTTGAGGTTTTAGTGGGAGTCGAGGCAAAAATCTTGAAACGCCGAGGGCGCGAAGACGTACTGCCGAGGGCGCTGAGAGAGGGTTCGGGGCGCCGTTGCTTGTGGAAAATTAGGGAATAATCTCTCATCCGATTTACATCGGAAATTCGTGGCCCTGACCCCTCACCATTCGGAGTTTCGGCCTTGTTTCCCACAAAGAAATTCAGTCCTCCACAGCTTCTTCACAAAGCCGCAGCAATTTCCTGTTGCAGCTACTTGCAACTTGCCGCAGAGTGCAATCACAGCATGCGTACGGTGTTGTGCATGCCTGGCGCGGTTGCGGTGGAAGGCGTTGCCGGCAACTCCCGAGGGTGAGTTGCTGGAGAGTTTCCCGGCGCGTTCGCGCGTCTTGCGAAACTCAGGCTTTGCGGCCTCCTCTAGAGTGCTCCTCACCGAGCAGGAATGAGACGCCCCTTCCTCAACACACCCGGATCTCAGGATCTGTGGTAGGCGCCGGGGAGTGGCGCTCCTTCGGGAGCGCAGCAAACCGGTGATGCGTCATCGCCGCCTCCGGGCGGCGAAACGGGTAGCACGGCATCAGCGCGGCGACGCGGCCCAGGTGGCTGGCCTGGGCCGCGAAATCTTATTTCTGCCAGGCTTTTATCTGCCCAGGGCATCGGTCAGGCTTCGCAGTAAGGACTTTCTTCCCCCATGCGAGGATGGCTTCAATGGATAGACGTCAGGAGCGACACCAGGCGGAACGCCTGGTTTGGACGCGCTGACGCGCTCGAGTCCAGGGCGGTCACGGTTGAGTCGCTGCCCAAGCGAGTTTCGGAGACAGCCGCGCGAGTGCGGAAGGAGTTGACCTCGTTCATCCGCATGAATGGGCCGATGCCGGAAGCGGTGAGCACCGAGGACTTCGGAGAACTCTGGTCATGGCAGGGGCGGATGAACGGTTGGTATGACGTGAAGGTCAAGCCGGTTATCGTTCCGCTGTTCGATGAACTGGCGGCGCAGGGCCTCACGGACTCCGTGGTGGACAATCTGATTCATCAGAGCGACCAGACGGAAGAGAGCGTTTCGATGATTACCCAGCGGCTCATGATGCTGGCGGCGCGGTTGTAGCGCCGGCATTTTGCCGGCGTTTTTTTCTCGCCTTTGTTTCTGCACTTGTTTCCCCTCTGAGCTTTGAGTCAGCGTCAGCAGTACTGCTCTTGGGTCTGGTTGCCGGCGGGACGCCGGCGCTACCTTTCTTGACTTCGCTTTGTGTTCGCCTTACAGTTCGGGGAGAGGTTTCTCCCCCGATGCAAGTGGGCAGCCAGAAGAAATTTGGTTTTGATCCGTTTTTCCTCTCGCTACCGCTGGCGTCCACAACCGCACTTGCGGGTAAGATGAGCGCCGCTTCCAATCCCAAAATTAATTACCGACCATAGACTTGGCTACCACCGACTACAGCCTCGCGCATACTTTGCCTGCCAATGTGGAGGCCGAGCGCTCGATTCTGGGCGCGATCCTGCTGGACAATCTTTCGTTCAACCAGGCCGCCGAACACCTTAAGCCGGAAGATTTTTCGCTGGACTCGCACCGGCGGATTTATTCCCGGATGGTGGATCTTTCGGATGCCTCCAAGCCGATCGATCTGATCACGCTGGTCGAAGAACTGGACCGCAAGAAGGAACTTGAGTCCATCGGCGATGTGGGCTACGTCTCGGGGCTGCTGGATGGAGTTCCCGACCGGCCAAGCATCGAGCATTACGTCAAGATCGTGCGCGATAAGGCCCTGCTGCGGGGGTTGATTCACGCGGCGAATGCTGCGATTGCGCGCGCCGCTGAGCAGAGCGATCCGGCGGAAGAGATTCTGAATGAGGCGGAAGCGGCCATCTTCCAGCTCTCGGAGAAGCGCATCGGGCGCGGCTTCATGGGGGTGCGGGAGATCGTCAAGGACAGCTTTGGCTCGGTGGACGCGCTGCTGCAACGCGGCCAGCGGATCACCGGCCTGGCCACGCACTACGCCGATCTCGACGAAATGACCAGCGGCTTTCAGAAGGCCGACTTGATCATTCTGGCGGCGCGGCCATCCATGGGGAAAACGGCGTTCGCCCTCAACATCGCGGAGAATGCCGCAGTTACCGACAACAAGATTGTGGGCGTGTTCTCGCTGGAAATGTCGCGCGAGGCTTTGCTGCTGCGCCTGCTGTGTTCTCAGGCGCGGGTGGACTCGCATAAAATGCGCACCGGCTCGCTGTGGAAGAGCGATACCGACAAAGTGGTGCATGCCATGGAACAACTGGCGCACGCGCAGATTTTTATCGACGATACGCCGGGGATTGCGCTCAGCGAAATGCGGGCCAAGGCGCGGCGGCTGCAGCAGCAGTGCGGCGGCCTGGACCTGCTGATCGTGGATTACCTGCAGCTGATGTCGGGCGGCAGCCGGCGCTATGAAAACCGCACCCAGGAAGTTTCGGCGATCTCGCGCGGGTTGAAGGCGTTAGCCAAAGAGCTGAACGCTCCCGTGGTTGCCCTTTCCCAGTTGAGCCGGGCTCCGGAAAGCCGGGGCGGAGATCATCGCCCGCAGCTCGCCGACCTGCGCGAATCCGGGTCGATCGAGCAGGACGCGGACGTGGTGATGTTCATCTTCCGCGAAGAAGTCTATAAGCAGGACGATCCCGACCTGCAGGGCAAGGCGGAACTGATCATCGCCAAGCAGCGAAACGGTCCGACCGGCAAGGTGACCCTGGCGTTTTACAAGAACGCCACCCGGTTTGATTCCATGGCGATCGACGGCGTCGGGCTGGATGAAGGATAACGATGAGGGATA
>DATJXG010000187.1:0-12246 GCA_035500455.1 Terriglobales bacterium | reverse complement strand
CTGAGCGCCACCAGCGACGTTTCCGATAAGGTTCTGCTGCTGGAGTTAGGGGCCGATGACTACGTCACCAAACCCTTCAGCCCGCGCGAGCTTCTGGCGCGGGTGCGGGCCGCTCTGCGCCGTACCGCCCGCGCCGGAGCGGGGGAGATCACCTCGTTCGACGGGATTTCCGTGGACTTCGCCAAAATGGAGGTGTCCCGGGAAGGTGCTGCCATCACCCTCACCGCCCAGGAATTCAAGACCCTCAAATTCCTGCTGCAAAATCCAGAGCGGGTGATCACACGCGAGGAACTGCTGAATGAGGTTTGGGGGTACCAGAACTACCCCTCCACGCGCACCGTGGACAATCACATTCTCAAGCTTCGGCAAAAACTGGAGCGCGATCCGGCGAACCCGGTGCACTTCCGTACCGTCCATGGAGTGGGCTATAAGTTCGTTCGCTGAAGGCCGGCTTTTCGGCCCGAGGTCTTTCTTTACGAGGCAGCCATGTTGAGATTGCGGATGCAGACCAAGTTCCTTCTCTCCATGCTGCTGATCTCTGCCGGACTCACCTGTACGAGCCTGCTGCTGGTGCGGAACAGCGTGCAGGAACAGGTCAAGAAGGAAATCGTTTCCGGCCTGTATAACTCCGTCAGCACCTTCCAAAATTTTCAGCGCGAACGCGAGATCACTCTTACCCACCTGGTGGAGTTGATGGCCGACCTGCCCAACCTGCGGGCGCTAATGACGACGCCCGACGATGCCACCATCCAGGATGCGTCCGGCGACCTCTGGCGGCTCTCGGGCAGCGACCTGTTTGTACTCGCCCGGCCGAACGGCAACGTGGCGGCCCTGCAGGCGATTTCGCCGGGGTTCACCCGTGAGATGGCGCGGTCTTCGCTGCTCGCCTCGCTCGAGCAACAGAGCACCAGCCACTGGTGGTTCGGCGGCGGCCATCTTTACGAGGTCTTTCTGAAGCCGGTTTACTTCGGGCCGGCAGCTAAAAACCATGAACTGGGAGTTCTGGTGTTGGGGTATGAGATTGATAATGCCGTAGCCTCGCAGGTGAGCCGCATCGCCGCCAGCCAGGTGGCGTTCTATTACGGCGATTCCATCGTCAGCAGCACCCTCACTCCTGAGCACGAAGGCGAGCTTGCTCAGCAGCTCATGGTTGGCCGGTATCCCACTTCGACCGCCCCCGGCGAGGTTCAGCTCGGCGATGAGAGCTTTCTGGCGGCTTCGCTCGAGCTTGCCCCCAATCGGGCACCGGTGCGGTTGACGGTATTGAAGTCCTATGACCAGGCGACCGCGTTTCTCGGCAGTCTGAACCGCTTGCTCCTAGCCCTGGGCCTGGCGGCCATAGTCGTGGGCAGCGGATTAGTGTTTCTGATCTCCCACACCTTCACCCGTCCGCTGGCCAACCTCGTCGATGGCGTTCGCGCCCTGGGCCGCGGCGACTTCCACTACGCTCTGGATGCCCGCGGCGGAGACGAAGTGGCGGAAGTGACGGTTGCGTTCGACCGCATGCGGGCCAGCCTCCTCAAGACGCAGCAGGAACTCCTCGACGCCGAGCGCCTGGCGACAATCGGGCGCATGGCCAGTTCCATCTCCCACGATTTGCGGCATTCCCTGGCTGCGATCGTGGCCAACGCTGAATTTCTCTGCGAGAGCCGGCTTTCCTCCGAGCAGCGTGAGGAGTTATATCAGGAAGTGCGCTCGGCGGTGAACCAGATGACGGACCTCATCGATTCCCTGCTCGAGTTCTCGCGCACCCGCGAATCGTTGCGCCTGCGTCACGGAAACATCCGCGAGGCGGTCAACCGTGTAGTGCAGGCGATCGCGTTGCATCCCGAATTTCATCATGTGCGCATCAGCGTTCACGAAAAAGGCGATAACACCGGCTGGTTTGACTCCCGCAAGCTGGAGCGCGTGCTCTACAACCTGGTGCTGAATGCCTGCGAGGCGGTGTCGCGGGAGAATGGAAGCGTAGATATCGATCTTTCGGCCTCCGGCGGGGGCGTGGAAATTCGCGTGGCCGATAACGGACGCGGCATTCCACAATCGATTCGCGGCAAGCTGTTTGAGCCCTTCATCAGTGCCGGCAAGGAGAACGGCACCGGCCTGGGATTGACGGTTGTGCAGAAAATTATTCAGGACCACGGCGGCTCGGTCGCGGTGGAGAATACTTCAGACCAGGGCACAACCTTCAAGGTCCATCTACCCCTGGCGGAGGCTCCAGAAAATGGTTCCAGCGGCCGTGGTGAGGCGAAAGAGCATGTGCCTCCCGTCGTTTCGTGATTCGCAGCTCTCGTCGCTAAAGCTGCGCGAGAAATGCGTGGCCGAGTGCCGTGACGAAGAGCTCGAAAGCGGAGTAGGATTTCATCTGCAAAAGGGTCGAAGCACTCACGCTCCGCCGTTTCCCCAGGTTCCAGGCACTCATCAATCTGGCTACTCCAAATTTCTCTCAGGGAGGCGAGTCGTGAGGCAAGGGACTGGTTTGCCCCAAAAATTCTGCAGGTCCATTCTCGCTGGCGTGTGTCTGCTCCTGGCGAGCCTTCCGGCATGGACGCAGCAGGCGCCTGCCGCCGCAGGACAACCGGAGACCGAATCCTCCTCCTCCGCCGTCCGCGAGCTGCAGGAACAGGTGCGAGAACTGCGGACGCTGGTAGGAGAGATTCGGTCCGAGGCCGAGCAATCCCGCGCCGAGACCGCCGATCTGCGCCGCGAGCTGCAGGCCACTCGCGAGCAGCTTGCCGCCGCCGGATTCGGAAAGCAACCCGGGACGGCGCTGGCAGAAGCCCCCGCTATCGCCGGTGAGAAACCTGCCCCCAAGACAATGGCCGAACGCCTCAGCGATCTGGAGGATTCCACCGGCTTACTGACCGCGAAAGTCGATGAGCAGCACCAGACAAAGATCGAGAGCGGATCGAAGTATCGCATGCGCCTTTCAGGCATCGTTCTGCTGAATCTTTTCAGCAACCACGGAGCGCTCGATAACGAAGACTTCCCCGAATACGCCGACATCCAGAATCCCTACAACTCCAGGACCAGCTTCGGCGCTACCATGCGCCAATCGGAGATTGGCCTGGAGGTCTTCGGGCCACATCTTGCCGGCGCTCGAACCTCGGCCAGCCTTCAGGCCGACTTCGCCGGTGATATGCCATACATTTCCAACGGAGTGAATTCGGGGATGTTCCGCCTTCGCATGGCCAGCGCGCGCCTCGACTGGCAGCACACCTCAATAGTCGCAGGTCAGGATGGCGTCTTCTTTTCCTCGCTGTCGCCGACCTCCTTCGCCTCCGTGGCAGTTCCCGCCCTCAGCTACGCCGGAAATCTTTGGGGCTGGACGCCGCAGGTGCGCGTAGAGCATCGCATCGATCTGGAGAACGGACGCCAGGTCACCGTGCAGGGCGGCATTCTGGACAACCTCACCGGCGAACCCCCTTACAACGGATCTCTGCGCAACCAGGTCGCCGGTGATCGCTCGGGCATACCGGCCTATGCCGGTCGCGTTGCCTGGACGCAAACCGTCCTGGGCAGGCCTTTAACCGTGGGCGCGGCCGGGTACTACAGTCGCCAGAACTGGGGCTTCAATCGTGACCTGAACGGCTGGGCGGGAATGGCGGACTGGGATATTCCCCTGTCTGAAAGGCTGGAACTCTCGGGTGAATTCTACCGTGGCGTGGCCATTGGTGGCCTGGGGGGCGGCCTGGGGCGGAGCGTGTTGTTCAGCGGTAATCCCCTCGACCCCGCCAGCGTGGTACGCGGCCTGAACAGCGTCGGCGGGTGGTCCCAACTCAAGCTCAAGCTGACGCCCAAGCTGGAAGCTAATGGCGCCTTCGGCCTCGATAGCCCCATGGCTTCCGACCTGCGCGCGTTTGCCGCGGCTCAGAGCTACATCGACCCCACACTCGCGCAGAATCGTTCGGCGTTCGTAAATTTCGTCTATCGGCCTCGCTCCAACCTTCTTTTTTCCAGCGAGTACCGTTATCTCCAGACGTTCCAGATCGACCAGGGCAGCCAAACCTCAGGGCAGGTGAACCTGATGATGGGGGTTCTTTTCTAAATGGGCTCGCCAGCTTTCCGCCGCCGCTGCCGTCTCTTCCTGCCGCTCGCTCTGCTGCTGATTGGCGCGTGCGCCGGCGCCGAGGAAGTCACGGTTACCGCACGCGTGGCCTGGGCCGGCGCCCGCCGCGGCGGCTCGCACGACTCCTCCGAGGTTGTACTCTGGCTTACCCCTGTCGGTGCCATGCCCGCGATGAAACCCCCCGCCGGCCCGCTTCCCAAGCTCGTCCAGAAGAATAAGAGCTTTTCTCCCCACGTGCTGATCGTGCCCGTCGGTTCTGTCGTGGAGTTCCCGAATCACGATCCTTTTTTTCACAATGTCTTTTCTCTCTTCGAAGGGAAGCGATTCGACCTGGGCCTCTATGAGGCCGGAACCAGCAGAAACGTGCGCTTCGATAAGCCGGGAATCTCGTACATTTTCTGCAATATTCACGCCGAGATGAGCGCGGTAGTGATTGCGCTCCCCACCCCCTACTACGGCGTCTCAACCAAACGGGGAGAGATCGTAATTCCTCACGTCCCAGCCGGACGCTACACCTTGCGCCTCTGGTACGAAACCGCGCAGCCTGAGCAACTGGATGCTCAAACCCGCGATATCACCATAGGGGAAAATTCCTCGACGCTCGGAGTGCTGCGGCTCACTCCATCGCAGTCCCCAGAATCTCACACAGATAAATATGGCCGCGAGTACGCCCCGCCCGAGCCTGATAACCCGGCCTACACTCATTGAATGGGATATCGGTGCGGAAGAGATTTTCGAGCAGAAGAGTCAGCGACCGCTTTCAGGTGATGCTGGTTTCGGTGTAGGTTCCGTACACGTCGCGGAGCGCTTCGCAAATCTCGCCCACTGTCGCATAAGCGCGTACCGCGTCGATGATATAGGGCATCGTGTTCGCGGGCGCAATTCCTCCACCTGGTCCCGCCGCCGCTTCCTGCCTCGCCGCCTTGCGCAGCGCATCCAGCCGCCTCCGGACTTCCTCGTTCGAACGCCTCGCCCGTAGCGCCTTCAACTTGGCTGTCTGCTGGTGGGCCACGCTTTCGTCGATATAGAGAATATGCGGCGATGCTTCCTCGATGGCGAACTCGTTCACTCCCACAATGACCTTTTCCCTGGATTCCGCCGCACGCTGATATTGATAAGCTGCCTCCGCTATTTCCTTCTGCGGGTAGCCGTGCTCGATGGCTTTGACCATGCCACCCATGGCGTCCAGTTTGCCGAAATAATCCAGCGCCCCTTTTTCCATTTGCAAGGTCAGCGCTTCGAGGAAATACGAACCGCCCAGGGGATCCACCGTGTGAGTGACCCCCGATTCGTAGGCGATAATCTGCTGCGTGCGCAGCGCGATGCGCGCCGCCTCTTCCGTCGGCAGGGCCAGGGCTTCGTCGTAAGAATCGGTGTGCAGGGATTGCGTCCCGCCCAGCACCGCCGCCAGCGCCTGCAAAGCCACGCGCGCGATGTTGTTCATGGGCTGCTGCGCCGGCAGGGAAACCCCCGCCGTCTGCGTATGGAAGCGCAGCAGCCAGGTGCGCTGATTTTTGGCGCCGAAGCGCTCGCGCATGACCTGCGCCCACACCTTGCGCGCGGCCCGGTACTTGGCGATTTCCTCGAAGAAATCGTTGTGGGCATTGAAGAAGAAGCTGAGGCGGGGGCCGAACTCATCCACTTCGAGACCGCGCCGACATGCCCACTCCACGTATTCCACGCCGTCATAAAGAGTGAACGCCAATTCCTGCAGCGCTGTAGATCCCGCCTCGCGGATGTGATATCCGCTGATGGAGATCGTATTGAACTTGGGAGTGAACTTCGATCCGAACTCGAAGGTGTCCACCACCAGCCGCATGGAAGGCGCGGGCGGATAGATGTACTCCTTCTGCGCGATGTACTCCTTCAAAATGTCGTTCTGGATGGTGCCGGAAATGTTCTTCCAGTCCGCGCCTTGCTTCTCCGCCACCACCAGGTACATCGCCCAGAGCACGGAAGCCGGCGAGTTGATGGTCATGGAAACCGTGGTCTTCTCCAGATCGATGCCGGAGAAGAGAATCTCCATGTCTTCCAGGGAATCAATGGCTACGCCACACTTGCCAACCTCGCCTTCGCTCGCCGGATGATCAGAGTCGTAACCCATCAATGTCGGCAAGTCGAAGGCCACCGAAAGTCCGCTGCCGCCGTGTTCCAACAGATATTTGTAGCGCTGATTGGTTTCCTCCGGTGAAGCAAAGCCGGAGAACTGGCGCATGGTAAATAGCTTGCCGCGGTATCCCGAGGCATGAATGCCGCGAGTGTAGGGCGATTGGCCGGGGTAGCCCAGGTATTTCTCGTACTCCCAATCTTCGGGAAGATCGGCCGGAGTGTAGAGGCGGCGAATGGGCACGCCCGAGATGGTGGTGAACTGGGCATGCTCGTGCTCGTCGAGATTCACCCCGGAAGCCGCCCCTATAGGCCTCTCGGGCGCCTTTTCCAGCGTGGGTAAGAGTGTTTTTTCGGCCCAGGCTTTTTCGCTTGCGGAAGGATGCCGCCCCTCAAACACGTCGGCGACCGGGCTTTCCCTAACCGGAAGCTTTCTGGGCCGCTCCTCCGCCATGGTTGATTGCACCTTTCAGACTTGATGATAGGGGGCCTGCTAGCCCACGAGCAAGCCGCCCTCCCAAGCGACAGGTCAATGCACTCCGGGGATGCAGAAGACGGAGCGGAGTTGCGCCTCTACGAATGGGATATCTCTACCCCTGCCTTTAGATACGTTGCTATGCACCATCTTTTCGCCCCAATTCCCAAACCTTGGCATACTTCCACGAAACATAAGCGGCGTGATACAGATGCAGCAGCAGGCCTTCCCGGCCGTCAAGGAAGCCCAGCCGGAAGAAGTAGTTGTAAATGAACGTCAGCCCCGGTCGCACTACGATATTCGCGACGCTGAAGCCACGGCGTCGTTGGGCGACAGCCATCTCCGCCCCCAGCGACGAGTATCGGTTCATGTGATCGATGTAATCGCAGAGGGTCGGATAACAGTGGTGCAGCAGGCTGCCGCGCTGAATCCGGCCGGTTGTTCCCTTTAACTCAAGCGTTTCGTGTACAGCGCGGTCGGCGAACTTTCCCGCGCCCCGGCGAAAGAGGCGCAGTTTGGGGTCCGGCCAGAAGCCGCCGTGTTTCATCCTCCGTCCCAGAAATTCGTTCCTGCGCGAGAGCCAGATTCCGGCGAACTCGGACCCGGGTCTCACGCCGATGTGCTGCTCTGCATCTCTTTGCGCATCCTCAATAGGAACAGGATGAGCGCCGGGCTGGCGTTGAAGAATGGCGATCATTTCCAGACTGCCCAGCGCATCCACGAGCGCCTTCTGCAGTTCATCGTCGATTTCCTCATCTGCGTCCAGGCTCAGAATCCAGTCGGCCTGCGCCTTCTCGATCGCCGAATTCTTCTGCGCAGCGTATCCCTTCCACTCCTCCACGAACACCTTGGCGCCGAGCGACTTCGCGATCTCCACCGTCCGGTCGGTCGATCCGGAATCCACAACGATGATCTCGCCCCTGCCGTCACGGATAATTGGGCGCACGCTCTCCAGGGTCCGACCGATGTTGCGCTCCTCGTTGTGAGTAATGATGGCGACGGAAATCAGCACGATGGGAAGAATACACGCCCGCGCCCTCCCTGGAAAACTCTGCCTCCCCTCCGGCGGGTGCCCCATTTCTCGCCGGTTGTGGACGGAAGTGGGGCTTTGTGCGCCGGCGATTCCCGCGCCGCACTTTTTCGGGCTTCAGTGCGCCCGGAGCGATGGCGTTGACCCGAATTTTCCTGGGGTTGCCTGGGTTTACTCTGGCGGGGTGTAATCGGAAAGTTCCAGGCGCAGGTTGCCGGCATTGGTGGCGTTGCCGAGAGCGGTCTCCAGATCGATCACGTGTTCCCTCACCAGCTTCTCGATCTCGCCGTCGAAGTGCTGCATGCCTTCGGTGCTCCCGGCGCGCATGGCATCCAGCAGCGTCTTGCCTTCGTTCTCGCCTTTCTCTACATACTCGCGAGTGCGCAGAGTCGATTTCAGAATCTCCATTGCCGCCACTCGCCCCGCGCTGTCGCGGCGCGGCAGCAGCCGCTGGGAAATGATGTAGCGGAAACTCTTGGCCAGGCGGTTGCGGATCACGTGTTGCTCACCCAGCGCAAACACCCCCACGATCCGCTCCACGGTCTTCGAGGCGTCGATGGTATGTAGTGTCGAAAGCACCAGGTGGCCGGTTTCAGCCGCTTCCAGGGCCGTCTCAATGGTTTCCTTGTCGCGCATCTCGCCCACCAGGATGACCTTGGGCGCCTGCCGCAGCGCCGCCCGTAGCGCCAATGCGAAGCTGGGCGTGTCACTGTGCAACTCACGCTGGTGAATGATGCAGTTCTTATGGTTATGCAGAAACTCGATGGGGTCTTCGATGGTCAGGATGTGGTAGTAGTGTTCCTGGTTGATGCGGTCGATGATCGCCGCCAGCGTGGAAGATTTGCCCGAGCCAGTCGGGCCGGTTACCAGCACGATTCCATTACGCAGGTTGGGCACCTGCTTGAGTTCTTCCGGCAGGTTGAGGGCGGTGAAGTCCGGGATGCTGGTGGGGATCACGCGCATCACAATCGCGCAACTGCCCCGCTGCATGAACACGTTCACGCGGAAGCGCGCCGAACTGGGAAGGCTGTAGGAGACGTCGCAGGAGCCCTTTTCTCGCAGGCTGGCGAGAGCATGCTGGTTGTCTCCGATGAGGTCCGCGGAGATCTTACGAGTGTCGTCAGCGCTTAGGGCGCGCGGGCCGGTGGGCGTGAGGCGTCCGTTCACCTCCACCACCGGCGGCTTGCCTGGCGAGAAAAAGAGATCGCTGATTTTTGTGGATGTCTTCAGCATTGCCGCCAGCAACGCGGGAGTAGAAAATTGCGTCTGCGGGGCAGGCGCAGCGGCAATGCCAGCCGCCCCGGAGATAGCGGGAGCTTGTTCAGTCGAGGACATATGCGATTGATGGTAAACGCCGCGAAAATGCCAGCCAATCGGAAGTGGGAAAGGCGCGTGACTTTAGTTTTGCGGCCGCCAGAAGGACACGAATGTGGGCGCAAGCGTCCTCGCCCATGCGGGAGTGGCAACGAGTTTTCAATTCCGAGGCGCGGGACGCACGGGCGGGGGCGCCCGCGCCTAAATCGCGCCGTTACTGCATCGGCACGACCGGCAGGATCAGGGCTGAGGGGTGTTGCGCGTCGTGATAAATGCCGTTGGTTGCCGAGACGAATCTCTCCCCGAACTTCGCGTCCTCCCCTGTATTCAGGTTGCGGTCGAAACGGGGAAAATTGCTGCTGCTGATTTCCAGGCGCAGCACGTGTCCCTTGCGGAAGACGTTGCTGGTAGCCCACAGGTCGATATCGAGCTTGTAGACCTCGCCGGGATTGATGAGGCTGGGCTTTTCCCGCGAATCGCGATAACGCGCCCGCAGGATGCCTTCGCTTAAGTTCTGGGCGAAGCCGTCGGGGCCGACATCGACCAGCTTGGCAGTGAAATCCGTATCCACGGTCGAGGACTTGGCATAGAGTTCGACGCTCAGCGGACCGGTGACTTCCATATCCTGCGACATGGGTGGTGTGGAGTAGACCAGAACATCATCGCGCGCTTCCACCGGGCGCTGATCGCGGGGTCCGGGGGGCAAGTGGTGCCCGTCGCAACACAGCGGCCCGCCGATGGTTTGCACCGGATTGGCCGGATCGTACACGTACTGGTCTGGCGGCTCGGAAGCCGGCGCGCTCGTGGAAAGTTTGCCGTCGCCACGCAAGGAATTCGCCTTGCCCGCGGAATGGAGGAAGTATTTGGTCTCGCGTGCGCGGGCCAGCGGCCAGTCATCTTCCTCGCGCCACTGGTTGGCGCCCATCACAAAAATTCTTACCGCCTTTTGTTTGGCGAATTCGTTCTGCACGCCGCGGAAAAGATAGTCATACCAGTCGAGGGTGATGTTGTTTTCGTCGTACTCCTCCGCCGCAGACCCAAAATCTACTTCGCCGATCTTGCGGCCCCCGCCGGCGTGCCCACCGATGGTCACCAGCAGACGCTGGCCGCTCCGCGCCGCCTCTCCGCCATGCGCCTTGATTCCCATGTAGTTGCGCAGCGAGCCGCCCAGAAAGATGTCGTACCAGGCGGCAACAGTGAGCGCCGGAACGTTGATATCGGCGTAATGCTCTTCGATGGACCACTGCTTCCAGTAGTCGTCATAGCTAGGATGAGCCAGCCAGTCAAGAAAGTATGGCGCCAGGGAATCCGTCGCCGTGGGCTTGCTGTGAGCGGGAAAGTTGAACAACGGATAATTCGCCAGCGGCAGCTTCCACATACCTTCGCGGGCATTGGTTTCGTCGTCCACCTTGCGGTTGAAAGTGTCCTGGGCCAGGCCCGAGGTCCAGGATTCGTCGAACCACTGTTCGAATGCGCCGCCCTGGTAAGTCCAGTTTTCGTGGTAGTTGCTTGCGGTGACGACGGGGCAAATGCCCGCCAGATGCGGCGGGTGGGCGATGGCAGTTAGCATTTGGGTTGCGCCAACATACGACCCGCCCCACATGCCAACTTTGCCGTTCGAGTAAGGCAGCGCAGCGGCCCACTCCACCGTGTCGTAGCCGTCATTGGATTCGTTCTTGAACGTGTACCACTCGCCGTCAGAGGTGTAGCGCCCGCGCACGTCCTGGACAATGGCCACGAACCCACGGGCTGCTGCCCTCAATCCGAATTCCACGCCGCCGCGCTTGTCATAAGGAGTTCGCTGCAGCAGCACGGGAAATTTGCCGTCCGACTTGGGGCGATAGATATCGGCGCGAAGCACGATGCCGTCGCGCATGGTAGCGGGGACATTTCGTTCGACGGTAACTTCCTGGCCCTCGGCTGCGACGGCGAGCAGAGAGCATAGAACAAGCGGCAAGAGGGAACATTTTTTCATGATTCTGGCCGGGAAAAGAGTATAGGAAGCGAAACCGGCGCGTCTACTGCTATCGGCTACGGACGTATGACGCCCACGCCGCTCTCCTGCACGATCTTTGTGCCGAAGGGCGTGGAAAGTTCCTGCAGGGTGCGCAGAATTCTCTGGCTTTGATCGGGGCCCGCGCGGCGCGGCGTGCCGCTCTCGGTGAGCTTGCGTCCATAACCCAGGTCCACGGGATACAACTTCAACTCAGCGAGCTTCCCGCCCACGAAACGGCTTTGCGCCAGGACGGCATCGAATGGCGGCTGCCCGGCGAAGTCCGCGCCGTTCATCAAGCTGTTGAAGTCCGCGTCGGTGGCGCGTTCGGGATGGTCGAACGCTTCGTTCATTTTCTTCTGATATTGCCGGTAGAGATCTGCCGGGACCGGGTCCTGAATGTCTCCCCAAAAGAAATTTGCCAGGCCGTAAAAGATGGGGCGGCCCTTGTAAATTTCAATCGGGCCGAGGTGATGGATTCCCGTGGTGATGAAAACATCGGCACCGCTGTCTATGACCTGGTGAGCGAGATCGTGAAGAAACCCCGCCGGGCGGTCGGCGAAGTCGTTTTTCGGATCGGGCGCAGCGCTGGCCGCGGGCTCGTGCGAGTGAATAGTAACGATGAGGAAATCCGAATGCTGCTTTCCCAGGCGCACCGCGCGCAGGATGCCGGCTAGATCGGTGGCGTCCATCTCGTAGCGGAAACCGAAACTGGAGCCCACGACATATTTTGTTCCCAGCAGCGTGAGTTCCCCGGGGAGCTTGCCGGCGGGGTCGTCTTTTGTGCCTGGGAAAAGGGCGTCTCGCATAGCAACGACTCTCGCCATCTGCTCTGGTGTTACAACGACCGACTTGGTCAGGTTGAGCGCATTCACGCCCGGGCGCGAAGGCGCGGCTCCGGCCGGTGCCATGGCTGAACTTCCAGGTGTGAAGGTCGACGCCATGGAAATGATCGCGATTCGTCCCTTGGGGCTTTCGTAGTAGCCCGGTGCCTGAGCCAGGCCGAGATTTTCTCCCACGCCGGCATACACAATGCCCGCACTCTCCAGCCAGTGGCTGGTTTCGCGCATTCCCTCGAGCCCCCAATCAAGGGCGTGATTGTTGGCGCGCGACATGATGTCGAAGCCCATGTCGGCCAGGTCTTTCGCAACGCCGGGTTCGCCTCTCACCGTCACGTCGTCGGGGCCGGGATTGGGAGAGCCGTGGAAATGGCGGATGTCGATGATCGAAGTTTCCATGTTTCCGTAAGTCACGTCGGCCTG
>DATJXG010000186.1:0-24792 GCA_035500455.1 Terriglobales bacterium | reverse complement strand
CTGTCGGTTGAGCCGTTGCTGGAAGACCTTGGCCGACTTGATCTCTCGGGCATTCACTGGGTGATCGTCGGCGGGGAGAGTGGGCCGGGTGCACGCCTGATGAAAGAGGAATGGGTCATTTCGGTCCGCGACCAGTGCCGCGAGCAGGGCGTGCCGTTTTTCTTCAAGCAGTGGGGCGGCGTGCGGAAGGCGCGGCACGGGCGGTTGCTGGATGGGCGGATTTACGATGAGTATCCGGAACGGGTTGTGCGGGTGGTTCCCGATCGGTCTCGGTGTGCGGCCTTGGCTGGGGAGTGGCCCCGGCGGGGTCGGACGGAGTTGCCGGAAGTCGTCCGTTGGTCCAGCTAGCTGGACCGTAGCGCCACGATCGATGCGCGTCCGCCGCCCCGGTTTGCTTCCCCCATGTTGCGTTTGCCCCGTTGGGTAAGCTAGCAATCCGGCCCCGGCGGCGGGCGCTGGAGTTATCTATCGGCGTGATTAGGGCTTTCTTTATCAGCGGACCGAGTCTTTTTTCTCCTCTGAGCGCCGCCTCTATCGTCCAGGCTCGCGGCGAGTGTGGCTGCGTGCTTGAAAATGCTCACAAACATCGGGCGGGTGAGCTTGCCGGTTTGCGTGTTCTGGTTCGAAGGGTGGTAAGAGGCTAGCAGCACGCAGCCTCCGGGCAGGCTGTACTTCGCGCCGTGCTTAAAAACGTACGGTGCCTTGCTGCTCAACAGGCCGAGGCGCTTGAGATGGTGAAGGTAGGCGTCAAAGGCAATTTTTCCCAGGGCGACCACGACTTTCAATTTCTTCAGCCCAGCCATTTCCCGATCCAGATAGGGCGCACAGTTGGCCAACTCCTGCGGAAGCGGCTTGTTATCGGGCGGAGCGCAGCGGGCGGCGGCGGTGATGTAGAGATCTTTCAGCTTAAGGCCGTCGTCGCGATCGGTGGCGTTGGGTTGGTTGGCAAAGCCGGTTTCGTGGAGCACGGGATACATGAACTTGCCGGAAGCGTCTCCGGTGAAGGGGCGGCCTGTGCGGTTGGAGCCGTGGGCTCCGGGAGCGAGGCCGAGAACGAGGATGCGGGCATTGGGATCGCCGAATCCGGGGACAGGCTTGCCCCAGTATTCGCAGTCGCGATAAGCGCGGCGTTTTTCGCGGGCGACGCTCTCGCGGTATTCGACCAGGCGCGGACAAAGAGTGCAGGAGATGACCTCGCGGTTGAGTTCGTCGAGCCAGGCGGGCATAGGTGGCATTCTAGCGGTAGCGCCGGCAGCATGCGCTGCGCGAAGTCGAGGGGCCAAGCCGGCTAGTTTGGGCTGCGACGCGGTTCGCAGTTGAGATGCGGACGGCGTTGCCGGCGGGAGGCCGGCGCTACGGTCGGGACGACTCGGCGAACTCGGCGGAGGTTCTTTGCGTGCTCGGCGATTTGGGGTTTTCTCCCGAGCCTGAGAAAAAGCTAAATCTTAAATCACAGAGGCGCTGAGAACTGCCGCCGAGCGTGCGGAGGTTTTTCAGGTCTTGCAAGTGTGTGACCTTGGCATGTTGCCGGCGAGACGCCGGCGCTACCGCCACGCAACGCCTCCAACCACGGCGTCGCCATTTCGGGAATCTCCGTCCTTCTCGGCTGTGACTTTCGGCTAGCAACCATCGGCAGGCGTAATGTTACCCCTGAGCGCCTTTCGTCGTTTGACGGTGCTCATCTTCTCTCTTTACACTCAGCATGTGAGCCCCACTGAAGCCAGCGGTGTTAAGCGAGAAATTGAGATTGAAGTTCCCGCCGCAGAAGTCACCCGCGAAACTGAATCGCTGATCCAGAAATATCAGAAGACCGCCCGATTGCCTGGCTTCCGGCGTGGGCATGTGCCGGCGTCGATTATCCGCCAGCGCTTCTCGGAAGATCTAAAGAGCGATGTAGTGGAAGTACTGGTGCCGCGCTACTTCCGCCGCGAGGCCGACAAGCTGGGGCTGAAGCCGGTTTCACAACCGCGGGTCACCGATCTCCACGTGCATGAGAACGAACCGCTGCGCTTCAAAGCGAGTTTCGAGGTCATGCCCGACATCAAGGTGGAAGGCTACCGCGAGCTGCGGGCGGAGAAGGCCGAAGTCGCGGTGACGGATGAAGAAATAGAGCAGACGCTGAACGGCCTGCGGGAACAGCACGCCAGCTACACCACGCTCGACGGCCGCCAGCTGCAGGACGGCGACTTTGCCCAGGCTGCGCTCGATGGCCATCCCAAAGACGGGCAGGGCAAACCCATCCACATGGACGAGGTGCTGGTGGAAATTGGCGGCAAGAACACCATGCCCGAGTTCACGGAAAATCTGCGCGGGGTTTCCGCGGGCGAGGAGAGAACCTTCGACGTCACGTACCCGGAGGACTCGTCCGACCGGCGCTTGGCGGGGAAGTCGTTCACGTATACGGTAAAGGTGCAGTCGGCAAAGCAGAAGACGCTGCCCGAGTTGAACGATGCGTTCGCCAAAGAGCTGGGAGAGTTTGCCGACCTGGCGGAAGTGCGCAAGCGCATTCGCGAGGGCATGGAGGCGGAGCGCAAGCAACTGGCGGAGCGCGAGGCCAAGGAAAAACTGGTGGAGCAGCTGGTGAAGCGCAACGAGTTCGAAGTTCCGGACGCGCTGGTGGAGCGGCAGCTGGATTCGCGGCTGGACCGCGGCCTGCGCTCGCTGGTGGCGCAGGGGCTGCGCGCCGAAGATCTCAAGAAAATGGATTTGAAGCGCCTGCGCAGCGATCAGCGCGAGCAGGCGATGCAGGACGTGAAAGCTTCTTTGTTGCTGGAAAAGATCGCGGAGGAAGAGAGGATCGAAGTGGGCGAGGAGGAAGTCAACCGGGAGATCGAAGCGCTGGCGGCGCAGTCGAAGCAGACGCCGGAGGCGATTCGCGCCCGATTGACAGAGGATGGAGCGCTGGATAGAATCCGGGCTAGAATCCGCAACGACAAAGCCCTCGATCTCCTGTATCGCCAGTCGGCCTGAGGCGATGTTGCTCTGATCCCCGCGTCGTTTCCAGAAACTGGAAGTCCAGAAACCCTAAACTGGAATCAGAACCGGTTTCCAGGTGGGAGTGTGAAAGGTGAACGTGAACGATCGACACACGAACGATCCACATATGATGCTGGTGCCCATGGTCATCGAGCAGACCGGGCGGGGCGAGCGGGCTTACGACATTTACTCCCGGCTATTGCGCGACAACATCATCTTCATCGGCACGCCGATCGATGACAACATCGCCAACCTGGTGATCGCGCAGATGCTGTTTCTGGCGCAGGAAGATCCGGAGAAGGATATTCAGCTTTACATCAACTCGCCGGGCGGTTCGATCACCGCGGGCATGGCGATTTACGACACCATGCAGTATGTGAAGAACGACGTGACCACTATCTGCATCGGCCAGGCGGCCAGCATGGCGGCGCTGCTGCTCTCGGCGGGCGAGGCCAAGAAGCGGCTGGCGCTTCCCAATTCGAGAATTCTGATCCACCAACCGTCGATGGGTGGGCTTTCCGGGCAGGCCACCGATATCGATATTCATGCGCGGGAAATTCTGCGCATGCGTGAGATTACCAACCAGTTGCTGTCCAAGCACACCGGGCAGAAACTGGAAAAGGTGGAAAAAGATGTGGAGCGCGACTTCATTATGAACGCGCAGCAGTCGAAGGAGTACGGAATCATAGATGACATCATCTATAAGACCCGCTGAGCGTATGATCGGGTCTTTGTCATTTTGAGAGCTGTTATTTTGAGCACTGGTTATTTTTAGGACTGCTATTTTAGCGGCCGGATTTCAGGATCCGGACCGCTCCCAGATTTTGTGGCGTGGTTCTTGAAGAAGCAAGTCGCTCTGGCCAAACCAACACGGGATTAAGGAGTAGGGGAGTGAAAAACCGATCAGGCACGGACGAGATGTTGCGTTGCTCCTTCTGCCATAAGTCACAGGACGCGGTGGCCAAGCTGATCTCCTCTCCCAGCGATTATCCTCGGGCTTATATCTGCGATGAGTGCGTTGGGGTCTGCAATTCCATTCTGGAAGATGACCGCGCCGCCACCCCACCCGCTTCCACGCCAAATCAGCTTCCCAAGCCGCAGGAAGTGAAGACCTTCCTCGATGAGTACGTCATCGGCCAGGAACAGACCAAGAAGAAGCTGGCGGTCGCGGTTTACAACCACTACAAGCGGATTTACATGAACCGGCAGCGCGCCGGGGATGGCGTGGAGCTGACCAAGTCGAACATCATGCTGATCGGGCCCACGGGCACCGGCAAAACCCTGCTCGCGCAGACTTTGGCCCGCATGCTGGATGTGCCCTTCGCGATCGTGGACGCGACCACCCTCACCGAAGCGGGATACGTCGGCGAAGACGTGGAGAACATCATCCTGAAGCTGCTGCAGGCGGCCGATGGCGACGTGGGCCGCACCCAGACCGGGATTATCTACATCGACGAAGTGGATAAGATCGGGCGCAAGGATGAGAACCCCTCGATCACCCGCGATGTTTCGGGCGAGGGCGTGCAGCAGGCGCTGCTCAAAATTCTCGAAGGCACCATCGCTAACGTGCCGCCGCAAGGGGGCCGGAAGCATCCCCACCAGGAATTTACCCCGGTGGATACCACGAACATTCTCTTCATCTGCGGCGGAGCCTTCGTTGGCCTGGAAAAGATCGTAGGCCGGCGGGTGGGCAAGAAGGCCCTCGGCTTCCGCGCCGGCGAAGAGAGCGACACGGATGAGCCGGCGGCGGCCCGCAAGCGGAATTTCGAACTGCTGAGCGACGTGCAGCCCGAGGATCTGATCAAGTTCGGGCTGATTCCGGAGTTTGTCGGACGGTTGCCCGTCGTGGGCGTGCTGGAAGACCTGGATGAGTTCGCGCTGATCGAGATTCTGACCCGGCCGAAGAATGCTATCATCAAGCAGTATCAGAGGTTATTCGAATTCGAGAACGTCCGGCTGAAGTTCAGCGACGATGCCCTGAAGGCGATTTCCCGCCAGGCTATGGCGCGGAAAGTGGGCGCCCGCGGACTAAGGATGATCCTGGAAGAATTAATGCTGGACCTGATGTATCATCTCCCGAGCCAGAAGCGCGTCAAAGAGTTCGAGGTAACTGGCACCATGGTGGAAAAGCGGGACGTTTCGCTGGCGATGATGGAGAAAGCGGGGTAGGGCGGCTATCAGCTTCTGGCCCTCGGCTATCAGCTCTAGCCGCTGGCTGGTGGCCGAGAACCCTTTGATTGTCATTTCGAGCGAAGCGAGGGATCCGCAGTTTGCCGGTGGGCGGGGAAGTGCAGATTCCTCGTCGCCTTTGGCTCCTCGGAATGACAAGGGTGAGAGTGCCCCGTGAAACGGAGGGCCGTACCCCAGAAGCAAGGAGCTAGCAGCTAGAAGCCAGTGCGATTTTGGAGCATTCATTGACCACCCCCAAGGAAAAATTCGAGACCAGAAAACTCCCCATGATGCCCATTCGGGACGTGGTCATCTTTCCCTACATGATGACGCCGTTCGTGGTGGGCCGCGAGTCCAGCGTCCGCGCCCTGGAAGAGGCGCTGGCTGCCGACAAGAAGATTTTTCTGGCCACCCAGCACGATGCCAGCGTCGATGAGCCCAAGCCCAACGAGATTTACCAGGTCGGCACGGTGGTCAACATCGTGCAGAGCCTGAAGCTGCCTGACGGCAACATAAAAGTCCTGGTCGAAGGCATTGAGCGCGGCAAAATCCTGCAGATTACCGAGAACGAAGGCTTCATGCAGGCCACGGTGCGGGTGGCGCGCTACATCACCGAAACCACCCAGCCGATTGAAGCCGCTATGCAGCGGGTGACTTCGCTGTTCGAGCAATACGTGAAGCTCTGCCAGTCGCTGAATTACGAGACCATGATCGCGGCTGTGCGGATGGAGGATCCGGCCAAGCTGACCGACACCATCGCCGCCAACCTGCAGCTTTCCATCGAAGACAAGCAGGAACTGCTGGAGATTTTCGATCCCGGCGAGCGCCTGACGCGCATCGGCGACGTGCTCGATATCGAAATCGAGAAGCTGAACATGGACCGCACCATCCAGTCGCGGGTCAAGCGGCAGATGGAGCGGGCACAAAAAGAGTATTACCTCAACGAGAAGATCAAGGCCATCCAGAAAGAACTGGGCCGTGGCGAAAAGAGCGAGTTCGACGAACTCAAGAAGAAGATCGAGGCCTCGGGCATGTCCAAGGACGTGCGCGACAAGGCGATGCAGGAACTCAAGAAGCTGGAAGCCATGCCGCCCATGTCGGCGGAGAGCACCGTCTCCCGCAACTACCTCGATTGGCTATTGGCGGTGCCGTGGAAGAAGCGGTCGAAGGAGATCCGCAACATTTCCCGCGCCGAGAAAGTGCTCAACGAAGATCATTACGGGCTGGAGAAAATCAAGGAGCGCATCCTTGAATTTCTGGCCGTTCGGCAGCTGGTGAAAAATCCCAAAGGCTCGATTCTATGTTTTGTGGGGCCCCCGGGAGTTGGCAAGACTTCGCTGGGAATGTCTATCGCCAAAGCCACCGGGCGCAAGTTCGTTCGCATGTCGCTGGGCGGGGTGCGCGACGAAGCTGAAATTCGCGGCCACCGCCGCACCTACATCGGCGCTCTGCCGGGGCAGATCATCCAGATGATGAAGAAAGCCGGCACCAAGAACCCGGTCTTCATGCTGGATGAAGTGGACAAGATGTCCATGGATTTCCGCGGGGATCCTTCGGCCGCGCTGCTCGAAGTGCTCGATCCCGAGCAGAATTTCATGTTCGTGGACCACTACCTCGATGTGGAATATGACCTCTCGCAGGTCTTCTTCATCGCCACCGCCAACGTAATGCACACCATTCCTCCGGCCCTGCAGGACCGCATGGAAGTGCTGCGGCTGCACGGCTATACCGAGCCGGAGAAGGTCGAAATCGCCAAGCAGTTCCTGGTGAAGAAGCAGATGCTGCAGGCGGGCCTGACCGACAAGAACATCAAGTTCTCCGATGAAGCCATCACCGGGCTGATCCGCTCTTACACACGGGAAGCGGGGGTGCGCAACCTGGAGCGCGAAATTGGCAACGTTTGCCGGAAAGTGGCGCGCAGAGTGGTGAAGGAAGGCGAGGCTTACAACATTGCAATCACCGGGGAGAACGTGAATGACTTCCTGGGCGTAATCAAGTTCCGCGACACCCTGGCCCACGAGAAGAGCGAAGTCGGCCTGGTCACCGGACTGGCCTGGACGGAAGTCGGCGGCTCCATCCTGAGCACCGAAGCGACCGTGGTGGACGGCAAAGGCAAGCTGATCCTGACCGGAAAGCTCGGCGACGTGATGCAGGAGTCGGGGCAGGCGGCAATGTCTTACGTGCGTTCCCGCGCCCACCGACTGGGGCTGACCCGCGATTTCTACCGCAGTCTCGATATCCACGTGCACGTGCCGGAAGGCGCGATTCCAAAAGACGGACCTTCCGCTGGCATCACGATTGCCACGGCGATCTCCAGCGCGTTGGCCAAGATTTCGGTGCGCCGCGATTTGGCCATGACCGGCGAAATCACTTTGCGCGGGAAAGTGCTCCCCATCGGCGGGCTGAAAGAGAAGCTGCTGGCCGCGCATCGCGCGGGATTATTTGAAGTGATTCTTCCCGCCGACAACGAAAAAGATCTGGCGGAAGTTCCCGAGAACCTGCGCACTGCCATGAAGCTGCACTTCGTGGAGACCATGGACCAGGTGCTGGCCATCGCGCTGGAGCAGCCTTTGCCCCAGTTGGACGAGGCGCAGGGCATCGCGCAGATTGCGCCGCCTCCGCCTCAGGCGCCCGCGGCTCATCAGTAGATACCTCCGAAGAGGCAGACTGGCCCGCTCTTGCGGGCCTTTGATTTTTGGTGGGAAAGAACAAACCTTGAAACGCCGTGGTCGCTGAGAACTGCTGCTGAGGACGCGGAGATGGCTTGGCTACGGCTGTACAATCTGCCTTGGCTGAGCCCGATGGAGGTGCCTGATGGAGACCAATCCGCAGCCGGAGCCTTCCCGCCCGCTCAAGGGTGCGCTGGGGTTGATCATTGCGGTAGCGGTGGTGGCGATTCTTCTCGTCGCCCTGCCGCCGTATCGGGTATTTTTCTTCATCAGCTTTGGGATCGGGATTTTGGTTGCGGGCGGGCTTTACTTGTGGCACCGGCTGCGGCCAGTGAAGGAAGCAGATGTCGACCACAAGAAACCGCTGGGCCTGGAGTGAAATATAGGCGCGGGCGTCCCCGCCCGTGCGGGAGCGCCACTGAATTCTGGGCTCGATTACAAGCGACGCACGGTCAAGGACGCCAACGTCAGCATCCGAGCGGCTTGCCAACCTCCCGCCTGAACCGGCAAACTGTTTTATGCGCGTCCTGGCCCGGTTCCTTCTTGCGGCAACTCATGTGGACCACTTCCCCGCGCCCGTGGTCCCGGAGATTGCGTTTCTGGGGCGCTCGAACGTTGGCAAGTCGCATCTGCTCAATTCCCTGGTAAACCACAAAATCGCGCGCACCAGTTCCACGCCCGGGCGAACCCAGTCGATCAATTTTTTTGAAATCCGCTGGCCGGGAAACCCGCGGCCTGACATGTTGTTCGCCGATCTCCCCGGCTACGGCTATGCGCGGGTGCCGCGCGCGGTTTCGTCGCAATGGCCGGGCTTCATCGAGCCCTATCTGCAGACTCGATCCTGCCTCGCGCTTTGCCTCGCCCTGGTGGATGCCAACGTCCCGCCGCAGCAGAGCGATCAGCAGCTCGTACAATTTCTTCGTGCCGCGGGGCGGCCCTTCGTGATTGTTGCCACCAAGACCGACAAGCTCTCGGGCAACCAGGCCAGAAAATCCCTGGACGACCTGCAGCGCGAGTTTGCGCCGGCGCGAATCATTTCCTACTCGGCGCGCACTGGGCTGGGGCGCGAAGAACTGTGGCGCGAGATTCGCGGCGCGGTAAAAAAAGACGACTCCAATGTCGCCGCGGTGTAAATGGCCCGGATGGGGGGTGATTACTTTGGTGTCCTTCCGATAGATGACGTGGGTGCGCAATCCGCTATCATGAACTTGCCATGAGCACTTACCTAATCACCGGAGTTGCAGGCTTCATCGGTTCGGCGTTGGCGCGGGCGGTGCTGGCGCAGGGCGATCAGGTGCGTGGAATCGACAACCTTTCCAGCGGCAAGATGGAGAACCTTGAAGAGATCCGCTCCAGGATGGATTTCCAGCAAGCCGACGTTGTCGATCTGGACGCGATGCATCGCGCCTGCCGTGGCGTCGACTACGTCTTCCACGAGGCAGCGATTCCCTCGGTGCCCAAATCAGTCAACGACCCGTTGGGCAATAACGCCGCCAATGTCGATGGCACCTTGAACGTGCTGGTGGCGGCGCGCGACGCGAAGGTCAAGCGCCTGGTGTTCGCGGCTTCTTCCGCTGCCTACGGCGACACCCCGACTCTTCCCAAGCGCGAAGACATGCTGCCCAGCCCGATTTCTCCTTATGCCGTGGCCAAGCTGGCCTGCGAATATTACCTGACTTCGTTCTACCGCTGCTACGGGCTGGAGACCGTCTCGTTGCGCTACTTCAATATTTTCGGGCCCCGGCAGGACCCGACCTCGCAATATTCCGGCGTGCTGGCCAAGTTCACGACGCAAATGCTGAAGGGCGAACAGCCGATGTGCTTCGGCGACGGCAAGCAGAGCCGCGATTTCACTTACGTGGACAACGTGGTGCACGCCAATCTGCTGGCCTGCAAAGCGGACGCCAAGGAAGTTGCGGGGCGCGTGTTCAACGTGGCGATCGGTGAGCGCATCGATCTGAATGAAACCTTCCGCGTGCTCAAGAAGTTAACCGGCTTCAAGGGTGAATTGAAGTACGGGCCGGAACGGGCCGGCGATGTGAAGCATTCTCTGGCTGATCTGGCGGCCTCGAAGAAACATCTGGGATATCAGCCGCAAGTGAATTTCGAAGAAGGCCTGCGTCGCACCATCGAGTGGTACAAGACGCAGGACAAACTGGTAACTGTGTAGCAGTCTCTTCGTCTCTGGCCGTAGTGGCAGCAAGCCCGTTGGGACGTTGCTTGCAACGCCTGGGCGGGTGAGAAGCAGCAAGCAGCGTCCAAATAGTCCGAAAGCCCTCCCGCGATTATTGACTCGGTAAAACTACGGCCCGTTTCCGGCCTGGCAGGTGAGCCCATGTCTCTTTCGTCCATGATTGTTTCTGGTGATTGGCAGGAAGTCAGCGTGCTGGAGTGCATTCTCAGCGGATTGCATATCGATGTGGAAGTGGAAGCGAAGCCGGACCTTGCCTGGGGCAAGCTGGCAAAAAGCAAGATCGACGCGCTCATCGTGGATTGCGATACCGACGGCAGCCGGAACTTTCTCGACAAGCTGCAGGCCGGACTGCCCAACTCCGCGCCGGTATTGATCGCCAGCGGTTCGCGCAAGAATCAATTAGCAACCGCGGGCGCGACTTTCATGGTGGAGAAGCCAATCTCGGTGGAACGCGCGGTGCATACCCTTTCGGCGGCGCGCAACATGATCCTGAACGGCCGGCTGCGCTATCACCGGCAGTTCCTGGACTTGCCGGCCACGGTGGCGCTGAAGTCAGGGAAGCGCATCAAGGTTCATCTCATCAACCTGAGCCAGGGAGGCACACGTATTCGCGCTCAGAAGAGCCTGCCGGCCAGCGAACCCATCAAGCTGAGGTTCGCGTTGCCGGGGACCGATGCGACCATCGGCGTAACCGGAACAGTGGCATGGACAGACGCAGATGCCGGGACGGGAATCCGCTTTCTCGATCTTAAGGAAACTCACAAGCGCGACCTGCAACTGTGGCTGGAGCGGGAATACTTCCGCCCCGGCGCTGAACTGTAACGCCCCGCTCCGCGCTCGGCTTGGCACCGCCGCTCTTCGACGTGGGAACCCCGTCATAGCTCACAGCTAATTTGAAGAAAGCTTCGCAGGCGGACCGCGATCAGGAGGCGGGACGCTGTTGGGGAGGGACTTCGTCGTCGGTAAGGGGTTTCTGGTGAGCGCGGCCCCAGGTAATCAGGCGATTGAGATCGTAGCTATACGGCCCGTAGGCCTGGAAGGCGGTCTCGTCGAACAAGCGCTTGATGCCGCAGCCCAGACAAACCTGATAAGAGCGGTCCTGGGCGCGGACCGGCCAACTCATGCGGCGGTGCCAGCAACCGCGGAAAAGCACAACCGCCGCCCCTGCCAAGCCGGTAGTCAGCAGACTCGCTGGCCACAGCCAGCGCGACCTCCGATTTTCGTTACTCACCTGCCACAGCCTGTAACCACTTCTAGAATAGCAGGATACGCTCAGTTTCCGGGCAGATCAACCGCCGGAAGGGCAATTCAATGGCCGCTCCCGGGCACCGGCAGGACATGCTGCTTGGGGTGATGAACGAGATATTGCGAACCCGGGCAAATCCTTGTAACGTAGTCACATGGGACTGGCGCTTCTCCCCCTGGCAAGCCCGGTTCGATTCTTGGATGAGTATCAGCCTGCCCAACCCGAACCCGGGTTTGACGGAAACTGAAAGCCCAGAGGTAACTCGGCGTCGCGGCGTGCCCGAAAGTGGGGGCGCAACGCCACCGGGTTTCGAGACCCTACAGGCTCTGCTGGCTTTTTCTTCCTTGCACGAACAAATTCGGCAACGCCGGGTCCGTGAGGAACAAGGCGGCGCGCACAATGCTGCGAACCGCGAGGAACCCTTTCGCTTCGACGAGATGCTGCAGATGGTGGCGGAACGGGCGCTGAACATTACCGGCGCCGATGGCGTGGCCATCGCCCTGGCGGAAGGCGAGAACAAAGCCGTGTGTTGTGCCGCGGCGGGGAGTACAGCGCCGCCCGTGGGCGCGGTCCTCGATCCCTACGCGGGATTTTCCGGCGCCTGCTTCCGCACCGGACAGATCGTTCGCTGCGATGATGCCGAGACCGATCCGCGCGTGGACGTAGAAGCCTGCCGCGCGCTGAACACGCGAGCCATGGTGGCTGTTCCCATCAACAGCCGCGACGAAACCATCGGAATTCTCGAAGCTTTCTCCAGTGAGGCCTACGGCTTCAACGACAGCGATATTCGCAGCCTGAATCTTCTGGCGGAACTGGTTCTGTCGGCGCTCCGCCCGGATCCGGAAGAACCAACGATCGAACCTGCATTGCCTCCATTTGTCCCTTTGCCGGAGGTGCGTCCTGAACCCGCGCCTGCAGCCGAAAAACAAGAGGATTTGGCCAAGGCGCTTGAACCGATGATGCCGAGCCTGGACGAGCTGCAGGCGGCACTGAAGGTGCACGAGCGGGACCACACAGTTGCGGAAGAAACGCACCGGGAACCGGACGAGACTCCGATGTTTGCTTCCAACCCGCACGAGCCGGATTTTTCCTGGCTGCGGCCGGCGCTCGTCGTACTGGGCATTCTGTTGGCTTTGGGAATCGGAGCGACCATCTGGCTATTGCGCCCGACACCGGAAACCCGCAGTCACGAACCTGCTGCCGCCGAGAAGCAAACATCCCCGGAGCAAACTTCGCCGGCGCCGGCGTCGGCGCCAGCCTCACCGACTGCAGAACAAGGCGGCGAGGATGCAGCCTCCGGGGAAGAGGCCCAGCCGGGTGCCCCCCATCTCGTAACTGGCGTGCGCCACTGGTCGTCAGTAGGTTCGAGCACCGTGGTGGTCGACCTGCAGGACCAGGTGCAGTATGAAGCGCACCGGCTTACCGATCCGGAGCGGATTTACTTCGATCTGCACGACACCGTGCTGGGCCCTGGTATCAGCCGGACCGTGGAAATTGGCGACGCTCTTCTGGTGCGGGTGCGGCTGGCGCAGTTATCGCCGACAGTGACGCGGGTGGTGCTGGAAACCAAAGGCTCGCCGAACTTCTCCGTGAGCCTGGAGGCGCATCCCTACCGGCTGGTGGTGGAAGTTACCAAGATCGGCACGGCTTCGCGAATGCACCGCAAGCTCGACCTGTTCGCACCGCTGGCTCCGGATTCCTCGTTGGCCTTGGCTACGCCCGGCGGACAGAAGAGCAACGCACCGTTGAGCGCGCGCAGCGCGCGGCTGCGTATTGCACTGGACGCCGGCCACGGCGGTTGGGATCTGGGCACGACCGGTCGCTCGGGCTTGGTGGAGAAAGACCTCACCCTGGATATCGTCGCCCGGCTGGGATTGCTGCTTGAGAAGCGCCTGGGGGCGGAGGTGATTTACACCCGCCAGGACGATACCTACATTCCCCTGGAAAAACGCACAGAGATCGCCAACCTCTCGCAGGCCGATGCTTTTGTTTCCATTCACGCCAACTACAGCGACCTGAAGTCCGCGCGCGGGGTGGAGACGTACTACTCGAAAAGCTATTCCTCGATAAACGCCCGCGGCCATGAGAACACTCCCGGCTTGCAGGCCGTGGACTGGACCAACGTGGACCTGCGCGCCAAGGTACAGGAGTCGCGGCATTTCGCTCTGGATGTGCAGCGTGCGCTCTATCACAAGTTGTCGCGGGAGTCGCACGGCAGCCGCAATCGCGGAGTGAAAGAAGCTTCCTATGTAGTCCTGACCGGGACCACCATGCCGGCCATTCTGGCCGAGGTTTCCTTCGTCAGCAGCCCCGACGATGAAGCCGGCCTGCAAAACTCCGCCTACCGTCAGCAGATCGCGGAAGCGCTCTACGAAGGCATCGCCGCCTACAACGACCAGGTGAAGCGCGTCAATATCGCCAGCAGCGCGGGCAAGATGGCGGGAATGCACTAGCCGGATCGTACCTTTCTCAGAGCGCGTCAAAACCCTAAAACGCCGAGACGCGGAGAACTGCCGCAGAGCGCGCGGAGATGAGGTATGGTTCAATCCCAGACCATGGTCGTCACGGAGTCCTTCTCCAGCGCGACACTTGCCGCCATTCCACCCATCCACAGATCGCACGTCCGCCCTTGGCCGGAATTGGCCAGCACGACTGTTTTCTTCCCGTCAGGATTCCGGAATGCTGCGTGGGCTAGATCCTTTGCGCTGCTCTGCGAGTCGAAGCGCCGGGCGCCGCGCTGAATGAATCTCGAGAAGTGCGCGAACGCCCAGTATTGGCCGCTGTAGGAAACCGCCTTGCTCTCGGAGTTGATGGTGACCAGGCCTCCGCAGGAGAAGGGCCCGATGTTGGGGCGGCCCTGTTCATCCAGAGCCAGGTTCCAGCCGGTAATGGAGCGGCACCAGCAACGCAGAATTTCGATGAAGGTTTTGCTCCAGTTGGTCCAGTCGGTGGCGTAATCGGGCGACTTATAGTCGGGCCCGCCCTCGGTCCAGTACATTTCCACCCCTGGGATGGCATCGTGTACCCGCAGCATCCACTCCGGCTGTCCTACGTATCCGTGCCAGGCGATGGCGTTGGTGTATTTGTGGACATCGGGGGTTTCCAGTTCGCCGATGGCGCGTCCCCAGAGATTGTAGTTGTGGTCGATGATCCAGATTTTGGTACCGCTGTTTTGCAGCGCGGGGCCGAGATACTGGCTCACAAAGTCAGCTTCGTATTCCTGCGGCCACAGGCAGGCGGGCATGCGGCCGTCCTGGTCGGTATCGACCTCGTTCTGCACCGTCACCGCCTGCACCGGCACACCTGCGGCGGAGTAGCCCTGCAGAAACTTCTGAAAGTATGCCGCGTAGGCTGCCATGTACTTGCGGCGCATGGAACCGCCCAGCATGGAACCGTTGGCCTTCATCCATCCTGGAGGGCTCCAGGGAGAAGAGAACAGGAACAGGTCCGGATTTGCTTTCCGCGCCTCGCGCAGCATGGGAAGGATGTATTCCCGGTCGTGGTCGATGGAAAAGCGCGTGAGGTCAGGGTCGGGATCGCCCTCATCAAAGCTGTATAGCTTTGTGGAATAGTCGCTCGAACCGATGCAGGTGCGGCAGACGCTCAGCCCCGTTTCGGAGGGATGGAAGAGGGTATGAAACAGCTTCTCTCGCGCCGCGGGGGTGAGCCGATTGAACGTGTAGCAGGCGGCATCCGTGAATGCCGCGCCGAAACCCAGAATCTCCTGAAACTGCTCGCTGGGGTCGAGAAGCACTGCGTCAGCCGCAGGGCCACCCGAGGCCGGGCGCCATTGCAGTGCCGGTCCGCGCGCCAACCTCTGATCGCCGGTGGTGGTCCAGACTGCCAGATCGCCGGCGGACGCGGCTGCGTCGCTTTTCTGTTGTGGGCGGGCGGAGGCAAGGCTGGTGAAGGCACCGCTTGCGGCCACGCTGGCCGCAAGGCCTGAAACTTTCAGAAAATCACGACGGCTCTGCGATTTGCTCATGTCTCCCTCGCGCGGTGAAATATGGGGTTGTAAACAGAGGTAATCGCGGCCTGAAGCACAGCCCGCCACCGCAGCAGAAACCCGATCAAGGATACTCCAAAGTAAATGCTCCCAGCCGGCTGATGCTGGAGAGGAACGGTTGGGTGAATTCCCGGATTGTGACGTTCGTCATCTTTCCCATGTCGGGCACCCGCGCTAACCTCGCCCGCGTGGGCAAACCATCAGACATCTTCGCCCCGATCATGACCGCGGTCGATGGTGTAATCGATGCGACGCTCCTGCAACTCGACGAGGTGCGGCAAGCGACGCAATCGGTGGAGGGTGCCATCAGCCGGCTCACGCTGCTGGCATACCTCGGCCAGTTGTACGAACTGCGGAGACAGGTCGAGCGCCTGGGCGAGATCGAGTAAGCCCGATATTCGTGAAACTCTACTACACGTATAGAAGACAAGTCTGAAACCCTCGAGGGTGGGCGGATCAAGATCCGGTTGCGCCCAACTGATAGACTTAGACCACGCGGAGGGATGCGTGAGCGGTTGAAACGGGTGGTCTTGAAAACCACTGTACGGGGAACCGTACCGGGGGTTCGAATCCCTCTCCCTCCGCCACTTCCCGGATTTGTTCCTGCGGTTCGTGAACTCCTTTACTGTTTCCTTTTGAAGGCCACTACCAAAAGTTCAATTGACAACCTCCGCCCCGCAATGTAATCGTTTTCACCGCTGGTTGCGCCGTCGTTCCGCCAGATCTATTCCACAATGCGCCATCCCTGGACCATGTTCCTTCCGACCCGCCGTTCAAGGAGCCTCTTTTCATGCTGAGCACAATCGATTGGACCATCATGGCTGTCTATTTCGTCTTCGTGCTCGGCATTGGTGTCGCCCTTAAGCGCTACGTACACACCAGCGCCGACTTCTTCCTCGCCGGCCGCTCAATTCCCGCCTGGGTCGCGGGGTTGGCGTTTATTTCGGCAAACCTCGGGGCGCAGGAAGTGATCGGCATGGGCGCCTCGGGAGCGAAGTACGGCATCGCCACCAGCCACTTTTACTGGATCGGCGCCATCCCGGCCATGGTTTTCGTGGGCGTCTTCATGATGCCGTTCTATTACGGCTCGCGCGCCCGCTCGGTGCCCGAGTATTTGCGGCTGCGTTTCGACGAGAAAACCCGTGCTCTCAATGCCATTTCCTTCGCGGTGATGACCGTGTTTTCTTCCGGCATCTCCATGTACGCCATGGCCAAGCTGATCCAGGCGCTGCACTTCCTGGACGCGCCCTTCCAGCACATGGGCCTGCCGCAGACTTGGATTTTCCATGTTTCGCTGCTCATCTCCGCGCTGGTGGTGCTCGGCTACATCCTTCTGGGCGGCCTCACCAGTGCGATTTACAACGAGGTGGTTCAGTTCTTTCTGATCGTCGCCGGGTTTCTGCCGCTGGTGTGGCTGGGCCTGAAGAACGTGGGCGGCTGGAGTGGGCTGAAGGCGCAACTCGGGCCCTCCTACACCCATTCCTGGATGGGCATGGCGAGCCCGCACACCAATCGCCTGGGGGTGGAGTGGTTCGGCCTGGCGATGGGCCTGGGCTTCGTGCTCTCGTTTGGCTACTGGTGTACGGACTTCCTAGTGATTCAGCGCGCCATGGCGGCGGACTCGATGAGTTCCGCCCGCCGCACGCCGTTGATTGCGGCTTTCCCCAAGATGTTATTCCCCTTTCTGGTGATCCTGCCGGGACTGATTGCGATTGCCCTGCCTTCGCAGGACCTCAGCGGCCTGGCGGGCAATTCCACCTCAGCCGCCGCGGTGGTGGGAGGGAAAGGCCTGATTCCCGCGAAATTGGACCCCAGCTCGGGAATGCCCATCCTGGATAAGAACGGCGCGCCGCAGCTCGATTACGACATGGCAATTCCCAACATGCTGCTGCATTACTTTCCCACCGGGATTCTTGGCCTGGGCCTCACTGCGCTGCTGGCCAGCTTTATGTCCGGCATGGCGGGCAACGTGACCGCTTTCAACGCGGTCTGGACGTACGACATTTACCAGTCCTACATAAAACGGGACGCCACCGACGCCCACTATCTATGGATGGGCCGCATGACCACGCTGTGGGGCATTGCGCTTTCGGTAGCGGCAGCGTACATGGCGAACCACTTCAACAACATCATGGACATGTTGCAGCTGGTGTTCGCGTTCGTGAACGCGCCGCTATTTGCCACGTTTCTGCTGGGCATGTTCTGGAAGCGTACTACCGGCCACGGCGCGTTTATCGGACTGATCGGGGGAACTTTGGGCGCGGCCGTCCACCATGGGCTGACGATTCCCGAAGGCGCCGTCGCCGGGATCAAGGGCGGCTGGATGGCGATGCTGCATACTTATCCCAGCGAGATGGCGCAGAATTTCTGGACTGCGATTTATGCCTGGAGTGCATGCTTCGTCATCACCATTGTGGTGAGCCTGGCTACGCAGCCGCGCAAAGACTCGGAACTGGTGGGGCTGGTGTACTCGCTGACGGAAAAGCCGCAAGAAGGACATCTGAAGTGGTATGAACGCCCGGTGACGCTTGGAATTGTGGTGCTCGCCGCTACCGCGCTGTTGAATTTCATCTTTCGTTAGAAGAAAGGGTTCGACGAAAGCGTAAGAAGAAACCAGGAGGACGCCATGGGGCTTGATATCCGGCTGCCGATCGGCACATTGTTCTCGATCTTTGGACTGCTGTTGCTGTTATTCGGCGCCTTCGGCGACAAGTCGATCTATGGACGGTCTCTGGGGATCAACATCAATTTGTGGTGGGGCATCGCCCTGTTGGTGTTTGGCGCGATCATGTGGCTACTAGGCTACCGCAGAATGAAGCTGCAAGCGCCCAAGAGTTAGCTTCCCTGCCCACAAGACGAAATCCAACCGCAGAGGACGCCGAGCGCGCAGAGAAAATTCGGGAACAGGACCTTCACCACACCCGGCACACCTTGTCCTTGGCCTTCACCATTGGCTGACCTGCCTTGCAGGAAAACGCTTCCCCGAACTCCGGGATGTTCACTATTACGCCGTTCACGCGGTACTTCAACGGCGAGTGAGGATCGGAGATGGCCCAATCGCGCAACTGCTCCGGACGCGCGCTTCCACACGCCCACTGCGCGAAGCCGACGAAATAGCGCTGATCGGGAGTGAGGCCACCAAGCGGCTGCAGGTTTTGATCCTTAGTCGCCATTTTCCAGGCGATGTAGCCGAGAATCGTTCCTCCCAGGTCGGCTACGTCTTCGCCCTCGGTCAGTTTGCTGTTGATGTGGATGTCGTCCACCGCGATGTACTGGGCGTACTGGTCCACCACGCACTGCGCGTGCTGGGTAAACTTCTCGGCGTCTTCCTTGGTCCACCAGTCGCGCAGGTTGCCCTTGGCGTCAAACTGGCGGCCTTCGTCGTCGAAGGCGTGAGTCAGTTCGTGGCCAATGGTCGAGCCGGTGTCGCCGTAGTTAGGGGCGGCATCCATTTTTGGATCGTCAAGCGGCGGCCGCAGGACGCCGGCGGGGAAATTGATGTCGTTCATCTGCGGATCGTAATACGCATCCACGGTGGGCGGGGTCATGAACCACTCATTGTGGTCCACCGGCTGTCCAATTTTGTTGATCTCTCGGTGCGACTCGAACACGATGGCATTGCGCACATCGCCGGCAAAGTCGTTGGCGCTTATGGCCACGGGACTATAGTCGCGCCACTTGTCGGGATATCCGATCTTGTTGCGGATGGCGTGTAGCTTCACCAGCGCCTGCTGCTTGGTCTGCGGGCTCATCCAGTCGAGCTGGTCGATGCGCTGTTCCATAGCCTGCTCGATGTTCGCCACCATCTGCAGGGTGCTTTGCTTCAGCTCCGGCGAAAACACCTGGCGAACATAGGCCTGGCCCAGCGCTTCGCCCAGGTTGTTGTCGGTGTATTGCACGCATCGTTTCCAGCGGGGCTGCATCTGCTCGGCTCCGCGTAAGTATTTGCGGTAGAAGTCGAAGCCTTCCTGCACGAAAGGAGCAGAGAGAAACGGGGAATACGAATTCACCAGTTGAAAGCGCAGATAATTCTTCCAGTTCTGCAGCGGCTCTTTCGCCAGCAAGACATTCAATTCATTGAAGTATGCCGGCGCGCTCACGTTGACGATTTCGAACTTGGGGGCATTCGCAGTCTGGAAAAATGCGCTCCAGTCGAAATTCGGCGCCAGCTTGTTCAGCTCCGGCAGAGTCATCTTGTGCTTTTGCTTGTAGGGATCGCGGCGATCCACGGCGGTCCAGGAGGCCTCCGCCAGCGCCGTCTCCAGGCGCATAACCATGGCAGCATTCTTGCTGGCGACCGCCGGCGAGTCTCCCGTCATCTCGAATATTTTCTGCACGTGCTGCAGGTAGTGTTCGCGGATTTCCTTCGATTTGGCGTCGGTCTTGGTGTAGTAGTCGCGGTCGGGCAGGCCGATGCCTCCCTGATCCACAACAGCAATCTCCTGCTCGGTATTGTCCGGGTCCTGTTGCGAGCCGGCGCCGAACATGATCGAACTGCCCGCGATCATCAGTTGCAGGTTCGCCGCCAGCGTGGCCAGATCCTTTTTCGATCTCACGGAGGCGATGGAATCCAGCTCCGGCCGCAGGGCTGAGAGCCCGCGTTTATTGGCCGTCTCCTCGTCCATGCAGGCGGCGTAGAAGTCGCCAACTTTCTGGGTGACGGCGTCGCGCTCTTTCGCGGCGGCGGCCTGCTGCAAAATGTTGCGCAGCAATGCTAGGTTGTCTTCATGCAGCTTGGAGTAAACATCCCAGGCGGTGCGGTCGGCAGGGATGCGGTTCCTTTTGATCCAGCCGCCGCAGGCGTACTGATAGAAATCCACGCACGGGTCAGCGGCGCGGTCCATGGAATCGAGGTCGAGGCTGGGCGTGTAGGGGAGAGCGGAGGCGCCGGTTGACCCAGCCGAATCTGACGATTGCGCCTGCAGCCAGACGGCAGGCATTATCAGCACGCAAAGCACAAGCGCGGAACGGAATAGTTTGGAAGCATTCGTCATTGATTCACCTGCGATTCACCTGCAAAGAGAATTTCAAACATATCAAATCGGGAGCGCGGCGGGTACCGTATACAGATGAGACAGGTTCCAATTTCGCCTCGGTGAACTCGGCGGATGTTCTTTGCGTTCTTGGCGTTTTAGGAATTGGGGTTCGGCATCCCACGGAAAGGCCCCGGGACGGCTACATCTGAATTGCTGTGATGTACCCGCCCCCATACCCACATTGCCAACCTGCTTTCCCGCCGACTAGAATCCTTGCATTGGGCGAGCTCTGTCCCGGCTGCCACGAGGGCCATTGAACAAGGTCATCGCCATCTATCCCGGCTCGTTTGATCCTCCGACCAACGGGCATTTGGACCTGATCGCGCGGGGAAGCAAGATTTTCGACGAACTGGTGGTCGCGATCCTGCGCAATCCGGAGAAGAAGCCGCTGTTCAACCTGGCGGAGCGGCGGGGAATGATCGAAGCTCTGACCGCCGACTTCGGCAATGTGCGCGTGGACACCTTCGACGGGCTGACCGTGGATTACGCCAGCCAGGTCGGCGCCAGCGCCGTGTTGCGCGGCATTCGCGCCCTGAGCGACTATGAATATGAGCTGCAGATGGCGCTGATGAACCGCAAGCTGCGGCCCGAGCTGGAAACCGTGTTCATGATGCCGTCGAACCAATATTCCTATCTCAGCTCGCATCTGGTGCGGGAGATTGCCCACCTGGGCGGCTCCATCAAGGGCCTGGTGCCAGAGTTGGTGGAAGAGAAGTTGCACGAGAAGCTGGACGCGGCCTTAGAGAAGTGAAGTGAGCGTAGAACCCGACGAAAGCAGGAGAGTATGACCCCAGTAACCGAAGCAGTGCCGGCGCTGAAGTTGAGCGAAAGAATCAACCGCATCGAGCCCTCGGCCACTATGGCCGTAGTGGCGGAAGCCGACAAGCTGCGCCAGCAGGGCGTGGACGTGGTGGACTTTGGCGCGGGCGAGCCGCATTTCCCTACGCCGCAGCACATCAAAGAAGCGGCGATCACCGCGATTCATGCCAACTTTACTAAGTACACGGCGGTCGGGGGAACCGCGGAACTGCGCGACGCGATCGTGCACCGCCACGCGGTTGATTTCGACTCCGACTACCGGCGCGAAGAAACGGTCGCTTCGGTCGGCGGCAAGCATGCTCTGTTCAATGCCGTTCAGGTGCTGGTAGATCACGGCGACGAGGTGATCTTGCCGGTGCCCTACTGGGTTTCGTTCAAAGACATCGTGCGCTACGCCGGCGGCAACTGCGTGCTGCTGGAAACCGACGAAGCCGACGGCTTCCGTATCACCGCCGAAATGGTGGCGCGGCTGGTGACGCCGCGCACCAAGCTGATCATTTTGAATTCGCCATCCAACCCCTCGGGCGCGGTAATGTCTCCTGACGACCTCAGTGCGGTCGTGCAGATGGCAGCCGAGCGTGGCATTTGGGTGCTGTCGGACGAATGCTACGTCTATCTGAACTATACCGACCGGCGTTTCTCTGTAGGTTCGCTGCGCGAGTATCGCGACCGCATGGTGATTATCGGATCCCTCTCCAAGACCTACGCCATGACCGGCTGGCGCATGGGCTATGCACTGGCTCCGGCGCCGGTGGTCAGCGCCATGCAGAAGCTGCAGAGCCAATCGACGTCGAACCCAACTTCGATTGTGCAGAAAGCCGCCGTAACCGCCCTGAAAGGCCCCCAGGAGTGCGTGGAAGAGATGCGGGTGGAGTACATCAGGCTGCGCGACCACGTGGTGGGCGGCCTGCGCGCGATCCCCGGCGTAAAGTGCACGCTGCCCGAGGGTGCATTCTATGTGTACCCCAACATTGCGGCATTCTTCGGGCGAGGCGGCGTAAATTCTCCGGCAGACCTGGCCGGCAAGCTGCTGCGTGAAGCTCACGTTGCCGCGGTACCCGGCGAGGGCTTCGGAACCCGTGAGCACATCCGCATTTCCTACGCTACGTCGCAAGCCGAACTCGACCGCGGACTGGAGCGCATGCGGCGGTTCCTGGCGTCGCTGTGATTTGTCAGTCGCCAGTCTTCAGTCTTCAGGAAAAGCCTTTAGCCCGATGAGCCCGTGCCGGGCTAGAGGCTTTATGCTGAAGACCGACGACTGACGACCGACGGCTGCGCATGAGCGACCTCTATCCATTATTGATGCCGCCGGCATTCGATCCCCGCCCCTGGGGCGGGCTCGAACTGTCCCCCATCTATCCCAACCACAGTTTTGCGGAGCGCATTGGAGAAGCCTGGCTGACCGGCGATGCCTGCATCGTGGCAAACGGCCCGCTGGAGGGAAAGACTCTTGCTGAACTCAGTGGCCGCTACGGACGCGAACTGACCGGCGATTCTGCCGTCGATGCCAGGCGCTTTCCTCTGCTGCTGAAGTTTCTGTTCCCTCACGAAAAACTTTCCGTGCAAGTCCATCCCGATGACGAATTTGCCCGCGGCGCCGGCCTTCCCAACGGCAAGACCGAATGCTGGTACGTGGCTCATGCCAAGCCCGGGGCGCAGATCGGACTCGGGTTGAAGCCTGGAGTCACGCTCGCGCAATTTGAGCAGGCAATCCAGGCGAAGCAGGCGGAGGAATTGCTGAACTGGATCAACGTCTTCCCCGGCGAGATGATTTATGTTGCGGGTGGCACGGTGCACACCCTGGGGCCGGGCGCGGTGATCGTCGAGACGCAGCAGCAATCGGACACGACCTATCGCCTTTACGACTACGGCCGCCCGCGCGAACTGCATTTGAAGGATGGACTGGCGGCGATCAAGGAAAAAGTTCCTTCCGGCAAAGTGCTGCGGCCGGCCCCGGTGAGCCTGAACGGCTCAGTGGACCGCGTCTCGCCGCTGATTGCCTCCCCATGTTTTGTGGTTGACCGGTACGAGATGAAGCAGGCCCACGACTTCGCCACCCTCGGTCATTCGGGAAAGAGTTCCGCGCAGATTCTGGTAGCCGTGGAAGGCTGCGGCCTCATCGAAACAAAGGGAGTTGAGCCGGTGATGCTGGCCAAGGGGGACGCCGTCATCGTGCCGGCGCAACTCGGCGAGTTTTGTGTCCGGCCGCAGTGGCAGGTAGAGTTCCTGAAGGCTTATGTGCCTGGAGAGGCGCTGCCGGAACCGGCAACCAGGATGTAACCGCTCGCAATTTTCGTCGAGCCGCGAATCATGTCTGCCACAAATCCAAACTTCTATCCCATAATCCTGGCCGGTGGACGCGGCACGCGCTTCTGGCCGTTGAGCCGCAAGCGGCGTGCCAAGCAACTGCTGGCGCTCGACGGCAAGCGCACCATGATCCAGCAAACGGTCTCCCGCCTCCTGCCGCTAGCCCCAGCGAAGCGCTTCTGGGTCATCACCAACGGCGACCTGCGGCGGGAAATCGGCCGGCAGTTGCCCCGTTTGCCGAAGCCGCAGATCATCGCTGAACCCGTGGGGCGCAACACCGCACCGGCCATCGGGCTGGCGGCGTTCATCCTGCTGCGTAGCGATCCGGATGCGGTCCTCGGGCTTTTTCCTTCCGATCATGTCATCGGAGATGAAAAAGAATTCCGCCGCGTGCTGCAACACGGAGTGGAGATCGCCGCGGCGGACGAGAACATTGTCGTTCTGGGGATCCGCCCTTCGCGGGCGGAGACCGGCTACGGTTACATTGAAGCTGGCTCGGCGTTTGACGGCGGTGCGGCCCGCGTCCGCCGATTCACCGAAAAGCCCGATGCGGAGCATGCTGCCAAATTCCTCCGGGAGGGCAATTACTACTGGAATAGCGGAATGTTCCTGTGGAGCGCGCGCACCCTGGCGAGCGCGCTGCGCGAGCACTTGCCCAAGACCGCCGCTGTACTGGAACAGATCGCGGCTGCCTTCGGCACACGCAAGTTCGCTGCCACACTTCGGCGCCTCTATCCCAAGTGCGAGAACATCAGCGTGGACTACGCCCTGCTGGAGCCGCGTTCCACCAAGGGCGAGGAGAAATCGAATATCATCTGCCTGCCCGCCGGCTTCGGCTGGAATGACCTGGGTTCCTGGACTGCCCTGCACGAGCACCACACGGCGAAAAGTCAGGCGGCCGATGGCAACCTGATCGTCAGCAACGGCGTCATTTCCCTGAACTCCAGCGGCAACTATATTCACGCGCCGGGAAGGTTCGTAGCCGCCATCGGAGTAAATGACCTGGTGGTGGTGGAAACCGCCGACGCGCTGCTGGTGACAACACGCCAACACGCTCAGGATGTAGGCAAAGTGGTGAAGTATCTGGACGAGAAGAAGCTGTACAAGTTGGTTTAAACCCGTCGTCAGTCGTTAGCAGGCATGGGCCTTGGGCTGACGACTGACGACCGACGACTGATGACTAACGACTGCCCCATCAAATTTGGCACCGACGGCTGGCGCGCCGTCATTGCTGACGATTTCACCTTCGACAATGTGCGTCGCGTGGTTGCCGCCATCGCTTCTTATGTCCTCAAGCATGAGGATCACACGCGCGGCGTGGTCGTCGGCTACGACACACGTTTCGCCTCAAAGGCTGCGGCCCGGATTGC
>DATJXG010000185.1:0-2462 GCA_035500455.1 Terriglobales bacterium | reverse complement strand
GTCAATGCGATGGCGCAGATCGACGCGCCCGAATGCGCGCTCACGGAGTCGTTCCGCTTTGGCGCCACGTTCGCGGCGCTCGCCAGCCGGCTGCTCGCACTGCTCGGTGAGCGCACGCCCATGCGGGGACAGGAAGCCATCGGCTCGATCATGGTGGAAGATCCCGCGCTGGCGCCACCGGTCGACGCGATCCTGTGCCGGAAGAACGTTACGGCGATCTGGCAGTTTGCCGCGGGACTCGAGGCGGGACATCGACCGGCGATCCGGATGAGTCCGGCCGAGATTCTCGTCTGGGCTGATGGCGCTGACCGCTTGCAGGCCGGCCAGCGCGCGTTCCGCCCCACGGCGTTTTCGCTGTTCGAGACCTGGAGCGACGTACAGTCCTTTGCGCGCAGTGCATTTGGTCAGGACCTGCTGCCGGTCGTGCGGATCGTAGACGAGCTGGGTACCGGTTATCTGCGAGCCCTGGCGCAGCACTCGGCGGAGGAAGGCACCGCCGATTATGTGATCTCGACCATCCACCGCGCGAAGGGCCTCGAATGGAAGCGGGTCAAGGTTGCCAACGATTTCCGCCTGCGCGGGGCCGACGGCAGCCCGATGCCGGACGACGATGAGCTCCGCCTCCTTTATGTGGCAGTGACACGGGCGCAGCATGTCCTGGATATCTCGGAGTTGCGTGACGAGTTGCTGCGGCTTTTCAATCTTCGAAGTTAGCGCTCGCAGGGCCGCCACGAAGGAAAGCGTTGCGCGCGCCCGCCATCAGGCGGGGCGGGCGGGCGACCGGCGGCCCGGCGCATCCCGAATCGCGAAATAGAGGAACTCCTGACTCGCTTCACAGGCGCGGAACAGCATGAAATGCTGGATGGGTTCGGTGCGGAGGGAACTTAACGTTCTATGCTCACCTCGGGCAAGCTCGGTTCTACGAGGACCGACGATCATTCGAACGATTCGTACGTTTTACCGCAGCAGGTGAGGCAGCAAACGGATTGATGACTGCGCGAAATCGTATCTCCAGGTGAAGATGGGTCGATTTCCGTCTTTATGTGATTAATCATCAAAAAGTGCCCAAAGAAAACGCCCACGTTGTTCACGCAGGCGTTTCCGTGGCCCCGCTGCCGCGCCCCATTGAACGGAGCTTCCCGTCCTTTACTGCTTCAGGGCCGGCTTCCGCGCGGCTCACTTCTAGTATAGGGCGCGTAGCGGAAGATCCAAGCTAGCTCACAAGAGGATTTGTCAGTGGTTCGGGAGCCCGAAAGTCACGCCGCACCGCTGCGGCTTCTGGCGGGCGAGTGGGCAGCGGCCCGTGACGCGGTCGAAGCCATTGATTATGGTGGCGCCTCCCGGCCTTGCACACATGGGATAACGGAGGCGCGCTACCGCACTGGCGGACTGGATGCGGCGTGGCCGTTGCTCGCGGAGCTGGCTTGGCTCGCGCCCGCGCGGTTCGCTGCATTGTTGCCCATCCGTGGAGACGCTTCGCTTGACGCGCTGCGGCGGCGCTTCGCGACGCCGATTTTCCGGGTGCCGGAGAGGTCGACGAATACGTGGCTCCCCGCGTGGCTCCTGGTGGTCAAGCCAGCCCTCGCGGCCCGCCTTCGTGAGGCACGCGTGCAGCGAGATCAGGCGGCATCCCGCGCGACGGCCCTGTTGGGCGGGATATTGCGCTGGGAGCACGAAGGCAACCAGCACGAACTGGTCGGCTTGCGCCAGCATCTCAGTCGCCTGCATGCAGGCCTGCTCGACGCGTACATGGCTACACGGGAAGCGCGACACCGGTGAAGCGGTGACCCTCCAGCATCATGACCCGTGTCGAATGCTATCGTATGCTGTCGTTCACATTGCCGACATGCACGTGTAATTTGACGTCGCTGTCCCCGCAGAACCGTGTCCCTGAACTTTTGGTCCCACCAGCGTTAGGGCAGGGCCCCCGGCAACACGAATTCGCATGATCGCCATCGCATTTGTTGCAGCGCGGCAAACGCCCCCCCAATCGCCCCGATATACGGGACGCCCCTGGATTGCCGCGTCGCTGCGTTCCCCCTACCATCAACTCCCCACGCCATTGCAGCGAGTGCGCCACCGGCAAGCGACGCCAAAAGCGGGCGCCTTGGCCGACGCAATCCATACAGCACCTGCTCAAGCTACCAGGAGGCAAGCATGCTCAGCGCTCACGAATTTGCGACATTGATGCTGGTGAGGGATTCAGCCGACCACATCGCCGAACGGGAAGAACTTGATACGTTGCTTGAACGTCAGCTTGTCACCATGGAGAGGCTTGCCGGCGGGGCTGTGCGACCTCGCGTGACGCAGGACGGCGATTCGCTCCTTCGTAACCTCACGCGCCTCCACTGAGAAGTCGTACACCTGGCCGGGTGTCGGGGACTCGAGTGGACATTCAGTATCACCCAACGAACCGCGAAGCACTGACGGATCTACATCTACGCGCTCCTGTGCCCATCATC
>DATJXG010000184.1:0-7034 GCA_035500455.1 Terriglobales bacterium | reverse complement strand
GCCATGGTCTGAATTGGTTATTATAGCTGTGTGCGACCCGCATTCGTCCCCCTGGGACTCTTCCTTCTGATCCTCGCCGGCTGCTACAGCGGCAGCAAACCCCCGCACATTGGCAGCCCCGCGCCCAACTTCACCGTCCAGGACGCCGATCGCACCGTGAGCCTGAGCCAGCTTCGCGGCCACGTCGTAGTGCTGAATTTCTGGGCCACCTGGTGCCCGCCGTGCGTGGACGAGATGCCCTCCCTGGTGCAGATGCAGGAGAAGATGCGCAGCAAAGGCATCGAAGTCCTGGCCGTCAGCATTGACGACGACGGCGCCGCCTACCACCAGTTCCTCAAGAACTACAAAGTCGATCTGCTCACCGTGCGCGACGATAGCAAAAAAAGCAGCCAACTTTACGGCACTTTCAAGTATCCCGAGACCTACATCATCGACCGCAACGGCATCATGCGCCGCAAATTCATCGGCCCGGTCAACTGGAACGCAGCAGAGATTACGGACTACTTGAGCAAGCTGTAGGCAGTCTTCCGTCGTCGGTCGTCGGTCTTCAGTCGTCAGTCTTCAGCCAACAAGGCAGTCGGGCGTCGACACGATTTGTCCAGGACGATTTACGAAGGACGCGCTAGGGAAGATTCCGAGAACGGAAAGAATGGCCGGGGATAACGAGGAGCTCCGCTACGAGACCTGACGACTGAAAGACTGACGACTGAAGACTGACGACTGCCCCCCCGACGACTGCTTTACAATGCCAGCGTGAAAACCTGGGACGTAATTGTTGTCGGCGGAGGAATTATTGGCCTGTCGCTTTCTATCGCGCTGCGCAAACGCGGCGCGCGCGTTCTCGTGGTCGAGCGCGGCGAACCCGGCCACGAGGCCTCCTACGCCGCGGGCGGCATGCTCGCCGACTGCCTGCTCGATACTCCGGCCGCGCTGCAAGGCTTAGCCACCACCAGTGCCAGGATGTATCCCGAGTTCGTTCATCAGGTGCAGGACGAATCCGGCATCGACGTCGACCTGCGCGATGCCGGCACGCTGCTCTTCCCTGCCCCTCGAGGCTCCCAGGCAGGCAAGGCCAAAAAAGATCCGCCGTACGCGTCGCTCGGGCGCTTCCCCGCGCCCCTGGCCGAACTGGAGCCTGCCGTCGCCGCCGGAGAACAATCCGCTATTCACGTAAAAGAACGCAGCGTCGATCCGCGGGCTCTCACTGCCGCCACTCTCAAGGCCGCCAGGCACCGCGAGGTGGATATTTCCTCGGGCGCGGAGGTAACGGAAATCCTCGTTGCCGAAGGCCGGGCCTCGGGCGTCCGCACCCGCAAGACCACCTATCAGGCTCCTGTGGTTGTGAACTGCGCCGGCGCCTGGTCAGGACAACTCTCGCCGCATCGCTTTCCCACTCGTCCGGTGAAAGGGCAGATGCTGGCATTGGTCACGCCGCACAAACTTCTTCATCACGTCGTCCGCGCCCCGGGCGTGTACATCATTCCGCGCAGCGACGGGCGCATCGTTGTCGGCTCCACGCTGGAAGATGCCGGCTATGACAAGCGCACCGATGCCAACACGATTCATCAACTCCAGGACTCCGCGGCCAAACTTGTTCCCGGCCTCGGCGAGGCGCGCCTGCTGGAAGCCTGGGCCGGGCTGCGCCCGGGAACTCCGGATGATTTGCCTATCCTGGGCGCTACCCCGACTCTCGGCTACTTTGTGGCCACCGGCCATTTTCGCGACGGCATCCTCCTCGCCCCAATCACCGCGCACATCATGGCGCAGTTGATGACCGGCGGCGATCCCGGCCATGACATTTCAGCTTTCTCGCTCCTGCGGTTTAATGGGCGGTCGTAAGTTAAATCGCCGCGACGGTCGCGAGATGGACAGTCCGTGGGCGTTGCTCTTAAGGCGCGATGGGACGGCCAAGCTTAGCCCAGCGCGAGAGCGTTGGGACAAAACAGGAAATCCGAAAGGACGATCGCACAGCTCAATCTGATCTATGGCCACGGCCGCTCAAATTCGCGAGCACTACGACTCCCTCGCCCTGATCTACCGCACCTTTTGGGGCGACCACATTCATCACGGGCTTTTTTTCCAGGGTGACGACTCTCCGGCAACCGCTCAGGTGAACATGCTCGATCTCTGCGCGCGATTGGCAGGCGTACGCGGCGGCGAACATGTTCTCGACGTCGGATGTGGGCACGGCGGCACATTGCTGTATCTTGCCCGCCAGCATAATTGCAGCGGCGTAGGCCTAACCCTCAGTCCCAAGCAGGCGCGAATTGCCGGCGAAGCCGCTGAGAAAGCCGGCGTAAGCAGCCGATTGGCCTTCGTCGTCGCGAACGCCGACGACTTTGCCTTTCCCCGGGCCGAATTCGATCTGGTGTGGGCCATGGAATCGTCGGAGCACTTCGCGGATAAATCGACATTCCTGAAAAATGCAGCCTCCGCCCTGAAACCCAGCGGCCGGTTCCTGCTCGCCGCCTGGACAGGTTCGATGGAAAGCCTGAGGGTGCGCGAGGTCGCGCGTGCATTTCTCTGCCCCGAACTCTGGACTGCGGCCCAATATTCAGAAGCCGCCCGATCTGCCGGCCTGCAGGTTAGCAACACAGAGGACCTCACTGCCGAAGTTCTGCGCACCTGGGAAATCTGCCAGGACCACGCCCGTGCAGCCAAGGCGGTAGTGAAGTTGCTCCCCCGGGCGGCGCGCGAATTCGTCGAGGGCATCGAAATCATTCTCGACGCTTACCGTTCCGGAGACCTAACCTACACGGTAATTGCAGCCACCAAGCCGGCGGGTTAAGCCGTGAAGCCGCGCAGCCCTCAGCGCCCTCGGCGGCAGTCCTTCGCGCCCTCGGCGTTTTAAGACTTTGCTCCTGCCCAGCAACGGAACTTCTCGCCCGACGATTTCGTTCCATTCCTGAACGATAAAATGCCGCCGGAGGAACTTTGAAACTAGTCATCGACAACGTAAGCAAGCAATACGGCGGCAAAGTTCTCGCTCTGCGCGGCTTCAGCCTGGAACTCGGTCCCGGAGTTCTGGGTCTCCTTGGCCCGAACGGCGCCGGCAAGACCACGCTGATGAGCATTCTCGCCACCATCACAGGTGCCAGCGACGGAAAGGTCACCTGGAACGGCCGCGACGTAGCGGAAAATCCCAATCTCCTGCGCGCGGTTCTCGGCTACCTGCCGCAGGACTTCGGCGTTTACCCCAATCTCAATGCGGTGGAATTTCTGGAGTATCTGGCGGCGATAAAAGGTCTCGACTCGGCCGCTGCCCGCCGCCGCATCGACGATCTCCTCAATCTGGTAAACCTCACCGACGTTCGCAAACGCCCGCTGGGCGGCTTTTCCGGCGGGATGAAACAGCGTGTAGGCATCGCGCAGGCATTGCTCAACGACCCCCAGTTGCTCATCGTCGATGAGCCTACGGCCGGCCTTGACCCCGAAGAGCGCGTCCGCTTCCGCAATTTGCTCTCCGACCTCTCCGGCGACCGCATCGTCATTCTTTCCACTCACATCGTCTCCGACGTCGAAGCCACCGCCACCGATATTGCCTTGATCTCGCAGGGCACCCTGGTGGCGCACGCTTCGCCGGAAGAACTGCTGCTCCAGGTGGAAGGCAAAGTCTGGGAATGGATCATCCCCAGCGCCGGCCTGAATGCCGCCAAGCAAAGCTATCTCATCAGCAGCACCAGCCGCCGCAGTGATGGCGTTCACGCCCGCGTCTTAGCAGCGCAGCCGCCACCGGGCGCTACGCCCGCCGCTCCCAACCTGGAGGATGCTTATCTTTACTGCCTCTCCCATCATCGCGGAGGGGCCGCGGCATGAATCATGCGCGTGTGCTTTACCACATGGTTCGAGCCGACTTCCTGGAACGCGTCCGGCGCTACAGCTTTCTGCTGACGCTGGGCTTCGCGGTATATCTGGGCTACGCGGTTTACGCCGGTCAGATCGTGGTGCAATTAGGCGACTATCGCGGCATTTACAACTCGGCGTGGCTGGGCTGCGTGATGATGCTGGTCACCTCGACATTCCTCACGCTGGTCGGCTTCTACTTGGTGAAGAACACCATCCAGCGGGACCGCCAGACCCGCGTAGGGCAAATTCTCGCCACCACGCCGATGAGCAAGCCCTTCTACACCTTGGCCAAAACCATCAGCAATTTCGCCGTGCTCGCGGCCATGGTGCTGATCATGGCCTGCGCCGGCCTCTTCATGCAGATGCTGCAGGGCGAAGACCGCCACGTCCACATTCTCCAACTGGCGGGGCCCCTGGTGGTATTCGGCCTGTCGGCGATGGCGGTTACGGCCGCATTGGCGGTCCTGTTCGAAACCCTGCCCGGCCTGCGCAGCGGCCTGGGAAACGTCATTTACTTTTTTGTCTGGATCACGCTCCTGGCCCTGGGTGCGGGAAATGTGGACAAAGCGCGGCGGGCCAACCAGCAAGCTTATTTCCCCGACTACGCGGGACTCGCAATCGTCCTCGGCCAAATGCAGGCACGCCTGCGCCAGATCGATCGGCTCTATCAGGGTGGCGCCTCCATAAACGCCGGCAGCAGCGGCAACCCTGCCACCAAGCATTTCCTCTGGACTGGCCTGCACTGGAACTGGGCGATCTTGCTGAGCCGGCTGGAATGGATCGCTGTTGCCGCCGGTTTGGCGCTGCTGGCCGCTTCCTTCTTCGATCGCTTCGATCCCGCCCGCCAATGGCGGAGAGCAGCCGCGATGCAACCCGCGCAAGCTCCGCCTCCCGGCACGCAGGAGATCTTCGCGTCCGCGACGCAGTCGGCGCAGCCGACGGTGCACCTCGCTCCCCTCGATCGTGGCCGAAATAGAACCAGATTTCTCAGCACGGTCGCAGCCGAACTGCGCCTGATGCTCAAAGGCCGCTCCTGGTGGTGGTATGCCGTAGCCGCCGGCTTATTCATCGCCTGCCTGGCCTCGCCCCTCGACGCTGCTCGCGGCGGCGTTCTGATCGCGGCCTGGGTCTGGCCAACGCTGCTATGGTCGCCGATGGGCTCGCGCGAGGCGCGCTACGGAACGCAGTCGCTCATCTTCTCTTCCCAACATGCCCTGCAGCGGCAGCTTCCGGCGGCGTGGCTGGCGGGGGTTGTCGTTGCGCTCGTGGCCGGCGGTGGTGTGGGCCTGCGCCTGCTCCTGAGCGCTAACTGGATGGGCCTCTCCGCATGGATCGCGGGAGCGATCTTCATCCCTTCGCTTGCCCTGGCGTTGGGCGTGTGGACGCAAAGCAGCAAAACCTTCGAGGCTCTCTATACCGTCTGGTGGTACATCGGCGCGGCCCATCACATCCCCGGCCTCGACTTCATGGGAACCACCACGGCCTCAAGCACGCCAGGCATTTACCTCGTCGCCGGCATCGTCCTGTTCGCAGCCGCGTATCTGGGCCGCTACGTTCGCCTGGCTCGCGGATGACAACGGGTCGTGTAGGGATGGGGCAAGCCCCGCCCCGCGCCTTCCCTGCCACCCGGTCAGACATCCGCAGCCGGTATATACTGAGAAGTTTCCTACCCCGCCAAGACGCATCCCGCGCCTGAAAGGACGGCAATTATGGCCTCTCCTGCAGTCAGCTATGCCCGCGGTAATCAGCAGCGTTTCCTCAGCGAACTGAAAGATTTTCTGCGCATCCCCAGCATCAGCACCTTAACCGAACACAAGTCCGACGTGCAGAAGGCCGGCGAATTCGTGGCCGGCGAATTGCGCCGCATCGGGCTGGAGAATGTGCAGATCATCTCCACCAAGGGGCATCCCCTGGTCTATGGCGACTGGTTGCACGCCACCGGCAAGCCCACAGCGCTGATGTACGCCCACTACGATGTTCAGCCTCCCGATCCCGTAAATGAATGGATCTCACCGCCGTTTGAGCCCACGGAGCGCAACAACAATCTCTACGCCCGTGGCGCTGTCGATGATAAAGGCCAGCTATGGATGGAAGTGAAAGCGCTCGAAGCCCTCATGCAGGCCAACGGAGGCAAGCTGCCGCTGAATGTGAAGGTGCTGATCGAAGGAGAAGAAGAAGTAGGCGGCGAGTCGATCGCCGAATACGTCCGCAACGAAAAAGCCAGGCTGAAGGCGGATTTCGCGCTGGTCTGCGATACGGAACTGTTCGCCCCTGATCTTCCCACCCTGTGCGTTGGCCTGCGGGGACTGGTCTATACCGAGATCGAAGCCGTGGGCGCCAAAACTGATCTGCATTCCGGCGTGTACGGCGGCGCTGCGCCGAATCCCTTGTTCGCACTGATCGAAATCATAAGCAAGCTGAAGGACGCCAAAGGCAAAATCCTGATACCAGGGTTTTACAAAGGGGTGAAAGCCCCCAGCCAGGACGAACTGAAAGCCTGGAAGCGCCTGCCCTTCAACGAAGAGCACTATCGCAAGACCGAAGTCGGCTCCACGGTGCTCACGGGCGAACCGGGCTATTCGGTGCTCTATCGCACCTGGGCCCGGCCGACGCTCGAAGTCCACGGCATGCCCGGCGGCTTCACCGCGCCCGGAGCCAAGACGGTGATCCCGGCAAAGGCCTCGGCCAAAGTCTCCATGCGTCTGGTGCCCAACCAGGACCCGGACGAGGTCCTGGAAAAATACAGGAAGTACGTAAAGAAGCTCACGCCGAAGGGCATTCAGACCAGCATCAAGGTCTGGAGCAAAGGCCCCGCCTGCGTGGCGGAAACGGACAACAAATACATCAAGGCCGCCACCGACGCCATGCACGACGTCTTCAAGAAGCAGACGGTCTTCATCCGCTCCGGAGGCTCCATTCCCATCGTCACCGACTTCCAGGATGTGCTGAAAATTCCCAGCGTGATGATGGGCTTCGGCCTGCCCGACGACAACCTGCACGCGCCCAACGAAAAGTTCCACATCCCCAACTTCTACCGCGGGATTGAGTCGATCTGCCTGTTCTTCGAGAAGTTGGGCGGAAAGGCTTAAACCGCGGGAGTGGATAACCGCAGAGCACGCGGAGTTCGCGGAGGATTGTCAATGCTCAGCGTTCTCAGCGCCCTCTGCGGTCAAAAGGGTTGCCCTAAT
>DATJXG010000183.1:0-13006 GCA_035500455.1 Terriglobales bacterium | reverse complement strand
GTGGTCTGGTTCCAGGGATGGTTCTTGTCCACAGGATTGCCCAGAGGATCGGCCTTGACGAAGGTCTGCGAGTTCTTCCACTCGTCGTAGTACGAACTGCCGAGCAGAATGCGGATGTTCAGGTTGATGTCAACCAGGTCGGTGGTGACCAGTTTGCCGTCCACGACGATGCCGGGGGTAACGAACATTTTACGGCCCCAGTTCGTCATGTTCTTGTAGGTGTAATCGCAGTGGTCGGGATCATTGAATGATCCCCAGCAGGCCAGCAGCACCCGCCGGCGGCCCACTTCTTCGTAACCCGGCAGAGCTTCGTAGAAGAAATCGAACAAGTCGTCGTGCAACGGTACGACCTTCTTCATAAACTCGACGTACTTCATTAACCGGACGAGGTAATCGGTGAACAACTGGACCGTCGGCACCGTGCCCACGCCGCCCGGATAAAGAGTGGACGGATGCACGTGGCGGCCTTCCATCAGGCAGAACATTTCGCGCGTCATGCGGCTCATGACCAAGGCTTCGCGATAGAAGGCCCCGGTGAACGGATTGAGCGCGGTCATGATGTCGGAGATTTTGTGGTAGCCGTGTAGATTGGCGTGAGGCGCCGGAGTGGATTGGGCCTTGGCCCAAACCTTGGGATTGGTCTCCTTGACCATCTGCTCGCAGAAGTCAACACCCACCCGGTTGTCCTGGAAGATGTTGTGGTCGAACATGTATTCGGCGGCTTCGCCGAGATTGACGATCCACTCGGCAATCGCGGGCGGTCTGATTCCGAACGCCATATTCTGGGCGTAGGTAGCGCAGGTGGCGTGATTGTCGCCGCAGATGCCGCAGATCCGGCTGGTGATGAAGTGGGCGTCGCGCGGATCCTTGCCCTTCATGAAAATGCTGTAGCCGCGAAAGATGGAAGAGGTGCTGTGACACTCGACCACATGGCGGTTTTCGAAGTCGATCTTGGTAAAGATGCCCAGGCTGCCCACGATCCGGGTGATCGGGTCCCAGTTCATTTCCACCAGGTTCTGCTTCTTGCTGGGAACATCCTTGGTCGGCGCAGTAATGGTGCTCATTTCGATCGCTCCTTTAGATTCTCAGTAGGCTCTGGGGTGATAACCGGTGGTCAGTTCCGCACGCGAATGGCGCCACTTGGGTTCTTTGTTCACTGTGTTCTGGGTTATGGAACGCAAGGCGCGAATCGCACGCCCATAACCGCCGACCGCGGAACTGGAGACTCGCGCCCCAGGAGGCTCATCCATAAAGGGCATGAACTTGTCGGGGAAACCGGGCATGGTGCAGCCGATGCAAATACCGCCTACGTTGGGGCAGCCGCCAATTCCCGCCATCCATCCCCGTTTGGGAACGTTGCAGTTCACTACCGGTCCCCAGCATCCCAGTTTCACGATGCATTTGGGCGAGCCGTAAACTTCGGCGAAATCACCCTGCTCGTAGTAGCCGGCGCGGTCGCAGCCCTCGTGTACCGTTTTTCCGAACAACCAGGTGGGACGCAGTTGATCGTCGAGCGGAATCATCGGTGCCAGTCCTGCGACCTGGTAGAGCAGGTAGAGCACGGTTTCCATAAAGTTGTCGGGTTGCACCGGGCAGCCGGGAACATTCACGATCGGCAAGCCAGCCTTGGAGCGCCAGTCCCAGCCGAGATAGTCGGCCAGTCCCATAGCGCCGGTAGGATTGCCTTCCATGGCGTGAATTCCGCCGTAGGTGGCGCAGGTGCCGCAGGCGATCACGGCCAGCGCTTTGGGAGCGAGACGGTCGATCCATTCATTGGTGGTGATGGGCTGTTTGGTGGTGGGGTCGGTGCCGAGCGCCGCCCAGTACCCTTCTTTCTTAATCTTCTCGTTGGGAATGGAGCCTTCCACAACCAGAACGAAGGGATCGAGCTTGCCTTCCTCGGCCAGATACCAGTACTTCATGAAGTCGTCTCCGACTTCGTAGGCCAGCACCGGATTGTGCAGGTGAACTTTGGGAAGGCCGGGAATGGCCCCGAGCAGGACATCTTCGATGCTGGGCTGCGAAGCTGCGGTGACGGAAACCGAATCGCCGTCACAACCCAGCCCGGCTGTGATCCACACAATATGAACTTCCGCAACAGGAGATGGCCGCTGAGTCTTTCGGCCGTACGGGACCGTTTCCGCTGGCATAGCTGATTCTCCTTTATTTTTCACACCAACCCGTTAAAGGATCGAGGCCGCCGAATTTTTGTTTTACGAAGGGGACCCTGCTCTGGGCACAAAATGAGTAGCAGCCCTTTTTCACTTCGAACAGCAACCTGAAAGCGCGCCGTACCTACTCACGACGACGAACGTAGCATCGGCGAAATGGGTGGAGGCTCACAAGCGGGAGGGCCACTTTTTCGTTTTCGTGGGAAGCACCACGGCCCGCATCGGGGATTCCCCCATGCCGAGGTCGCTAGCAGTAGTGAACTTGAGTTGAAGAAGCCCGGATGAATGACAGGCTAGTGCGTCAGGACGCTTTCTCGTTCATATTCCACTGGATGGCGTGCTGCATGAGTTCGCGGGCGCTGCGCAGCGACAGTTTTTCCTTAATATGCGCCTGGTAGGATTCCACGGTCTTGACGCTAAGGTGCAGTTCATCGGCAATCTGGCGGGTTCCGTGGCCCTCTCCAATCAGGCGGAAAACCTCCAGCTCGCGGTCGCTGAGATCGGCAATGGACGAGTTTCGGATTGTGCCCGAGCCCGTGATGTAGTGGCGTAGCATGCGGTTGGCGATGCGGTCGCTCACATAGATTTCACCGCTCAGAATCCGGCGGACCGCGACCAGAACTTTTTCCGTCGCCTCCTGTTTCATGATGTAGCCATTGGCGCCGGCGCGCAGGGCGCGTTCGGCGTAGATCTGTTCATCGTGCATCGAGAGGATAAGAACCGGCAGGGTGGGATGAGTGGTGCGAACGTTCTTCAGCAGGTCGAGACCGTCGGGGCCGTTGAGCGAGATATCCAGGATGAGGACGTCCGGGTGAGCCGAGGCCAGAACGTGCATTGCACCCATGGCCTCCTCGGCTTCGCCACAAACCACCAGGTCGGGCTCCCGGTTGATCAGCAGTGCCAGGCCCTGGCGAACAACGGGGTGATCATCCACTACCAGAATTCTTTTCTTGATCTCTGACGGATTCTGCGCTTTGTAAGCCATGTTCATATGTCACTCTTACAATTTGGGAATCTCGGGGAGCAGGACGGGGAACAGACAGCTCACCATGGTTCCGCCGCCCGGCGCCCGCTGCACTTCCAGCGAACCTCCCACCATCCGCGCGCGATAGTTCATCAGGTGAAGGCCCATGCCTTTGTTGCCGGGAGCAATGTCGCCCATTCCGCAACCGTCGTCCTGTATGGTGAGCGCTCCCTGCCGCTCGCCGGCGGCCAAGCGTATCACGATGTGGCTGGCGTGGCCGTGCTTGATGGCGTTATTTACCGCCTCGTGGGCGATGTAGTAGAGGTGGGTGGCTACGGCGTCGTCATGAACCAGCACCGGAGCGACACATTGAAACCTGCAGTCGATGCTAAAGATCTCCTCGACCTCGCCCGCCCACTGCTGCAAGGCAGACATCAGCCCTTGCGCATCGGAGACAACCGGGAGCAAACCACGCGCCAGTTGCCGCGTCGTGTGGATCGCCTGATTCACCAGGTTTACGATTTTGGCGGCATCCCCCGCCTCGGTCAGCCCCTTTTCCGCGAGCTTCTGCTCCTGCACCTTGCTCATGAAAGCGATGCCGGTGAGATGCTGCCCCAGCCCGTCGTGGAGATCCTGCCCGATGCGGCGTTGCTCACGGGCGCTGATCTCCAGAATGGTCTGTTCCAGGTGTTTGCGCTCGGTGATGTCGCGAATCGCGCTGGAAACCAGCACGCCCTCCTCCGTTTCGAGGGGACTGAGGCTGATTTCCACCGGGAATTCGTGGCCGTCCTTGTGCAGACCGTAGAGTTCGCTGCCCGCTCCCATGGGCCGCACCCGAGGTTCTTTGAAGAAGTGATTGCGGTGCTGGGAATGCCTGCGCCGCAAACGCTGCGGCACCAGCAGTTCGAGTTTCTGACCTATCAATTCTTCGTGCCGGTAGCCGAACAGCTTGCCGACCTGGGCGTTCACCAAAACGATCCTGCCCTGGGGGTTCACGACCACAACCGCATCCGGCGCGGCTTCCAGCAGGCCGCGGAATTTGACCTCCGCCCGCTTTCTCTCGGTGATGTCAACGCCCGAGGCGATGATGTACGAGGCAGCCTCGCCGGAGCCGCTTAGCACCGTGGTGGACCAGGCTATCGTTCTCTGTTTGCCATCGCGGCCCGCCCAACGGCTCTCGAACTCCTGCGGCAACTCGTCGGTCCGGGTGTTCTGGAACGAGGCTTTCAGGCGCTCCACTTCTTCCGCCAGAAACAGCTCCCAGATGAACTTTCCCTGAACCTGGGCAAGCGAATATCCCGTCATCTGCTCGCAGGCGCGATTGAAGCGCACAATGCGGCCCTCAGGGTCCATCACGACCACCAAGGTGCCTACGGTATCGAGAATAGCGGAGGCTACGTTGCGCTCCTCCTGTAACGCTTCTTCGGTGCGCTTCAAGTCCGTGATGTCGAATCCCACGCCGTGAATGAACCACGGCTCGCCATTCTCCTTGCGAATCATCTTGGCCTCGCAGTGAAACCAGATCACCCGCCCGTCGCGCGCTACCACCCGATATGCCGAGCGCAAAGGGCTGCCGGTCAGGAACATCTCGGCCGCTTCCGTGCTCCAGCGCTGCTTGTCGTCGGGGTGGATGTGGCTGTACCAGCGGACCGGATCTTCCAGCCACTCTTCCTGCGAAAATCCGAGGGCGGCTTCGATCTGCGGGCTCACGTAGGCTTCGCCGATACCGCGGTCGAGATAGGCCATGAACACCACAGCCGGAATCTGTTCGACCAGTGCGCGGTATCTCGCTTCCAGGTTCGGGAGTTGCGCTTCTTCGGGCCAGCCCTGGTCCGGCCGCTCAGGCGGATACACGACGCGTCTGGCACGCGTCGGATTGTTGTGGCTGAAGACGCCCGCGAGTCCCTGCAATATTTCTTCGGCCTGGGCAGGGTCGAGATCGGGCTCGGTAGCCGGCCTCAATTGCTCGCGGTTCGCGCCTTCCGCGTTGTTCGGCCAGGAGAACGAAACCATTTCGCTCCTCAAACGACAGTGATCTCACATCCGCGCGATGGAAAGAGCGCTCTTCTCAAGGGCGCGTCGAGGTATCCGCTCCACGCCTTCGCCAACTGGGCTCTTTGTTCATCGAAGACTGCGTAAAGCGGCGCAAAGCGTGAATCGCGCGGCCATAGGTTTGTACCGCCGTCGATGACAAAAGCGAACCCGGCGGCTGATTCATGAACGGCATGAATTTGTCGGGGAAACCCGGCATAGTGCAACCGATACATATCCCGCCCACGTTCGGGCAGCCGCCGATTCCGCCCATCCAGCCGCGCTTACCCACGTTGCATTGCACAACCGGCCCCCAGCATCCCAGCTTCACAATGCAGAGAGGAGAGCCATATTCTTCGGCAAACTGCGCCTGCTCGTAGAAGCCGCCACGATCGCACCCCTCGTGCACGGTGTTGCCGAACAGCCAGGTGGGCCGCAGGGCTTCATCGAGCGGAATCATGGGCGCCCGTTTGGATGCCATATACAGGAGATACAGTAGCGTCTCCATGAAATTATCCGGCTGCACCGGACAACCGGGGACGCACACGATGGGAATCCCCGCCTTCGATTTCCATTGCCAGCCCAGATAGTCGGGCAGACCCATGCAACCGGTGGGATTCCCTTCCATGGCATGGATTCCGCCGTAGGTGGAGCAGGTTCCCGCCGCCAATACGGCCCACGCATTGGGAGCCAGGCGGTCGATCCATTCGCAGGTGGTGATGGGCTGACCGGTCTTCGGGTCAGTGCCCAGGGAAGCCCAATAGCCTTCGGGCTTGTTTTGTTCGTTTGGGATCGACCCCTCGACCACAAGAATGAAATTTTCGATCTGGCCGTCGGCCGCCTGGCGGAAGGGCCGCAGGAAATCGTCGCCATTGGCCGCGGCGAGGAAGGGATTGTGCAGGTGCACCTTCGGAATCCAGGGAATCTGCCCCATAACTACGTCTTCGATGCTGGGTTGGCTGGCAGCCGTCATGGCGATAGTGTCGCCGTCACAACCCAGTCCGGCAGTAATCCATAGGACGTGCATCTCGCTGAGAGGCGATTGGGGCCCGCGTTGAATCTCAACGTCCGCCATTCTCAAAATCTCCCGCGCCGCCGAACGGCTCGGCGCGTCCAGTAGGAAAAACGGCGATCGCGCCGCAGAAAGGGTCAGCCGGCTTTTGGCCTCGCATATTCTAGCGGATTCTCGGGCGAATCACGCCCCAAAGCGGGAAAATCGCGGGCTGACCCGGGGAAAGTCTTCCCGGGCAGATGGTTTCATCGGACGGGCTTTTTCCGGTTTTTAGCTCCGTTGAGGCTTCTCGCTGAGCGTCTGATTCATCGAAAGGGAGTCATCGATTAAGGAGGAGTTTTTGTGAAAAAGACATTATCGGCGGTTACGAGCGCGCTCGGGGTTGCGACTCTGCTCCTGTTCGGCTATGTGGTCTTCAAGTCAATTCCGGATGTGGGACGTTACATCAAGATCAGCACGATGTAACCCGGGCAAGCTTCGCCCTGCGAGCGGTTCAGGAGGTGCCAAGGGGGCCGGGTTTCACTGCTTGGTGATTGCCTCAACCCCGGCTTCATGCGGCGCCGATTTCAGCCGGCTCAGGGCGGCAACCGGCCGCGCGAACGGCATGGGGCTATCCTTGCTGTAGGCGCGCAGCAGGTGATAGGTGATGAGTAATTGCGTCAACGCCAGGGGATCGCTGTGGCGTACTTCGCTGCCGTCGTTGTAGTCACCGAACTGGTCGGCGCGCAGCGGACGTAGATCGGGCAGGTGCTTCCAAATCGCCTGCTCGAGTTGCGCCGCCTGCTCGCGGCTCACGTTGCCGTCAACCTCGAGAAACTCCACGGGACGTCCGCAGTCGCGCCCCAGTTCGAGGCGGATGCCAGACGCCCGGCCGTTCTCATGTTCCACCAGATAAGTGAGGTCGGGATGAGGGATGGTGGGCCGCAACACCAGATGCACATTTAAGTGCCCGTCGGCCTGGTCCGATCCCACGCCGCTTTCCGGATGGAAGCGCACCACAATGTCGGCAAATTCACGCTGCGGACGGATGAAATCACGCGAGTCCGGCTCGCGCCTTTGCAGTTCCGACAACACCTGGTCAGCGACGTAGCCGCGTTTGGCGGTGTCACGCTTGATCTTCCAAATGCGCCGCATATCCTCGGGGGGATCGAGAAACACTTTCACGTCATAGAACTGGCGCATCGCCGGCGAGTGAAATCCCAGCAGCCCTTCCACGATAACGAACTCACGCGGCTCCACATACTCGGGCCGCACCAGTGAGCCGGTGCTATGGTCATAGACCGGCTTGAGCATGGATTGCCCGTAGTGGGCGCGCTCCAGGTGCAACTCCAGGATGTCGAGAAAATTGCAGTCGGGATGCAGCGGAGTGATGTTCAGTCGCGAACGCTCGGCGCGATCGTACTTGTGGTAATCGTCGGCGCACACGTGGGTCACACGCTCCGGGCCCAGCAGGCGGGTCAATCCTCGCGTAATAGTGGTTTTGCCGGCGGCGCTGTCGCCCACGATCCCCAGCAGGATGGGCCTTCTTCTCGTTGTCATTGCGGCTTCCCCCCGGGCGGCCGCACAACAGGCGCGATGCCCTCTCCCTCCAGCCCGCCTTGAAAGACGCGGCTCTGCCGCACGTCGGCCGCCGCAATGCGAGCCAGCTGCTCTTTATCGATGCGGCCACCCTCGTCGACTAACCGGGTGGCTTGCCGCAGTTTGATTCGGTCCACGGCGTTGCGCACGCTGCGGGCATTGGCAAATTGCGGCTGCCTGGTGCGCAGCTCGAGGTATTCGACGAAGGCCCGCCGAGCTTCATCGTCGAAACTGTAGTTCTGCTCGCGCAGCATCGATTCTGCGATTGTTGTCAGCTCCTGCAAGGTGTAATTGGGGAAGCTGATGTGATGCGCCACGCGGGAGCGAAATCCGGGATTGTACTGAAAGAAAGTTGCCATTCGGTCCTGATAACCGGCGAGAATCACAACCAGATCTTCGCGCTGGTTCTCCATGGCCTGGAGCAACATCTCCACCGCTTCCTGGCCATAGTCGCGTTCGTTCTCCGGCCGGTAGAGGTAATAGGCCTCGTCGATAAAGAGAACGCCTCCCATAGCCTTTTTCAGGATTTCCTTCGTCTTAGGAGCGGTGTGGCCGACGTATTGGCCCACCAGGTCGTCGCGGGTCGCAACTACCAGGTGGCCGCGCCGCAAGTATCCCAGGTGGTGCAGTATCTTCGCCATGCGCAGGGCGACTGTAGTCTTGCCGGTGCCGGGATGTCCGGTGAACGACATATGCAATGTGGGACGCTCAGTGGAGAGACCCACCTTTTCCCGCAAGCGGGTCACCAGCAGCAGTGATGCTACGCGGCGGATGTAGGCCTTCACCGGCTGCAAGCCGACCAGTTCGCGGTCCAGTTCCTGCAGAATCTCGTCGAGATTGGAATCCCGATGGGCCGCGCCGACGTCCACGAAATTCTCCTCGGGGGCGGGGGCCGCCGCGGCGCTGATGACGGGATCGGTCTCCAGTTTGGGCATGGCATTTCTCGCGTTCTAGTTCGCCGCTCCTGCCTTGGAGCGAATGGTGTACTGAATGCGGCGGTCCTGCGTCTCAGTGCGCTCGAGATAGAATCCCGGTTCATCCTCGGGCCGCTGAATGATGAAGCTCAACATCGTAGTTTGCCGGCCTTTGGTGCGGTCGTAGCCGTTCAGTTTGATGTAGTGCTGGGGGAAGGCTTTCCGGCATCCGTCAATGAGTTCCATCGCTTCGTTCATATCCCGCAGGTCAAACAGCGGAAGCCCCCACATCTCCCAATACGAGTTGCGGGGATGCGGATCATCGGTATGCTCGACCGAAAAAGCCCAGCCGTTGTCGAAGCAGTAGCGCACCTGGGCCAGGATCTGGCTTTCGGTGAAGTCGGGCAGATAAGAAAAGGTGCCTTGTGTGATTCGCATGATTCGTCCTCGCTATGCAACCGTGACTGTCGCCACCGCGTCCGGAATATCGGTTGATTCAAAATCGAAAGTGACGTCCTTCCAGATATCCAGCGCCTTACGCAGCTCGGGCGACCACCGCGCCGCCTGGTTCAGGATCTCCGGGCCCTCGTTCAGATAGTCGCGGCCTTCGTTGCGGGCCTGGATCATCACCTCGGTCGCGACGCGGTTGGCGGTCGCGCCTTGCGCGATGCCGTCTGGATGGCCTATCGTCCCGCCCCCGAACTGCAGTACGACATCTTCACCCAGCAGGTACAGCAACTGATGCATCTGTCCCGCGTGAATGCCGCCGGAAGCCACCGGCATCACCGCCGGGAGCGACGCCCAGTCCTGCTCGAAATACAGGCCCTGCAACGGGTCGGCCTCGAGCGTATTGGAGCGCAGCGTGTTGTAGTAGCCGCGAATCGCGTGAGGATCGCCTTCCAGCTTTCCCACCACCGTGCCCGCATGGATATGGTCCACCCCTGCCAGGCGCATCCACTTGGCGATCACGCGGAAGTTCACGCCGTGGGTCTTCTGGCGGGTGTAAGTGCCATGCCCCGCGCGGTGCAGGTGAAGAATCACGCCGTTGCGGCGCGCCCACTTGGCCATAGACTGGATTGCCGTGTAGCCGATCGTGAGGTCGATCATCACAATCACGCTGCCCAGTTCCTTGGCGAAATCGGCGCGCTCGTACATTTCCTCCATGGTTCCGGCGGTCACATTCATGTAGTGACCCTTGACCTCGCCGGTCGAAGCCATGGCCCGGTTCACCGCTTCCATGCAAAACAGGAATCGGTCGCGCCAGCGCATGAAGGGCTGGCTGTTGATGTTTTCGTCGTCTTTGGTGAAGTCGAGCCCGCCACGCAGGGCTTCGTAAACCACGCGCCCATAGTTGCGAGCGGAAAGGCCGAGTTTGGGTTTGACCGTTGCCCCCAGCAGCGGACGCCCGAATTTGTTCAGATACTCGCGCTCCATCACAATGCCGTGGGCCGGGCCCTGAAAAGTTTTCGCGTAATGGGGAGGGATGCGCATATCTTCCAGGCGCAGAGACTTGAGCGCCTTGAAGCCGAACACGTTGCCGATGATCGAAGAGGTCAGGTTGGCGATGGAGCCTTCTTCGAAAAGATCAATGTCATAAGCGATGTAAGCGATGTACTGGTCCGTGCCGGGCACGGGATCCACGCGGTAGCACTTCGCCTGATAATTTTCGTAGGGCGTGAGCCGGTCGGTCCACACCACCGTCCAGGTTGCCGTGGAAGATTCGCCTGCTACAGCGGCGGCGGCTTCGATGGGATCCACGTTTGCCTGCGGCACCAACCGGAACGCACAAAGAATATCGGTGGCCTTGGGTTGGTAATCCGCATCGTAATAACCCATTTCCGCATAGGGCGTAATGCCCGCGGCCCAACGGCTCTTCTTCTTGCCCGAATTGTTGTTGCCAGCCATTTTTCAAATCCTCTAGAACTTTTGGCTTGATCCGCGTGATGCATGATCGCGGTGCAGCAGTGATCGATGGCGGAGTGCAACCGGGCTGGTTGGCCCGGCTGCGTCGCAGCTCCGCATCCCCATGCCACTTAACACTCGACCCGAAAACTTGACCCTGCTGGTTTGCCGGCCGTCACCGCCTTCGCATTCTGCTTAGGCAATTGCCGTTCCATCGCGCACCCGATGTTCGGCACGGGCGACGGCAGAGTTCCTAAGTGTCTGCTATCTCTTATGTTTGGGAGCTATGGAGAAAAGGGAAGTTTGGCGAGGACCGGGTTAGGGCTCTCACCCCAATAGGGACATTATCGTCTCATACAAAACTCGGACAAGCGTGAGATAAGTGCCATATTTTATGAAGTTTGCCGCAACTTCTAATATGTGGACATTATTGACTCACATATGAGTCATTATTGTCTCATTCTGGAGGACCGCAAGGAACGGGTCGAGATTTTGTGCTTTGCCAGCAGGCGATGAAACGTGCGCCGCGGGATCTTTGCCAGTCTCGCCGCCTGGGAGATGTTTCCGTTGGCCTTGAGCAAATAGCTCGACAAGGCTCCCCGCTCAAACTGCTCGATGGCGTGCGCCTTGCTCGTCATAAACCCGCTGTGAGGTTTGAGAGAAACCACGTCTTGCACGTGAAGGGGAAGGTGCTCGGCTTCCACCACCGAAGAAGACGTGAGCACAACCGCGCGCTCGATGATGTTTTCCAGCTCGCGGAGATTGCCCGGCCAGGAATAGTTTTTCAGCAGAGACAGCGCCTGGGGCGCAATGCTCTCGACTTTCTTGTTTACCTTGGCCCGCGCCCGCAGCAGAAAATACTCCGCGAGGAAGGGGATATCCTCGATGCGCTCGCGCAGCGGCGGCAGGGTGATGGAAAAGGTGTTGATGCGGTAGAACAGGTCTTCGCGAAAGGTGCCTTCGCGAATGGCGGCTTCCAGGTCGCGGTTGGTGGCGGCGACGATCCTCACCGAGACGCTCCTCGTCCGCATGTCGCCCACGGCGCGAATCTCGCCGGTCTGCAAAGTGCGCAGAAACTTCGCCTGAATCTCCAGCGACATGTCGCCGATTTCATCGAGAAACATGGTGCCGCCGTCGGCTTTTTCGAAGAGCCCTTTGCTATCGCTGTAAGCGCCGGTAAAGGCGCCGCGCCGGTAGCCGAACAGTTCGCTCTCCAGCAGAGATGGCGAGAGCGCCGTGCAGTTCAGTGTTACCAGCGGATGATGGCTGCGCGCGCTGTTGCGGTGGATGGCCCGCGCCACTAACTCTTTTCCTGTCCCGCTCTCGCCGCGAATCAGGACGGTGGTAGGCGTGGGCGCAACCTTGGCAATCAGTCCCGAGATCTCCTTCATCTTCAGGTTGCTGCCAATAATAAATTCGCCTTCCGCCCGCGCCTCCAGTTCGCGCAAAGCCAGCTGGTATTGGTCCTGCAGAGAACTCGCCGGGCCCTTATTGCCGGCAAGTTCGGAGATAAACCGCGCTGTCTTGCCGCCAACCACTTCAGTTCCCTGCGGCCGGAGACGATACACTTCCCGGCTGATGTCCGGATCGCCGGTCACATCGATGATGAGATCGGCGGCGTCGGCCTTCAGGAATTTTCGGTAGTTCGAGGCCACCGGCAGGCCGAGTTCCCGAGCCAGGACGATGCCGGGCGCGCCTTCATCTTTGTCGGCCACCCCGACAATCTCGACGCCGGGGTCCTTGTGGAACAGCTCCACCAGCGCCCGTCCGCCGCGGCCTGCGCCGATAAGGATGATTCGCGTCATACCCATTTCGAATATAGATTATCCGGGATAAAGATCGACGGCCCTTCGGCAAGCTTCTCTCGGCGAGCTCGGCCGCAGATCTTTGCGCTCCGCGATTTAAGGCTTTGCTTTGTGTCTGGTCTCCGAAACCTTAAAACGCCGAGGTCGCAAAGAAGCGCCGCCGAGGTCGCGGAGGAAAAGATCAGGCGCTAACGGTGCGCTTCGGAGCCCTTCACTCCTTCGTAGTCGAAGGCGTAGCCGCGTGGCTCATCTCCCGAAACCTGGCGCGTGTTGTACTGCAGCGTGTAGTTCAGGTGCGCATCGTCGAGGGGAAACTTCTTGCCCGGATACGGATAACTTCCCATGGCGCGGAACGGCAATGGCTCGACCGTAGTGCCGTGGGCGGCGTAGAAGTCCATGTCTTTCTCGTAGCCGTTGGCCAGGAAAAAGTAGTCGCGCGCCCATCCTGTGGGCAGCGGCGGCAGCTTCGCCGGATCGAACTCCAGGGCGACTTCTTCGCCCGACCCGAAGACCACCAGTTTGTCGTCGAACTCCGAGAGCAGCGGGCGCACGTCGCCATAGCGCGTGTAGGTTCCAGCCTGGCGCGCATAAGGGCCGGTGCGGCTCACCTCTTCATAGTGATACTTCAC
>DATJXG010000182.1:0-2205 GCA_035500455.1 Terriglobales bacterium | reverse complement strand
GAGGGTAACTCTACCGGAGAATCGAACAATACAGGATCAGCCATGTGAGGACGGATTCAGCACCTTAAGTTATGGCGCAGACGGCCCTCGCTCATCTATTTTGTGAAGCTGAAACCACTGATGAAGAAACGAATCGATGGGCGAACCGCCAAGGGTCTACGCATTCGGGAGCAGTTCCGCGAGCAAATCCTGGCCGCCTATATAGATCTGATTCGCACCGGCATTCCGGCGCCAACCGTCGCGGAAATTGCAAAGCGGGGCCGCTTCTCGCTGCGCGTAGTGTTCAAGCATTTCCCCGATTTGCGCACGCTGCGGCTCGCGGCGTTCAGCCAGATCCAGCAGCGGAGCGGCGAATTCTTCTCGCGCGATATACCGCAGACCGGGTCCGCCGCGGAAAGACTGAAGCTCTTCATCGACAGGCATCTGCGCCGGCTCGAGTACCTGATGCCGATTCGTCGGACTGCTACGATGGTGGAGGGTGTCGACCCGGACGTGGCGCTGGCGCTGAGGCAAGGACGGGCCGCCGCGCTGGTTGAACTAAAGGAATACCTGGGCCCAACCCTTAAGGCGTTCTCCCCGGCTGAAAGACGGGAAGTGCTGACGCGACTGCACATGGTCTGCTCGTGGGAAGCGCTGGAGTTTCTCCGCAATCACTATCGATTGTCGCCCGCACGCGCGCGCGCTCTCATTTCGGGCGTGGCGCTTAGCGTTCTGGCCGACGCCGAGCGCGGCGCCAAGGGGCACTAGCCCGGCGTCCGCCTGCGATATAACGTGCATTATAACTGCACGCTACTCTGCGCCGGTTTCACTCGCGGAACCCGTACTGCGCGCAATGGTGGTGGCCGCTGTGTGAGCAAGGATAGTCGGAAGTTACGCCGCCCCCCTCGCAGGGCGAAAGACCCGTTGAAGGGATATCAACCAGTCACTATGGGTTGCCGAACCACTTGTCGTAGATTTGCTGATAGCTGCCGTTTTCGCGCAACGTAAGGAGCGCGAGGTTGACTTTCCTCCGCAGGGGACTGTCCAACTCAAAACAGAACGCAATCGGCGAGACGTTGAATTCGGGACCGACGAGCTTGACCAGCCCTTTCCCTTCGTGTGCTGCGTAATACAGAAGTACGGGTGACGTGAAGACCGCCGCATCGACTCTCTTGCTTTGCAGGGCCTGAAACATCTGGCTCGCTTGCGGGAACTCCGAGACCTGGGCGTTCTGCGCACGGAGATAATCGGCCGCAACCGTATTCGCGATGGTGGCCACCTGCTTCCCGGGCAGATCTGCAGGTCCGCTAATCGATCCTTGAATCTGCTGGACCGTCAAGGTCGTGGTCAATTGCGCGGTGTAGAACGCAACGAACACCACCCCGGCGAACATCCAGAAAATGGAAAACGTTCGTGCGAGCCATTGGTGCGGCATGGTTTCCGCCTGTGCGGTCAGGCATGAGATTGCCCAATAGATCGCCTCGAAAATGCCGGGGATGTAGCTCCGGGATTTGATGATGCCATCCTCACGACCTCGTTCGAACATCCAGACCAAATGCGCCGGGATCAGAACCAGCAGCAGTGCGATGCCGAGCCACAGCAGCGTCGTTTTCGAGAAGAGCAAGCCAAGCAGATCCCGGAGAGGGTTTGGTGCGGCGGTTTGCCCGGAATCGCGCACCATAATCTGCAAGCCCGCCTGCATGATGGGTACCGAAAAGTCGAACTCTTCGTCCCGCGCCGCGGTTATGATGGCCGGGGCAGCAACAACCTCGACTCGTTTTGAGCGCATCGCTTCGAAAATTGACGCGGCATCGGGCATGGTCACGTAGTTCGTTTTCACGTTCATCCGCGCCGCGATCGCGTTCCACAGATCGATGTTGAATCCGGTTAGCGCACCGTCCCGTTGCATAACAAACGGTGCACCAATGGCCACTGCGACGTTGAGTTCTTGTGGACTGGCCGGGTTCTGCGCTTGTGCCGACAAAGGCGCCGTGAACAGCAGGGCCAGAGTAACGATGAAGGGCTCGACGAAGTCTGCCAGTGACCGGTTGAGGATCATTTGTTCACTTCCTGCGCCGGCTGCCGGCCTTCGCGCGGAACACCCAACCCCTGGCGGTCTTCCACTGAAGCCTCCAGCTTTTCCTCCTCGTCGGCAAAGCTTCGGGCAATAGTGGCATTCAGCCGTTCACGATGATGTTCCAGCGCCGGGCGGCGTTCTTGCGGCAG
>DATJXG010000181.1:0-6712 GCA_035500455.1 Terriglobales bacterium | reverse complement strand
GGCGAGCCGGCAATCCCCGGGTTCAGATAGATCAGCTTCATGTAGTCGCGGCCGTTGACCGGCAGATTTTCAATCGTCCCGCTGGTGAGCGTGCCCCCCAATTCGGCCGAGGTCGTCTCCACCTGAGGCAGGGCCTCGCCCGAGACCTCGACGGCCTGCGATACCTGGCCGGTTTTGAGTTGCGCATCCACCCGGCGCTCGGTGGCCACATCCACGATCACGCCGTTGGTCACCGCCGTCTGAAAGCCGGCCTGCGAGATGCTCACCGTGTAGGTGCCGATCGGCAGCTCGGGCACAGAGTAACTGCCGTCGCCGCTGGTTGCCGTGGTGCGCTCCAGTCCGGTGTTCACGTTCTTCACCGAGACTTTGGCTCCCGCCACCACTGCGCCCGAGGCATCCGTAACCGTGCCCAGGATGGTGCCGCGGAACGTTTGGGCGGACGCCACCGCCGCCAGCAAAACCATTGCTGCCAATACCTTCACTCGCATGTCATTTCCTTTCAAGCCCAGGGGGCGAGACGCGGACTTCCTGCCGCCATTTCAGTTACGGTTCGACCCAGATTTTTTGACCGAAGATTCGACTCAAGATTTTCGACTCAAGATTGCGGATGAGGCCCCCTGGCATGGGCCCGGACGATGCACTTTCCCCTTACCGGACGGCAAACCGTGCTCCATTGCAGCCTTTGGCGTCGGGGTTCGGGTATTCTACCTCACCCGGGGGGCGGGACAGCAACTAGCCACACTTACAGATGACAGCTCTATCGCGCAAAGCAGACCAAATCTCCGCGCCCTCGGCGGAAGTTCTCTGCGCCCTCGGCGATTTAAGGCTTTGCTGTAGGTCTTAGCTTGAGCCAGAACGGAGATCACGTAATCGGAGCCGCCAAGCTTGAGGCTTCATCCCCCCTTGATGACCGGGAGTATAATTACGTTATGCGGTATCCGGCCATGGGCGCGGTTTTCGCCAGGCTTTCTCTTTCGGCGGCTTTGATGTTATTTCTCCTTCCGCCGTCACTCACCGCACAGGTCCACGGCACGCCGCCCTCGGTCACTTCCTTCGGCTTTGGCGGGCACAACAATTTCGCTCCCGGAGTGCCCGCAAGCGTGACCTCGCTGGGCCGCTTTGGTTTCAGCGGCGGTGGCGGCCATCATCCATTTCGTACCACCTGCTGCGTCAATACTCAGGGATATCACCATCGCCGCCAGGGCTTTTACCCCGGCTTCTATTCCGGCTACTATCCGGTCTACGGCTATGCTCTGCCTTACGAACCGGAGGTGATCGAGCCGGACGCAGTCGAAGCACCGCCGCCCGACGAGTACCTGGGCGGCCCGACCATCTTTGACCGCCGCGGTCCCGGACCCAGCTACCCGGGCAACCAGGAGGCGCAAACAGTTCCCCGGCCCCCGAGCGTCGGCGCTCCTGAAACAACCGCCGCACCCCAGCCTTCCTCCGTGGCGCCCGACCAGCCACAAACCCTGCTGGTATTCAAAGACGGCCGCAAACTGGAGCTTCAGAACTATGCGATCGTCGGCGATACCCTGTACGATTTGTCCGGCGGCCGCCGCCACAGGATCGCGCTCTCCGATCTGGACCTGAAAACCACCATTCGCGAGAATGACGACCGCGGCATCGATTTCATGTTGCCCGCCAACATCCAGGTGAACTGAAGACTATGCGCACGCTTGCCGCCGCCGCTCTGTTTGCCGCAGTTGCGGTCTCGGCTGGGGCGCAGAATTTCGCCGGAGGCGGCGCCCCTCCCACGATGTCCGGTTGGGGACGTTTCGGCGGCGGAGCAACAGCTTTTGCCCGTCCTTTCGCCCGCGGCTCGCACGGCTTTGGTTCCTACGGAACCGCGTTCCTGGGAGATCCCTGGTTCACCAGCTATCCGGCCGAGTCGGTTTCCACGCCGGTTCCTGTTATCGTTCTTCCCGCTCCTTCGGCTACCCAACCCGCGCCGGAGGCCAAGTCGGCCGAGCCTTTATTGATCGAGTGGCAAGGCGACCACTACGCGCGTTTCAGCGGGGATTCGGCGCATGGCGCCAGCGCCGCAGTGGACTACTCCGAAGCTGCAAATGGCCCGGTTGCGCATCCGCAAGCCTCTCCCGCGATCCACCCAGCCTCGGTGCTGGTTTATCGCGATGGACATCGCGAACAAGTCGCGGGCTATTCCATTGTCGGGGGGGTACTCTACGTTTCCGGCGATCTCTGGAAAGATGGTTTCTGGACCAGGAAAATTCCCCTGTCCGTCCTTGATTTACCTGCCACAATCCAGGCCAATCGCGCCGCCGGCGCGATATTCGAATTACCCTCCGGCCCCAACGTAGTGACTGTCGGCTTTTAGCAGAGAGAACAATTCCCAAGTTTGCCCTGGACCAGACGAGGCCAGAGTTCGTAGATGGCGCGATTCAAGATCTCAGCGCATGACTTTCGTGTTTTCTGTCAAAGATTTGTCACTTCCGCACTCAGCTATAATCGTCAGTTAAGCTGTATTGATCAGGAGTAGCCATGCCCCTTCAGAAAACCGAGCATATCTGGCACAACGGCAAGCTCATCCCTTGGGACAAAGCCACCATCCACGTCATGTCGCACGTGGTCCACTATGGCTCGTCCGTATTTGAGGGCGTGCGCTGCTACGCTCCGCCCAGTGGGCCCGCCATTTTCCGCGCCCAGGAGCACATGGAGCGGCTGGTGAACTCGGCCAAGGTCTACCGCACCGACGTCAAATACAGCGCTGAGGAACTCGTGGCCGCGATGGTCGAGCTGGTGAAGGCCAACGGTGCCTGGCCATGCTATATCCGGCCAATCATTCTGCGCGGCTACGGCGAACTGGGAGTCAGCCCGTTGACGTCTCCAGTTGAGGTTTACATCGCCAACTATCCGTGGGGGAAGTACCTCGGCGGCGAGGGCAGCGGCGGCGTGGATGTTTGTGTTTCCTCCTGGACGCGCCTCGCGCCCAACACCCTGCCGGCCATGGCCAAAGCCGGCGCAAACTACATGAATTCCCAGCTCATCAAAATGGAGGCCCTGCTCAACGGCTACGCCGAAGGCATCGCCCTGGATACCAATGGCTACGTCAGCGAAGGCTCCGGCGAAAACGTCTTCGTGGTGCGCAATGGCGTTCTGCAGACCGCTCCCCTTGGGAACTCGGTTCTGCCCGGAATCACCCGCGACTCCGTGCTGCAAATCGCCCGCGATCTCGGCATCCCTGCCATAGAGTCCGGCATTCCCCGCGAAATGCTGTATATCTCGGACGAAGTCTTTTTCACCGGCACCGCGGCAGAAGTCACGCCCATCCGCTCGGTGGACAAGATCCCCGTGGGGAATGGCGAAATGGGCCCGGTCACCAAGCGAATCCAGAAGGAGTTCTACGCCATCGTGCGCGGCGAAAAGCCCGACCGCTTCGGCTGGCTCACGCCAGTTCCAGTGAGCAGCAAGCAGCCGGTAGGAGTGTAGATTTTCCGGCGCGTCCCTGCCTGCATTTCAGGCCGCCGGCTGAGAACCGGCAACTGACAACTGGTTTTCACCCAGAAAGGTTTCTGCTGAAACGGCGGCTGCGGTCAGCGTGGCGCCGCGCCATGGCGTTGACGGTGCAACTTCACGCGCGCGTAAGTCAACTCCCACACCACAGCACGTCCACCGGATATTTCTCGAAGACGCGATCTGCCGTGAGCACACACATTCCCTCTGCCATCGCCTGGGCAATAATCAGCCGGTCAAAGGGATCGCGATGAATGAGCGGAAGGTCGTAAACCTTGACCGCATGACTGTGAGTAACCATCAGCGGCCGCAGGCCCTGTTTGGCCATGAACGCGGGAATGCATTCCGCAGGCGGCGCCATGAGGCGCATCTTTCCCAGGCGCATCTTGATCGACACCTCGAGCCCGGTAACCGCCGAAAGGTAGACTTCTTCGCGCCCGTTTCCCAGTATTTCCCTCCCCGCCATGCCGATCCGTTCAAACGAACTGACGCTCCAAAACCAGACGATGGTATCGAGCAGGTACTTCATTTGCGCCTGCGGCGAGGAGGTTTTTCGAGTTTCGGCAGTTCTCCCACGTAGAACTCCGCCAGCAGATCGTCGGGAAGGGGAGCATCGAAGTCGTCGGCGATCCACACCTCGTCACGCGCAAACCCCAGAGGCCGGACCTTCTTCTCAGGCTTGACCGCCACCAACCGCGCCACCGGCACTCCCGCCCGCGCAATCGTGACTTCCTCCCCGTCTGCCACCCGCTGCAAAAGGCGGGAGAGATGAGTCTTAGCCTCGTGGATGTTGACTTCCATAACGATCAGTGTGGACTAAGTCCATAGACTAAGTCAAACCCACGCAGTCTCGCCTCCGCGCCCTCGGCGTTCTAAGATTTTGGTTCCCCTCCCACCAGGGAAACCCGCCAAAAGCGGCCCCATTCCCGCAAACTCTTCCATTACTTAGGTCATCTTGGGGCGGATGACTTTCCGAGCGATGATGGCAGCAGTCCTTAGAACCCTGTCTCATGAATATTGACGATCTGCTTCGCATAGCGATGGAGCGGCGCTCCTCTGACCTGCACTTGAAGGTCGGCAACTATCCGCACCTGCGCATCGACGGCGAACTGATCCCCCTGACCGACCAACCCCGCGTCAGCGCTGAAGATATGCTGACCATGGCCTTCAGCATGATGTCCGCCCGGCAGAAGCAGAAATTCAAAGAGACCAGCGAAATCGACATGGCTTACGGGGTCGCCGGGTTGGGACGCTTCCGTGTAAACGTTTTTCAGCAGCGCGGCAATGTGGGCCTGGTCCTGCGCGTCATCCCCACCAAAATCCGCGCCCTCGATGAACTCTACCTGCCCAAGATCGTCGAGCAGGTCTGCGACATGCCGCGCGGCCTGGTCCTGGTCACCGGCGTCACCGGCTCCGGCAAATCCACCACTCTCGCCGCCATGGTGGACCGCATCAATTCCACCCGCGCCGAGCACATCATCACCATCGAAGATCCCATCGAATTCCTCCATCGCGACAAGAAGGGTTACGTCAACCAGCGCGAAGTGGAAGTGGACACGCCCAGCTTTTCGGCCGCCCTGCGCGCCTCTCTGCGCCAGGATCCGGACGTAATCTTGGTGGGCGAAATGCGCGACATCGAAACCATCGGCACCGCCCTGCACGCCGCTGAAACCGGCCACATGGTGTTCTCCACTCTGCACACCCTGGACGCGGTGGAAACCATCAACCGCATCATCTCGGTGTTTCCGCCACCGGAGCAGAAGCAGATTCGCCTGCAGCTCGCCGCCATTTTGCGCGCTGTGATCAGCCAGCGCCTGGTGCGCCGCTGCGACTCCGAAGGCCGCGTCCCCGCGGTGGAGGTGATGATCAATACCGCCTATATCCGGGAGTGCATTCTGGTGCCCGAAAAGACCCGCGCCGTGCGCGACGCCATCTCCGCCGGCACCTCACAATACGGCATGCAGACCTTCGATCAGTCGCTGTGGGATTTGTTCCAGGCTGGGTTGATCGCCTACGAGACCGCGCTGGAGAATGCCTCCAACGCCGACGACTTCAAGCTGCGCATGCAGGGCATCTCCTCTACCTCGGAAGCTTCCCGCAACCAGATGCAGGCCGCCGGCTTCGGCGGCCGATAGAGTGATTCGCGTGCAGTTCACGCAAACGTAACTCCGCGTCCTCGGCGGCGTTCCTCGGCGAACTCAGCGTTTCAAGGTTTTTGTTTCTGACGAGAGAAAGCTTAAATCGCCAGGTGACCCGCGAATTGCGTCGAGCACGCAAACTCTGCCGCGCCTAATCGCCTATTTCGTTCCGGTCAGAAATTCACTCCCATCCGAGGGGCAGAGCGCCCCCATCCGGAGCAGACAAAGCTGTCCGCGGAAAACACTAAACGGCGTGCGCCACCAGCTCAGGCCGCCGGACCGCCATCGCCCGCACCCGTTGCCGTACCCGCTGCAGGCACTGTGCGTCGTCCGACCCGCTGAGCACCCACAGCGAGTCGGCAATCGACGACACATCAAACACCCGGTCCAGCCCCGTCCGCGACAGCAGATCGCGCACGAAAGGCCCCGGGTTCACCAGCTTGAGCTGGATCCCGCGCCCCCGCGTCCAGTGATGCAGTGACACCAAAGTTCCCAACCCCCCGGCATCAAGAAATTCCAGCTCCGAAAGGTCCAGAACGATCACCCGCGTATCTTTGTGTGAAACCACGGCATTACGCAGCGCCGTCGCGCTCTCCCCACGCACGAGCCGCCCGCTGCAACTCACCACCGCCACATCTCCCGTTCTTTCCGCATTTACGTTCAGCATGGTCGTGTTCCTCTGTTTAGGTATACGTACTTAGACGGAAGATAGTTTCCAATGTCATCACATACCCTTACCCTCAGCCGCCGCCTCGCCTCTTTCCCCTAACCCCAGCATGCAGTATGGTTTAGGGTGCAGGCTCGAGCCATGGCCTTCCCCCGCCCCCGAAAAATCGATAGCGAAGACGCGCTTTATGAATATGCCGTGAACGCGCTCGCCCGCCGCATGCGCACCGTAGCCGAGCTGAAGCGCCTGCTTCGCCAGCGGGTGGAAGCCGAAACCGAATACGGCCGCACCCTGGTGGAGTTGATCATCCGCCGCCTCAAAGACCAGGGTTATCTCAACGACGCCAAATACGCCGCCGCCTTTTCCTCCTACCGCCGCGACAACGAAAAATTCGGCCGCCGCCGCGTCATCACCGACCTCAAGGTGAAAGGCG
>DATJXG010000180.1:0-14103 GCA_035500455.1 Terriglobales bacterium | reverse complement strand
CCGCTTTGCAGGCTGTCGCCAAAAATGTAGCGAACCGCCAAAGAATTGTTGGAGTTGATTTTGTAGTCGAACTTCACGCCGAATTCGTTATTGCTGGCAGTGCTGGGGGTGTGCTGGGTCAAAATTCCGGTGGGTGAGGTCGGGAAGTAACTCAAAAGGGTCTGCCCCACGGGGTCGATCGTCAAGCCGTTGGCGGCAATATCATCTTCCGCCGCCGTGATCTCATCCGGTGTGGGAACGTTCCGGCTCTTCACCGCTTCCGAGATGTTTCGTTGTCCTTCATAGAACAGGAAGAAGAAGGCTTTGTCCTTGATGATCGGTCCGCCGATGTTGGCGTGAAACTGGTTGTTGTGTATGTTCGTGGGCGTGCACTCGCCCGGTGTTTGGCAATCGTCGGTATTGTGATTCGCGAAGTAGTTATCCGCGTCTCCCAGCCCGTTGTGGTTCACCCAGGTCCCGCCGCCGTGCCATACGTTGGTTCCACTCTTCATGTTGAGCAGAATTGGCGCTCCGCCTTTTACGCCGAATTCCGCGGAGGGCGTTTCCTGCACGCTCAGTTCCTCAATCGCGTCGGGCGGGAAAGTCACAGCGGGAATGCCGAGAATACCGGTCTGATTGATGGCCGAGTCGCCGTAGTAGCGGTCGTTGTTGTAGAGGCCGTCAATAAAGTAGTTATTGGATGTAGTCCGCGAGCCGTTGATACTGATGGCCAGGAACCCGCCGCCGGGCTCCCGCTGTACTCCCGGAGTGATTGCCAGCAGCGAGTTGAAGTCGCGGCCGTTCAGGGGGACGTTCTCGATCTTCTTGCTGTCCACGTAGTTGTTGTCGTTGGGAGACAACTCCACTAGCGGCGCTACGCCTTCCACCTCGACGATTTCGTTACGCTGCCCGATCTCCATCGTGAAATCGGCCTTGGTAACCGCGCCTGCAGCCACGTCGGCGTTGCGGGCGCTGGTCTTGAAGCCTTGGGCCGTACTCTTGATCTTGTAGGTGCCCACTGCCAGCTCAGGCACAGTGTAGTTGCCGCTGGCCGACGTGGTGGCGGTGCGGGTCTGTCCGGTCGCCACGCTTTCCACCGTGACGGTGGCGTTGGGCACAACCGCGCCCGACTTGTCGGTCACGGTGCCGGTGATGTCGCCGGTGATCTTCTGGGCGAACGCGGGAAGTTGCAGCAGGACAGCGAGCAAACACGTGGAACTGAGAGCAAGTACAGCCCGGCCTGGGCGGCGGAACATGGACCCTCCTCACCCTACGATTGGCAAGAAGTGTAGAAGGTCACACCAGGGATCGGTCAAGCAAATTGTGCCTGCCGCCTGACCAGGAGTCAGCAGGAATGGGACAACAAAACATTGTGGGATCAAACAGTTAGCCAACATACAGCGAGGCTGTTCAGCTCAGCGGCGAGTCCGTCATGCGGAAGCGGGTACGCACATGTTCGGAGAGCAGCGCCACCGCTTCACGGTTGGCCACGGGGTCGGATTGCGCCAGATATTTCATAGCTTCCACCAGCAGGCGCTGGCCCTCCACGTAGCGTGGGTCGGAACTGTGCTCGCGGCGACGGCGGCCCATCTTCGGGGGTACGGGAATCGTAAAAACCTTAGCCATGAAATAGCCGCCCAGACCGGCGCACGAAGAGCTTTCCGCCCTTCAAGATATGCAGAAATGTGCGCCAGCCCGCAGTATAGCTGCGGCTAGCGGCAATTTCAGCCTTTAATTCTTCCACAGGGCTAGTGCCTTTTGAATCTTAGCCTTGCGGTGAAACAAACTTGGTCTTGCCGGTGGTTTTCAGCTTGAAAATGTTGTCCGAAATCTTCTGGTTCAAGCGGATGTCCGAATACTTCGCCAGGCGATAATCGCCTCCAGGCTGAAACAGCTGCTGCTGCACCGACACTCCCAAATTGGGATCAACCCACAGCACTATGTGCTCCACGTGATTGCGTATGTTGGCGGCCTTGGGCGTGAGATCCAGCTTCGCCGTGTTCACATCGCCCAGTTTTTCATTGCCCAGAAATTTCACGTCGAACGATTTCAGCAACTCGTGGCCGCCGCCACCGAAACCCAGCAGAAGAAAGGTGCCCACATCCTGGCGGCTCTTGCTGGCGTCATACACCGTCACCTGGTCGATTCTCGGCTGGTACCACTGCACCTTTCCTTCCTCGTAGAGGACGTACTTGGGTTCTGGCTGGGTGATGTCGGCCACCATCTGGGTATCGTTTCCGACCCGGCGGAAATAGATCTTCCCCTTTTGTGTGTCAGTCTCTTCCACCACGCGCTGGAACTGGTCCCATTGAAAATTGGCTTCCGCGCTGTGGAAATTGGCGGCCTCGCTGTCCATCCGGTTGAGAATGTGCTCCAGCGAGGAGCCTGAGGAAGACGCGTCCTGCGCAACGGCCACGCCGCATAACAATGTGAGAGCCAAACAGCACGATTGCCACTTGCTCCAGAGCATCGTCCAGCTCCGCGCCTCTAGTATTTGTTACCTATGCACCCAAACCCGGTACACCAAAACTCGGCCGGAGTGGTCGCGCACTGCTTCCACGTTGTTGATGGTCACTTCTCCCGATATAGGTTCGATGATCCCCAGCAATTCGCCACGCACAGCGTCGTCGCCTTTGCTGTGGACCGCGCTGGCATCAATCTGATAGATGAAGCCGCCGTTGGCATCGGGCTGAACCGCTACTCCAGTAGGATGCGGGGTGCGCTCAATCGGTTTGTCGCGGAAGTTGATCCATACCGGGGATAGGAATATGAAGAGCAGGATCAGCGTCACCATGACGTCGTACTGGATGGTGCCGCGCTCGTAAGACCACAGGATGTAGCCGCGAATTGTGCGCCAGATTTTGTTCACCGGCACCGCGGGGGCAATCGGAACGGCAGTGGTTTCAACCCTGCTCAAGTCTAGTTCAACCTCCTACCACCAGCCACGCTCAAAACTTCTTCGCTGTGATGCGGTCCGTACCCATATACGGCCGCAGCACTTCGGGAATGACGACGCTTCCGTCCGCCTGCTGATAATTCTCCACGATCGCCAGCCAGGTGCGCCCCACGGCCAAGCCGCTGCCGTTGAGGGTATGTACCAGCTCAGATTTTCCCTTACCTTCGCGCCGGAAGCGGATATTAGCACGCCGCGCCTGAAACGACTCAAAATTCGAACAAGAAGAAATTTCCCGAAACAAGTGCTGCCCCGGCAGCCAGACCTCGATGTCGTACGTCTTGGCCGAGGAGAACCCCATATCGCCTGTGCACAGCGCCATCACGCGATAGTGCAGCCCCAGCTTCTGCAGAACTTCTTCCGCGTTGTTGGTTAGCTTCTCCAGTTGCTCATAGGAATCTTCCGGCCGGGAAAATTTCACCAACTCAACTTTCTGGAACTGATGCTGGCGGATGATGCCGCGTACGTCTTTGCCATATGATCCCGCTTCGCTGCGAAAGCAGGGAGTGTAGGCGGTGAGCGAGATAGGCAGGCGGGCGTCGTCTAAAGTCTCATCACGATAAAGATTCGTAACCGGGACCTCAGCCGTTGGCACCAGCCACAGGTCTTTCTCGCCGTGGGGCACGCGAAAAAGATCGGAGGCGAACTTCGGCAGCTGCCCGGTTCCATACATCGAATCCGAGTTCACTAGGTAGGGCGGCAGGACTTCGGTATAGCCGTGCTCGCGGGTGTGTAGATCCAACATGAAATTGGCCAGCGCACGCTCCAATCGGGCGCCCAAGTCCCAATACACCGCAAAACGCGCTCCCGAAAGTTTCACGGCGCGTTCCAGATCGAGTACACCCAGCGCCTCGCCCAGTTCCCAATGCGATTTCGGCGTGAAGCCGAATTGGGGCGCGGTTCCCCAGCGGCGGACTTCAACATTTTCCTCGGGGCTCGAGCCAACGGGCACGCTCTCATGCGGCAGGTTGGGAATGCCCATCAACATTTCTCGCAGGCGGACTTCGAATTCTCCGCCAGCCTTCTCGAATTCCTGGATTTTCTCCCGCAGGTCTTTCATCTCGGCGACCAGTGCGCCGACATCCTGACCGCTCTTCTTCAGTTTGGCGATTTCGTCCGAGGCACGGTTCCGGCGGGCTTTGAGGGTTTCGGCCTCGGTGATGGCCTGGCGGCGCTGCGTGTCCACCTCGCGGAAGTCTTTCAGGATTGCGGGATCGAGGCCGCGCTGCCGCATCTTTTCTTCGACCAGGGGCAGATTATCGCGCACGAAGCTGAGATCGAGCATGCAGTTGATTGTACCGTGGGAGACGCCGGCGTGACCGGGAACTGCAACGTGGGCCGCCACTTAGCTCGCCATGAGCCAGGCCAGGCGGACCCGGTTTCGCAACCATCAGCCGAAAAGCGCAGTCGGCAAACCTCCAGGTGAGCTCCCCAAAATCCGCCTGCCAGGTAGCCTTTCCTGGGCTAAATGGCGCCCCTTGATCCTCTATCTCCAGACTTTGCAGTCAGATTCGCGGAAATTGTGCCGATTAGCCGTGGGCTTCGCCCCATTTGGGGATGTACTTCTGTGTTTTTCATATTGCCGATGCCTGTTTATAATTCGCCTCCGTTCGCCCCGACCCTAGGAAAACCTGTGGAAAACCGCCAGGCCCCGGCTCTTGTGCCGACGCCAGCCGGTCAAAATGCACTCTCCCGTTTTTAGGAGTTAAGGAGACTCCCCTATGACCCTAGCGCTGCTTCGTCGCTGTACTGTGCTGGGCCTGCTTGTTCTGTTCGCTAGTGCAATGCAAGCTCAAACCAACACCACTGTGTTCGCGACTGGACTGAATAACCCTCGAGGACTGAAATTCGGACCGGATGGCAATCTCTACGTAGCAGAAGGAGGCTTGGGAGGTTCCCTTTCCACCGTCGGAAAGTGCCAGCAAGTGCCCTCGCCAGTCGGACCCTATTCCGGCGGCTACACCGCTCGCATTTCCAGGATCGATTCCTCCGGCACAGTCACGACGGTTGTGGATCATCTACCCTCTACCCAAACCAGCTCTGCCCAGGGCTCGCTCGTAAGTGGGGTTTCCGATGTTGCGTTTGTCGGCGACACGTTGTATGCCTTGCTGGCCGGCGGCGGTTGCTCGCACGGACTCAAAGGCACTACAAACGGCGTGATCAAAGTCGGCAAGAACGGCCACTGGAAGCTGGTGGCGGATCTCAGCCGCTTTGAGGACCACCACCTCATCGCCAACCCCGATCCCGACGACTTTGATCCTTCGGGCACCTGGTACAGCATGCTGTCACTACGCGGCAAGTTGTTCGTCGTAGATCCAAACCATCAGGAAATCGATCGCGTTTCTCCCTGGTCTGGCAGGATCGAGCGCATTCTGGACGTGTCTGCCACCAGCCCTACCTGGATCGGTCCCACGGTGCTTGCCTCACAGAGCAATTCGCTGTTCTTCGGCACACTCGGGCCCTTCCCCATCGTTCCGGGCAGCGAGAGTGTTTATCAGCTCACGCGCGACGGTGCGCTTTCAACCTGGGCGTCAGGCCTGACTACGGTTCTCGGTCTGGTTTCTGACAACCATGGTGGGTTCTACATCCTTGAGTCAATGACCTCGGCTGGCTTCCCGGGTCCCTCGCAGGTAGGGGCGGGTAGCGTGGTGCACATTGATTCCACGGGCGTTCTGACCACCATCACGACTGGTCTCACCTTCCCGACCGGAATGACCATGGGGCCGGACGGAAACCTATATGTCTCCAACCTCGGCTTCGTCGGCGGGGCGGGGGCAGGACAGATTCTGCGCATCAATCCTGCGGTGGAGAGTTGCATTCAGCAGCTTGGACTCGTGGGCTGGTGGAAGGGAGAAGGCAACGCGAATGACGCCACCGGCGATTACAACGGCACCGTCACCGGCAACGTTACCTTCGCTCCCGCGGAAGTTGGCTCTGGTTTTGTGTTCGATGGCGCGTCTTTCATCACCATGGGAGCGGTGAACGGCACTGGACTGGATGTCAGCTCGGGGAATTTCACCGTGGAGTTCTGGATGAAGACCACCTCAGAGTTAAGCAGCGGAGTGGGAGAGTTCGTTGTCGGCGATGCCGGCTTTGGCGTCGCTCCAGGCTTCCGCGTCGCGTATCAGCCGGCGGTCAACCATCAATTACGGTTCCGCCTGGCCGACGCGACCACAGCCATGACAGTGGATACGCCGCCGGTTAACGACGGCCTGTTCCACCACTTCGCCTTCGTGCGTGACGGCAGTACTATGCTGGCTTACGAAGATGGCCTGCCAGTCGCCTCGGCTACAACCACCATCACTACCACCCCGGTTTCGTCAGGGTTTGCCATTGGAGGAAGAGCTACAGACTCGTTCTTTCAGGGCAGCCTCGACGAGGTCTCGCTGTATGGAAGGGCATTGTCAGCCGCCGAGATCACAAGCATTTTCGACGCGGGCTCAATCGGCAAGTGTCCGTCCAATTGACCGCGTAGATCGTGCAGTGATGCAGTGAAGCATCTGTGCCACAGGCCACGCCGCCGCCTTTCCGGCCTCGGCGTGGCCTGGATCTATCTGTGTCCCTTCCGATCGTCTCATTCCTGTCGTCGCCTCCTGGCAGTGGCGTGACAGGACAACTACGAGATGCAAGTGACTGATATTCAAATGGTGTCGGCGGACTTCGTCTGACACGAGTACCGGATGGCGTCTGGTATCGTCCTTATTTCCCCAGGTTCTTGATCTACCGCTCACCCTGAAATTCTGAGCGGTCCTTTATCACACACGCCTCCCTGCTGCCGAAACTCGAAACCCGATCTGCGAAAGTGGGCAGGGTTGCTACTCTCCACCGGACAAAAAGATGGCTCGCCTCCGGCAAAACCTGTATTGCCGGCCTCGGAAACGAGGGCGCACAGTGGTGGTTGCGCGACGAATCAAAAGTGAATATGGAGGTTGCGTATGCGATACCTATTGCTGCTTTCCGTGCTCTTGCTCGGCGCCTGCTGGGTAGTGGCACAGAGTGACGCAAGCCAGAGCAAGACTTCAACATCCTCGAGCACAGGCAGCACGACATCGGTGCAAGGGTGTCTGAGCAGTTCGGACGGGAACTACACCCTGACAGAAAAGAACGGCACCACCTATCAACTGAACGGAGACGCGGCAGTTCTGAGCAAGCACGTCGGGCATGAAGTGAAGATTACCGGCACCGAGAACACGGCCACTGCCTCTGCAAGTGGCGAAACCCCGGGTGGCGGGATGGCGCAAAGCGGGAACTCGGCCGAACGCTCCATCCAGGTCAGCTCCTTGAAACATATCTCAAAGACCTGCCAGAAGTAGCTGCGCAAGAGTCGCGTCCACTAAACACTGAGAAGCCCAGCCTTGGCTGGGCTTCGTTTCGTAAGATGGGACAAAAATAAGTTGGAACAGAAGGCGAGCACCCTGTCACTGGTTTACGCGCAGAAGCATGAAGGTACCGCTCTCCAGCTTAACGTTGTTCTTGTCGGAACTCACGACCGATCCCGCGCCATTGTTTGCGGGGGGCGACAGTCTCAGGTTGGAGAATCCCACTACGCCCTGAGTATTTCCATTGATCGGCGGGCGCGCACTGTTTCCCGACGACGATTCGCTCGGCAAATTGCCACTGCTTGAGGAAGGCGTGGAGGTTTGCGCTGGCATTCCTCCAGACATCTGCGGCGACCGGCCGCCCGCGTTGCCAGCGGGCATTCCGCCCGGCCCCGGACCGGGGGACGGTTCCGGCGATCCGCCACCGTAGCTGTTATCGGTATTCGAACTGGGCGGCGCGATGATGGCCTGTACCGACATTGGAAGGGGTACATCGCCCATGTTCTTTACGACCGCGCGGTCAAAGACGATGCCAAGTTGCGACTCCTTTTGCTCTTTGCTACGCGGCTGAACTTGTGTGACATGCCCGACCACCTTCGTGTCCTTGGGTACGACCACCATGCCACTTGGGGCTTTCAGGTCTTCGGTGACTTTAGCCTCGACAGCATCTCCGGTCTTCACTTTCTTGGCATCGATGCTTTTCGTCAGCTCCACAGGAATTACGCTCCCGGGTGCGATGTGGAGTGGTCCGCCGGCCTGCGCAGCAGGTGGATTCGCCATCGGGCTCTGCCGGGCCTGCGAGGCTGCGCCGCTGTTTTGTGGCTGCTCGGGGACTTGCGCCAAAGCCGCCCCGCACAGCACCACTGCGGCAACGATTCCCGCCAAAAGTGCCTTCATAGATATCTCCTTCTCTAATTGATTTTCGACCCTGCGAAGGCGCGCGCGCTACTCAATTCGGTTAGATGTAGGGCGCGACCCGGCGGGCTGCTGAAAAACGGCTGGCGTGACGGTTTTCACTCCACCAGCGTAAGGCCAGAGCTGAGAGAGTTCCACTGATTAGAGCGATAAGATCGGCGCCACCCAAAATCATTCCGGCGTGCTTTTTCCTGACAACAGCACAGACCCGCAATGCATCAGAAACCAGTTCGGCTTGGGGCATTGGGGCGGGAAATGACAAGGCCGGCGGAGCAGTACATCCTGAACTCAGATATGCCGTCAAATGCGATGGTCAGGTTTAGTCTTCATACTAATTGCGGCGGCCGCTTCGGCTCAGCTCTCCATCCAGGGGCCACAGGCTGTCTATGACGGGCAGAACGTAAGCGCTGTTGACCTTGTTGGCAACCCACATCGCAATATGGAGCCGCTGCGCCACCTGGTGGTGCAGAGGGCGGGGCAGCCGTACTCGCAGTCGCAGGTCAAAGCCAGCATCGCCGCGCTGCAGAATACCGGCCTGTTTGCCGACGTCAAGGTAAGCGTCGTACCCGACCTCTCCGGATTGCGTTTGGACTTCCTCCTTGAACCCGCATACTACATCGGCGTGATCAGCTTCCCCGGGATCGAGAGGTACTTTTCCTACACGCGGCTGTTGCAGGTGGTCGATCTGCCTGACGAAGATCCTTACGACAAGAGCCGGGTAGAGGCCGCCGACAAGGCTTTGCTGGACTTCCTGCATCACGACGGCTACTTCCAGGCCAGGGTCGACAGCGAACCAGAAATCGATGACGCGAATCAATTGGTGAACCTGAAATTCACGGTGGCGCCGGGGAAGCGGGCCAAAGTTGCCGAGGTAACGATAGACGGCCCAACTGCAAACGAGAATTCCCGGCTGCTGCACGCAATGCACTCGCTGCGCGCGCGCTTTAGCCGCGGACTGCTCAAACCCGGAGAGCCTTATACGGCTGCACGAATCTCATCCGCCACCGGGCTCATGCGCCGGGCGCTGGCGCATCAACACCGCCTCGCCAGCCATGTGGAAGAAAACCCGCCGCAATATCACCCCGAAAACAATCGTGTAGACGTCTCCTTCAAGGTAGACGTAGGGCCGGTGGTTACGGTGCGGGCCACCGGAGCGCGCCTGTCTTTCTGGCCGTTCCTTTCCGGGCGCGAGATGAAGAAGCTGATCCCGATTTACGCCGAAGGAACCATAGACCGCGATCTGGTGCAGGAAGGCCAACAGAACCTCGTCGAGTATTTTCAAAAGAAGGGTTATTTCGACGTTAAGGTCAAGATCGATTTCCAACGCCACCCCGGCCAGATTTTGCTCGTATATGAGATCGACAAGGGCCGGAGACGCAGGGTTGACCATATCGTGTTCCGGGGGAATCACGACATTTCTGATGCTGATTTGTTGCCCGCGGTAGTGGTAAAGAAGGGTCACCTCTGGTCGCATGGGCACCTCAGCGAGAGGCTTCTGCAGGAAAGCGCCAAGAATCTGCAGGCGGTGTATCGCGACCGCGGTTTCGAAGATGCCAAGGTCAGCTCCCAGGCGGTGGAGCACGGTTCCCGGATCGATGCGGTTTTTAGTATTGAAGAAAGCGCACGGACGCTGGTGCACAGCGTCGAAGTTACGGGAAACGCCAATATTCCCTACGGCCAACTCACCGCCGGAAAGGGATTTCATCTGCGCGATGGCGTTCCCTTCTCACCACGAGGGCTGGCCGACGATCGCAATCGAATCTCCGCCACATATCTCAATCGCGGATACCTCAATGTTGAGGTGAAAGCCAGCGTCAACCGCGATCCGAATGATCCTCACCTCGTAAACGTCACGTACGCCGTCAACGAGCACCAGATGGTGCGCGTGAGCGATGTGATCTATCTGGGGCAAAAGCGGACGCGGGTGTCTCTCATGCAGAAGACGGCCCAGATTCGGCCCGAGGAGCCCATGCGCCGAGGCGATCTGCTGGAAGCCGAGAGCCGGCTTTACGACCTCAATATTTTCAACTGGTCAAGCGTCGGCCCCACAAAACCGATCACGGACCAAACCCAGGAATCCGCCCTGGTAAAGGTGCATGAGTCAAAGCGGAATGAGATTACCTATGGATTCGGTTTTGAAGTGTCACACCGCGGTGGCAATGTCCCTTCAGGGACTGTGGCCGTGCCCGGCGGGCCGCCGGTCCAACTCGGCGGCAACAAGATCGCGCCCAGCCAGTCGACCTTCGCCAGTCCGCGTGGATCGATCGAGTACGACCGCCGGAATATGCGTGGGCTGGGAGAGACGGCAAGCGCGTCGCTCCTGCTTTCTCGCCTTGACCAGCGCGCGCTTGCTACCTATGCGCAGCCGCACTTCGTGGGCTCGCAGTGGAGTTCGCTTACGAGTATATCGGTGGAGCGAACAACCGAGAATCCGCTCTTCGCGGCCGGGCTGGGAGATGCTTCCTTCCAGGTCGAACGCGTGATAAGTCCGAAGCACAACCTGCGACTGCAGGTGCGCTATGACTTCAACAAGACCGTCCTTTCGCATCTGCTGGTGCCGGAGTTGGTGGCACCGCGGGACCGCAATGTTCATCTTTCAACGTTCTCCGGCGCGTTGCTCCTCGACACACGCGATAAGCCGCTGGACGCGCACCAGGGCGTTTTCGGCACGCTCAATCTGGGCATCACCCCGACCTACCTGGGCTCTACCGCCAACTTCGCCAAACTAATCGGGCAATTTGCGTTCTACAAGCCCGCGCACTCCATTGTCTTCGCCAATAGCCTGCGTCTGGGACTGGTGAAAGCTTTCGCCGGAAGCTTTGTTCCCACCAGCCAGCTCTATTTCTCCGGCGGGGGGAATTCTCTTCGTGGTTTTCCCATTGATGAGGCAGGGCCGCAGCGGCTGGTTCCCTTCTGCGACGTGCTGGCTCAGCAGACGGGGTGCGTCAATGTCACGGTCCCGGTGGGGGGACGGCAGTTATTCATCCTCAATTCAGAAATGCGCTTTCCCTTGCACATCATGAAAGCTCTCGGCGGGGTGGTGTTTTATGACGGGGGCAACGTCTACAACGCGATCAATCTGCATGACTTCGTCGACAACTATACGAACACAGTCGGGGTCGGGCTGCGATACGCGACCCCGGTTGGGCCGATTCGCTTTGATATCGGCCGTAATTTGAATCCGGTCACCGGCATCAGCGCCACCCAGTACTTCATCACTCTGGGCCAGGCCTTTTAGGAGCGGCCATGAACTGGAAGAAGAAAGTCGGATGGACGCTCGCCCTGATCGCCGGCCTGATTGTTGTGGCCGCGATCGGCGGATACTTCTACCTGAATAGCAGCGCATTCCGGCGGTTTGCCGTGCGCAAGATTGTCGAGGCCACCGACGATGCCACCGGCGGCCGTGCGCAGATTGGCGGCTTTGACTTCAAACTCTCCACTCTGACTGCCCACCTATATGACATCGTTCTGCGCGGGGATGGCTCCGCCAATGCACCGCCCCTGTTGCAAGTCGATAAGCTCACGGTGGGCTTGAAAATTCAATCGGTGCTGCATCGAAAGATTACTCTGAGCGAGCTGCTGGTCGAGCACCCGGTGGCGCATCTTCGCGTGGACCGCGAAGGCAACAGCAATTTTCCCCATCCTCCCCCCAGCGATTCCTCCGGCCACGCCAGCATTTTCGATCTTGCCATCGGCCACCTGGCTCTCGAAAACGGCGAGGTGAACTACAACGATAAGAAAATTCCGCTGGAAGCTGATCTTCATGACCTGGCGACGAATGCAACCTTCGAGACCCTGCGAAGCCAGTACAGCGGTTCGATCTCCTACGATAACGGCCACCTGCAATATGGCCGCTACTCGTCTCTGCCGCATAGCTTCAGTGCCCGTTTCAGCGCCACGCCTTCGGTCTTCTCGCTCGAGCCGGCCATCCTGAAGGTGGCTTCTTCGAGCCTCTCCTTGCACGCGCGGGCAATGAATTACAGCGATCCGGTAATTTCCGCCGATTACGACGCGCGGATTCATACTCAGGATTTCGCTTCCATGCTTCCCGTGAAGACCACCGGCGATGTCTCACTCACCGGGAAACTCGACTATCGAAGCCGCGACAAGCGGTCCTTCCTGAGAAATATTGCCGTTCAGGGGCGGATGGGCAGCGACGCTCTCGGGGCCGCTTCCAGCGAAGGTGAGATTGAGCTTGCGAAACTGCGGGGAAGCTATCAACTGGCTGACGGCACCCTGCGGGCCACGGGTGTCGAGGCAGAGACGCTCGGCGGCGGAATCAGCGCCGACTTTACCGTGGAGAATCTGGATCAGAGGCCCTATTCGCGGGTGCGGGCTTCGCTGCGCAACATCTCCCTGCGGGCGGCGCAGCAGGCAATGCGCAAGCAGCTGCTAAACCGCGTCGCGATATCGGGCGCCATCGACGGCACGGCGGAAGCCTCGTGGGCCGGCGCCATCGGAAACATTCACCTCAACACGGACTTGGTTATTCGAGCGGCGGAAGGGGGCGCCAACCCTTCGGCGGTGAATCTTCCGGTTCAGGGAATCGTGCACGCGGCCTACGACGGGCCGAGGGATAGTCTTTCAATCCGGCAAACGACGCTGCGGATTCCTTCCACCCGGCTGACGGCGAACGGGGAAGTTAGTAAACACTCGCAATTGCAGATTCAGGCCACGACCGCCGACCTGCAGCAACTGGCCGGGCTGATCGCGGCTCTTCGGTCCGGCCCCTCGAATCTGCCGGCAGTGGCCGGCTCAGCGAGCCTGAACGCTACCGTTACCGGCTCCCCTCGGAGGCCGCAAATCTCCGGCCAGATGGCCGCCCAGGATCTTCGCGTGCAGGACAGCCGATGGAAAACGGTGCAACTGTCTTTTGCTGCCAATGCTTCGCAGATTGCCGTGTCGCATGCGACTCTTGTAAACGCGCAACGTGGAAAGGCGACGCTCAACGCCACTGTGGCGTTGAACAACTGGTCATATGCTCCATCGAACTCCATTCACGCGGATCTTTCGGTGCAGCAGATGCCGATGGCGGATCTGCAGCGCATCGCGAACCTTCACTACCCGGTTTCTGGGGACGTCTCCGCCAGTGCTTCTGTCGATGGGTCGCAACTGGATCCGCGAGGCGCGGGATCGCTGGAGATCGCCAAGGCCCGTGCTTACGGTCAGCCTTTCCGGACCGTCGCGGTAAAGTTCCTGGCCCAGAACAGTTCCATCTCCGCAAAGCTGAATGTGGTTGCCGACGCGGGCTCGGCCACCTCCAGCGTCTCCTACACGCCGAAGACGCACGCATACAACGTTCGCCTCGACGCGCCTTCGATCGCGCTGCAGAAACTGCAGTCTGTGGAAGAGAAAAATCTGCAAGTGAAAGGAACCTTGAGCGCTTCCGTCAGCGGGCAGGGAACGCTGGATAATCCTCAATTGAATGCCTCGGTAGAAGTGCCGACACTTGTAGTGCGCGAGAAGCCGATTACCGCAGTGAAAGCCGACGTTCGGGTTGCCAACAAGCAGGCCGATCTCACGCTGAACGCGCAAGTCGTGGACGCCGCAGTTCGCGCCCGCGGACACGTGAATCTTAGCGGCGACTACCAAGCTGACGCCTCGGCTGACACCGCCGCGGTCCCACTCGACTTATTGCTCGCTACTTATGCGGGACAGGTACCCGACGGCTTCCAGGGGCGAACTGAATTACACGCCACCCTGAAGGGTCCGCTGAAGGACAGGAGCAGAATTGAAGCCCACGTTGTGATTCCCACGCTCAGCGCCAGCTATCAGTCTCTGCAGATCGAGGCCGCCGGGCCGATTCGCGCGGACTACGCCCATTCCGTAATCACCCTCCAACCCGCGGAACTTCGCGGCACCGGAACCTCGCTTCACCTGCAGGGGAGCTATCCCCTGGCGGGCGGCGCTGCCCCGAGCCTCACGGCGCAAGGCTCG
>DATJXG010000179.1:0-3484 GCA_035500455.1 Terriglobales bacterium | reverse complement strand
CAATTGGCAAAACGGGCCTTCGAGCAAAACCGGCAAGCGCCGTGAGGCCGCTTTACAGAAGGGAAGCGTACGCCTGAAGTTCCGGAATGCGTCGGTGGCGGAAGCCGCCGATATCATCTCCAGCCGGGATTTCCCGCTGAGCAGCCTGAATCTGGCGGGTTCGGCCGATGGCAGCCTGGAGGCCGGCTGGATGGGAGCAATTTCGAACCTTGAGACCAGCGTGGCGCTTGACGTATCGCCGCCTGACCGGCCAGGCGCCGGCCAGCTGCCTGTGACTGCCCATGGGCGCATTGCCTATCGCAATGCACGCCAGGAACTGGAAGCCGATCTTGCGGCCAGCACGCGAGCGACGCAGGTCCACGCGTCCGGTGAACTATCCGCCGGTTCGGTGATGAAACTTTCCGTAAGCACCACCAACCTGAACGAGTGGCAGCCTGGGTTGCTGGCTTTCCATGCAACTTTGCCGTTTCCCACTACTCTGAAGGGCAGGGCTGTGTTCCTCGGCACTGCCTCGGGGAGAGTTTCCGACATTACCCTCGCAGGGAATCTACAGGCTGAGGATTTCGATGTCGTGGTTCCGGCCACCGCGCGCACCCTGGAACGGCAGGCGCACTGGGATTCTCTGAGCGCCGCCATCCAGCTTTCATCCCGGCTTTTCTCGGCGCACAACGGCTCGCTGCGCCAGGGTGACACGGCGATCAGCTTCGACTTCAGCGCCGGACTTACACACGGCAGCCTCACCGCTGCCAGCGCTCTCAGCGCGCGGCTGAGCATTCAGCAGAGCGATGCCGCATCTGTGCTCGCCCTGGCAGGACTGAATTATCCCGTTGCCGGCAAGCTCAACTTGCATCTGACCGTGAGCGGCACCAAGGCCAGTCTTGCGGGCGATGGCCACTTCGAACTCACGGATGCGACCCTGTATGGAAGGCCGGTCCAACGGCTGGAATCCGACGTTCATCGCAGCGGCGAGGAGGCGCGGCTCAGTAATTTTCTCGCCAGGTTCTACGATTCCCAGGTTACCGGCTCGGCCTCTTACAACCTTTCCAGTGGGGCCATTCGCCTGGATGCGAAGGGAAACAACCTGGATCTTGGGAGGTTGCCGCAGCTCCGCTCCAGCCGCTTCGAGGTAGCGGGCCGCGCCGATTTCGCGGCTATCGTTACCGGCACCGGGGCCGCACCCTCGCTGACTGCCAACGTCCACCTGCGCGAACTCACGGTTTCGAACCAGCGCTTGGGAGATTTCACCCTGAACGCCGCTACCCAGGGAGAGAGCGTCCACATCACGGGGCAGTCGCAGTTTCAGCAGGCCGACCTGGCGCTGGACGGCATGGTAAGGCTGCGGGGCGAGTGGCCGTGCGACATCAACGTTCGCTTCAAGCAATTCGATGTTTCCCCGCTCTTGCAGGCGCACTGGAGCGCGCGAGTGACGCGTTCTCTGGTGAGCGGGCAAGTGCGGGTGGAAGGGCCGCTGCTCCGTCCGTCAGAATTGAAACTTACCGGGACGCTGGATGATCTCAGCACCGGGGTGCAGGAGATCGAACTGCACAATGACGGCCCGATCAAATTCACTATCTCGAACCAGCTCTTGCAGATTGAGCCGTTCCATCTGACCGGCGAGCGAACCGACCTGACCGGCAGCGGAACCGTGCACTTGGCGGGGAACCGAGAACTGGATTTGCGGGCGCATGGCCGGGCCAATCTGCGGCTCATCGAGAACTTTAACCACGACTTTAACCCCTCGGGAGTCGTCACCGTGGATCTCACCGTGGTGGGAACTGTGGCCAGTCCGATTGCGCAGGGGCGTCTGCAGATCGCAAACGGCAGCCTGGCCTATCTCGACCTGCCCAGCGGCCTGAGCGAGATGAACGGCGCGCTGGTCTTCAACCAGGGACGCGTGCAGATCGAATCGCTGACCGCGCGCACCGGCGGAGGAACGGTGACGCTCGGAGGCTTTGCAACTTTGCAGAACGGCCGCGTGGGCTTCGATCTGACGGCCCACGGCGAAGGCGTCCGGCTGCGCTATCCGCCCGGCATCAGCTCCACGGCCGATGCCGACCTGCGCTTCGCTGGCAGTTCCGATTCCGCCACGCTCTCAGGGAATATCACGGTTACGAAGCTTTCGGTCACGCCGGGATTCGACTTCGGCGCGTACCTGGCGCGCAGCGCGCAGTCCGGTTCGCTCTCGGAGAACAGCCCGCTGCTCAATCGCATCCGGCTGGATGTGCACATCGCCACCACGCCGGAGTTGCAGATGCAGACTACGCAGCTCAGGCTCTCGGGCGACGCCGATCTTCGCTTGCGTGGAACTGCCGCGAAGCCCGCTCTGCTGGGACGGGCCGAAGTGATCGAGGGCGACGTTTATTTCAACGGAACCAAGTATCACCTGGAGCGCGGCGATGTGAATTTCATTCCGCCGGGCATCAGGCCGGTGTTCGACCTGCAGATGTCGACGCGGGTGCGCGATTACGACGTCACGGTGGGGCTGAATGGGCCGCTCAACAAGCTCAATCTGACCTATCGCTCCGAGCCGCCGCTTCCCGAGGCCGATATTGTGGCCCTGCTGGCGCTGGGCCGTACCCGGGAGGAGTCGGCGCAGCTGCAGCAGACCAGCCAGTCGCCGTTTAACCAGGAAGCATCGAGCGCCATCCTCAGCGAAGCATTGAACGCGGTGGTCAGCAACCGGGTGCAGCGCTTGTTTGGCGGAAGCCGCATCAAGATTGACCCGCAAGGGCTGTACACCGAAACCAACCCCTCGCGTGGTCCGCAGGTGACGATCGAGCAACAGGTGACCCACGATCTCACGCTTACCTACAGCACCGCCGTCTCTCAAAGTTCCGAGCAGATCATTCAGGTGGAATACAACCTCACACACAACGTTTCCATTGTGGCCTTGCGCGACCAAAACGGAGTGGTCAGCTTCGACGTGAGGATTCGGCAGCGCCGAAAGTAAGTTTTGGGTTCCTGCCTCGGCGTATTCTCTACTCTTAGGATGGGCGATAGTCCTGAAGTCGATACTTTCGCCGCTGCGCGCCACGGCATGGCGGAAGCGCAACTGCGCGCCCGTGGCATTCGTGATGAGCGTTTGCTCGCTGCCATGGAGCGGGTGCCACGGCACGAATTCGTTGCTCCTGAGTTTGGCAGGCGCGCGTACGAGGATCACCCAATTCCCATCGGTGAAGGGCAGACGATTTCGCAACCATACATCGTGGCCATCACCCTGGAGGCGCTGGCGTTGGAGCCCTCGCATGTGGTCCTGGAGATCGGCACCGGCTCGGGTTATCAGACCGCTCTGCTGGCGGAGATGACGAGATACGTCTATACGATTGAACGCCATCGCAAACTGGCCGCCGAAGCGCAAACGGCGCTGCTGCGGCTGGGGTATTCGAATGTCCTGGTGCTGGTGGGAGATGGCAGCAAAGGGCTGGCGGAGTGCGCTCCCTATGATGCCGTCGCGGTGTCAGCCGCCGCGCCAAGAGTCCCGCAG
>DATJXG010000178.1:0-35020 GCA_035500455.1 Terriglobales bacterium | reverse complement strand
GTTTTCAGGAAATCACGACGGTTCATTTCATGTCTCCGGCACCTGCAATTTCGGCTTGGCGACGCTTCGAGTCCTGCGGGGCCCAGGTCGTCCTCCGGAGTATAGCCTTGAAGGCGTGCTAGAGCTGATGAGTTTGGACGTCGAGAGCGCTCTGAGTTGGAGTGAGAAACCGCGGATTCCTGCTCACCTGAAACCTTTATTCTTGAGTAACATTCGGCAGGCCAAACTTACGGCTGGAAGCCGGGTTTGACAGCTATAATAGGGGGAATTTCCCCTCTGATTCCGGTGTGTCTTCATGTACAAAGGCCTGGGACTTCTGAGTTCGCCTGAAAAAATTTCCCCAAAGGCCGCGCCCCGCCTGCAGTTGCTGGTGCCATGGGAGTCAGGCTATCGCGTCTTCTTCCGCAATCTTTTCGACCTGCTTCTGTTTCGCACTGTGCCCCGCGTCAGCATCACCTCCAGGCCCGCCCGCTTCTGGCATGACGTCTTTGTGTACACCGGCGTGCCCTGGTGGGCGATGCTGGAGTCCTCATTCTGGCACTTGCTGACTCTGCTGATTTTCTTGGTGGTGTACCCCATCTGGGCCGCGCATCATCTGGACTTGCAGCGCCGGCCGCTGCGTGATTCCTCGGTGATTTACTACAAACCGTTGCCGTCGTTCCCCGCCGAAGGCGGCGCGCGGTCGCAGCCCCAGCCTCAGACCCATCCTCAGACCCATGCCCAGAAACGGCTTCCGCAATCGGCCCGCCCGCAAGCCGCGATCAAAGTAGCCCGCGAGCGCTCTCGGGGGGCGGCCGCAGCGCCGGCCGCGCCGAACGTCAAACTGCGCGGCTCCAGGTTGCCGAACTTCGGCGATTCCCAGCCGGTGGTGCCGCCGGTGCCTTCGTCCGCGATCGGCGCGGCCCGCCTCACCGTTCCCCCCGATCTGGCGGCCGCGGTAGCGCCGCCGCCCGATCTCGCTGGCTCCGGTTCAGGACGCCGTCGTATGTCCGAGCCCGGTCTTGCCGCGGTAGCTCCGCCCCCGGCGGTGCCTGGAACCTCCGGAAGAACCGCCAGGGGCCGAGAAATCGGGATCGGACGGGCAAGGGTAGTTGGTCCCGCCCCCAAATTGCCCGCTCGCGGGCAAGCCGGCGCCCCCGGCGGACTTGCAGGGCTAGGCGGAGGAGGCATTCGCGTCGTGCCTCCGCCGCCATCCATCAACCGCTCCGGAATCGTCACCGAAGCGGGCCAAGGCGCGCTGAGAGCGGGAGAAGGAGGACTGCGGGTCGTCCCTCCTCCTCCCACGATTGGCGGTCTAACGATTAGCGGTCTAACGACTAGCGCTGCAGCCGGACCTGGAGCGAACGGCCACGGCACGGGGTTCGGGACAGGCAATTCGCAGGTTGTGCCTCCGCCGCCGTCGCTGAACGGAACCGGCGATTCGTCGGCCGGCGGACAGGTCGCATCGTTAGGCGGCAGCGGATCGGAAGTTGTGCCTCCGCCTCCGTCGTTGAGTGGCGCCGGGGGGGCCGGCGTGGGCGCGGGCGCAGGGGGAAGAACAAAATCGAAAGGCGGATTGCCGAACGGAACTCCGGGCGGATTCAGCGGAGCCGCGCAAGTCGTGCCGCCACCGCCCTCGCTGACCGGCACCGGCGGTTATTCCGGCAACGGCGCAGCAGGATTAGGGGGAGGCGGTTCTCAGGTCGTTCCCCCGCCGCCAACACTTGCCGGGACGGGTGGCTCTGGTTCTGGCAGCGGCGGGCGTGGCTCCTCCCTGCCCGGCGGCGGCCAGCAGGCGGTAGGTCCACCTCCGTCGCTGAGTGGCACGGGGAGCTTTGGTGGTGGTGGCCGCGGAGGCTCACTCGCGGGCGGCGGCTCGCAGGTCGTCCCGCCCCCGCCTTCGGTCGAGACCGCAGGCAACTTTGGCGGCGGCGCGGGCGGCGGCTCTGCGCCTGACATTCCCTCCACAGCCGCGCCGCCTCCGCCTCCGCCGCCGCAACCCAGCGATACCGCGAAGGCTCAATCGGGAGAGGAAGTGCCCGTCCGCCTCATCGGCCTGGCTTTCTTCCTGCCGGGTTCGTCGTACTTTTCCAGCTACGAAGTCTTCATCGCGGAAAGGCGCCTGCGCAAGGGCCAAACCCAGCTCATCAAGCTGGTTTACATGTTTCTGCCCTATCAGCGCAGATTGTCCGAGTATGGTCTGAACGCTTCCGGAGTTTACAAGCTGATGGTGCGCCGCGATCCTTCCTGCGACGAAACCCTGCTGCAGATGAGTTGGCATCGCACCAGCCAAACCGAGGGCCCGGACCTGAACAGCCTGGTAGGCTCAACTGCCAGCCGCACGCAACCGCTGCCCTGCTACCGCACGACAGCAGACGACTACCGCAAAGCGCTAAAGAAGTAGCACTGAACAACTCCGCGTCCTCGGCGGCATTTCTCGGCGCCCTCGGCGTTTTAAGATTTTGCCTTGCGGACGCGGAAATCTCTACTTCTGCCGATCCAGCCCCCGAATCTCGTCATCCTTCCCCAGATACTCCCACCGCTGCAAAGCTATCGGCACATTACCGTTCTTCCACACAAAATCGTGGAAGTCGCGCAGGCTGAACTTATCTCCCTGCTCCAGTTTCGCGCCCGCCAAGAAATGCATGATCTGGACTTTGCCGATCTGATAGCTGATCGCCTGCCCCGGCCCGGTAGCGAAGAACGCGGCCTCCTGGCCCGCCGTTCCCTGATCCATGGGCACATGCTGCGCCAGGTAGGCGGCCGCCTGCTCCATGGTGAAAATCCCCAGCGCCAGCTTCACATCTACTTCCACGCGCAGCGCGCGCAATCGCATGAAGCTGTAAATGATTTCGCGCGAGCGCGGACTATCGTCGAACAGTCCTGCCTGCAGCATCATCTCTTCCGCGTAAAAGCCAATGCCTTCGTTGGCGCTGGAGTCATAGAAATAGCGGCGAGTGCGATCAGGGTTGCGCCACGATTCGCAAAGCTGGAAGTAGTGCCCCGGAACGCCTTCATGCACAATCAGCGGCCGCGGATCTTTGGTCGCGGAAAGTGCGAAGAAGCCCAGGTCCGGGGATGGCGGCGGAGTCCAGCGCGTGCCGTCCTGGTTCAACCGCGAAGGCCCAGTGAAATCGTCCTGCTCGCCGAACCCGGCGAGCGCCTGAAGATAACCCGGCAGAGGCCGCACGGTGTAATGCTGCATATCCGCCGGCACGGTGAGTATGTTCCGCTCCTCCAGGAATTTCCTGATCGCCAGTTCATCCTGGGTGGTCTTCTGAATTTGCTCTTCCACAGTCGCTGCCGGCCTCAGTTCCGGCAGACCCTGGTTGCGATGCTGTTCGTACTGCTCGAAAGCGACAGTCCGCTCCCACTCCTGGCGGCTGATGGCCAGCAACTGCTCCGGCGTGTAAGGCAGCAAGGCGACGTGGGTGAGAAAGAATTGGTAGTTCTCCCGCCCGATCGCGGTTTTCTCGGGCATTGTGCCCATTCCCTGGCGCAGCCATTCGCGGTAGCCGGTCAGAGCGCGGATCCCGGCTTCGGTAGCTTTCTGGAAATCCGCCGCGCTCACGCCTTGCAGCATCGGCCCTACTTCACGCTGTACCTGCTGCAGTTGTGAGTCAATCGACTGCAAGCCGCCGACCGCCAACTGTGCAAACGGACGCAGCGGACGAAGATTGGCCTTGCCCTCCTCGAGAATGGCGGGAATATTCTGCATGCGCAGCAGGAGTTCGCGGCTGCGCTCGGCGGTAAGCGGCGGAGGCGGCGTCAGGCCTTCGAGCAAAGGCGAGAGGGTTTGCTCCAGGTAGAAGGTAGGATCGCGTTCCCAGCGTCGGTTGATGTCCAGTTCCCAGCGCACCCGCGCCAATGCTGAGCCCAGCAACCGGTAGTCCACCTGCTGCGGAACCGGCCAGCCGTTTGGATCGATCGCCTTCCAGCGTTTTTCGAACCCTTCAAGATCGGCACGCTGCTTCGCGATTGCCGCAGCCGACCAGTCACGCAGCCCGCCCGGCCGCTCGATGCGCGGAATGTCGTCCGCCGAGAAAGGCTGGTAGCGCGCACGCCACGCCCAGAAATCAGAGGCCAGCGAATCCAGGGCACCGGCGTCCGCGGATTTCTGCGCAGCGGGTGAGTACGCACTCAAGAAGCAGAGAACAAAAACAAGGCTGACCAGCCGGAAAACTCCGGCCAGTCCAAAATTCAGGCGAGTGGCAGGTTTCATAGTGGGTTAGACTTTGCGATCTTTGCGTTCTTTGCGCTGATTCATCACCGCGAAGAGCGCAAAGGACGCAAAGAAGATCGTGAATCTGGAGAGTGAACTATCTTCCCGCTTCCACCCTCATCGGCAGCGCCACCGGCTCCCGGCTAATTTCGCCGTCGATCATGCGCCAGATGCCCAGCGGATTGGCGTCCTTCAGTTCATCTGGCAAAGCGGCGTCCGGAAAGCCCTGGTAGCAGACGGCGCGGCAGAAACGGAAAATCGCCCGCGTCCCCACCGAGGTCGAGCGTCCATCCGAAGTTGCGGGATACGGTCCGCCGTGCACCATGGCGGCGCAAACCTCCACGCCGGTAGGGAAGCCGTTGAAGATGAGCCGTCCCACTTTGTCTTCCAGAATTGCAATCAGATCGCGATATTCTTCCAGATCGCGTTCGGTTCCATGGATGGTCGCGGTCAAATGGCCCTCCAGTCCCCGCGCCGCCGTCAACAGTTGTTCGCGGCTGGCGTGGCGTATCAGCAAGGTCGAAGGCCCGAAGATTTCCGCTTCCAGTTCGCCATCCTGCAGGAACGAAGCCGCATCCGTTTCAAAAAGTGCTGCCCCCACGTTGAACTCCGGCCCCGCAGGCGATGTGTGCTCCGCCAGCACCCTCACGCCTTTGTGGGTCTTGCGCTGCTCGGTGCCGCCACGGTACGAATCCTTGATCCCCGAGGACAGCAGGGTAAACGGCGCGGAGTCAAAGACCGACTTCTGCAGCTTGCTGATGAAGGTGTTGTCGTCGGCGCCATCCGGCAAAAAAACCAGCCCCGGCTTGGTGCAGAACTGCCCGGCGCCCAGGGTGAAGGAGCCGTAAAGTCCGGCGGCAATGCTCTCGGCATTTTTCTTCAGCGCTCCCGGCAGGATGAACACCGGGTTGGTGCTGCTCATCTCGGTGTACACGGGAATCGGGTCGGGCCGCGCTGCCGCCAGATCCATGAGCGTCCGGCCGCCGGCGCGCGACCCGGTGAAGCCCACTGCCTTGATCCAGGGATGCTTCACCAGTGCCGTTCCCACTTCCGTGCCCTTGCCGAACAGCAGCGAGAACACTCCCTCCGGCATGCCGCACTCCTGCGCGCTCTTCTGTACCGCTTGGCCTACAAGCTCACTGGTTCCCGGGTGCGCGCCGTGCGCTTTCACGATCACCGGACTGCCCGCCGCGAGTGCTGAAGCCGTATCGCCGCCGGCCACCGAAAATGCCAGCGGAAAATTACTCGGCGCGAACACCACCACCGGCCCCAACGACCGCAGCAGTGAGCGAACATCCGGCTTGGGCAGAGGTTTGCGCTCGGCATCGGCGCGGTCAATGCGGGCATCCACCCACGAGCCTTCCTCTACCAGTTGCGCGAACAGCCGCAGCTGGCCGCAGGTGCGCGCAGTTTCCCCTTGCAGCCGCGCCCTGGGGAGCGCGGTTTCCTGTTCGGCGCGCCCGATCACCTCTTCGGCGACGGCCTCGATGTTGGCGGCAATCGCCCGCAGAAAGCGGGCTTTCTCCCGCCCCGGCAGATGTCCATAGCTGTCAAACGCTTCATGCGCCAGCTTGACCGCGGTTTCGACTTCCTCCGCCGTCGCATACAAGAACTCCGGGGTCAACTTCCGCCCGGTGCGAGGCTCGCTGGCCTGGAAAGCTCCAGCCCCTCCCACTCCCGCGCGATATCCAACAATCGATCGTCCAAATAAGCTCACATTCGCTCCAATCAAGTAACCGCAACTGAGAACTGCGATCTGACAACTGAGAACTGATCTTCACCCAAACGTCTTTATCCAAGCATCTTTACCCAAGCATCTCCACCGAAACGTCCTATGCCCGGCCAAACCGGGCTCAGGGAGCCACATACAGCCTACACCGGGCCAACCAGCTCATGCTGGGCCTCAGAAATCCGGGCCAGGCTCTCAAACGCGACAGGAAAGATCGGCGGACGAACTGAGTCCGGCTTCCAGCCAAAAAGAAACTCCGCTGCCGGCCCGCAGATCCGTCCCTGGCACGGGCCCATGCCGCAGCGGGAATGCAGCTTCGCCTCGCGCCACGTCGTGTGTTGACTCAACCTGCCGCAGGTCACGTCCTCGCAGCGGCACACAATGGTTTCCGGCTGCGCCAACTTTTTTAGTTCTGGACGAAGCGCAAAGGCGACGTTGAGCCGATGCGCAAAACGCCGCATTCTGCTTCGTTCCGCGAAAAGCGGTCGCGGTACTTCGCGCGCCGCAGCGGCGAACCCCGCGATTTTGCCCTCCACCAGCGACAGCTCTAAGCCCCCAATTCCGGTAGGCTCGCCCGCGCAAAACACACCCCGCACCGAAGTGCGCTGCAGATCGTCTACCAGCACGCAGCCGTCGTTGATATTGATATTACAACCCAGGAAGGCAGCGAGTTCGACGTTCGGGGCTAAATGAAAGCCGCAGGCCAGGTAGTCGCAGGCAATGTTCTGCCGTTTACCCCCGCGGGAAATCACAACTTCTTCCAGGACATCCTTCCCCTTGGCCTCAACCACCCAGGAACCTGCGGCGAACTGCACTCCCTGAAGTTGCCGCCGAAAGCGCAGAGCCTCGGCCAATTTCCCGCTCTGCCCGAGCAGCGAAAGTCCAAACCGCGCCAGGCTGCTCCACGAAGCCTGCTCGCAAACAAATGGCACCACCGCGCCGTGTTGCCGCAAATAGGCCGCCACCGCGATGAGCAGGGGACCGCTGCCTGCCACCACCACTCGTTTCCCGGCGATCGCAAGGCCGGATTTGACCATCGCCTGCAACCCGCCCGCGCCCATCACGTTCGGCAGCGTCCAGCCGGGGAAGGGAAGGAATCGCTCGCGCGCGCCGGTAGCGATGACCAGCTGCGAGTACTGCAACTCGCAGACGCCGCCAGGCGTCTCGCACAGTAGCGCTCCGGCTTGCGGCTGATGAAAGACCCGGGTCGAGCAGCGGAGTTCGACGCCGGCTGCGTTCATACGCTCTGCCCAATTCTGCGCCGCCGATCCGGCGGTCTGGGCTTCTCCCCGCCAGATCTGGCCTCCGAGCGCCGCGTTGTCCTCAACGATCCCAACGCGACGTCCGCACTCCGCCGCCATCACCGCCGCGGCCAAGCCCGCCGGACCGCCGCCGATCACCAGCACGTCGAATTGCGCATCTTTACTCATCTGTACGTACATCCATGCCGGGCTGGCACACAATCTGGCAGCTGCGGCAATGCGGCCGTCCATTGACGATCGCGCGGCATTCGAAGCAAATCCCCATGCCGCACAAGGCAGTGCGCGGCTCGCCCGTCACCGACCTCCGGCAGAATTCTCCGGCCACGGCGATGGCCACCGCGACCGTCGCTCCCGCCGGCACCGCGACGCGCTTGCCGTTCACCACAACCGCAACCGTTTCAGGCATGAACCTGCTCACTGACCGGCCGTGAGGGCAGGTAGGGTTCGGCAGAAATTTCCGATCGCCGCCCCATGATCTGATCCACCAGCAACCGCGCGGTTGCCAGCGACGTGGTGATTCCCAGCCCCTCATGCCCGGTGGCGAGAAATACCGTGGGATCGCTGCGCCACGGCCCAATCAGCGGCAACTTGTCGGGCGTGGCGGCGCGAAAGCCGGTCCAGGTGCGGATGACGGAGGTCTGCGCCAGCGCCGGCATGTATTCGCTGGCCCGGCGCATCATGCGCGCCAGAATTTCGCTGTCCACCGCCTTCTCTTCCGCTCCGTACTGCCGCGAAGACCCGATCAGCACCTGGCCGGTCTGCCGTGGCTGAACGTTGAAGGCCACCGAGTCGGTCGCAACCGAGTGCGCGCTCTTCAGATATCCCAATTCCACCAGTTGATGGCGCACAAATCCCGGATAGCGGTCGGTGATCACCAGATGGCCCTTGCGTTTTTTGACGTCCACCCCCGGAGTCAGAGCCCCCGCCCAGGCTCCAGCGGCATTCACCAACCTATCGGCGTGAAACTGCGTCCCATCCTCCAGGACGACTCTGCCTTGGCGCAATTCCGTCACCGAACTCCCCAGCCGAAACTCCGCGCCGGCCTCTTTTGCGCGCTGCATCAGGAAGCGCGCCGCGCATGGCGGATACAGCACGCCATCTTCCAGCACCAGCAGTCCGCCCGCCAGGCCTTTGCGCAAATTCGGCTCCAGGCGCTCCAGTTCGCCCGCAGCCAGCACCTCAACCCGAACCCCACGGCTTTGGTAATAAGACCGCTTCCGCTCAACCTCACCCATCTCCTCGTCATCGGCCGCCACCCAGATGGTCCCGCACTGCTCGTATTCCACATCGCGAGGAAGCCCGGATCGCAAGGATTGCCAAAGCTGCTGCGAATAACGCGTGAGAGCGAACTGCGCCTCGGAGTCGTCCATTACCACGATGTGCCCCATGCCCGCGGCGGTGGCGCCACCGCCTACGCCTTCGCGGTCCACCACCAGCGTCTTCAGTCCGGCCCGCGCGCATTCGTCGGCGCAGGCGGCGCCTACAATTCCTGCGCCCACGATGATCACGTCGTAGCCCGCGCTGCTCATTCGCGAATTTCCAGATGCGACGGAGATTTTGTTCAACCTGTCAGACTAGATGAGAGTCGGAGGCGTCAGACCGCCACCCCTCTTCTATTTCCCCTGCCGCCCAATCCAACCTTCAACCTGCGCATCCAGCACGTCCAGCGGCAAGGGCCCATCTCCTACAATCTCATCATGAAATGCCCGCAGATCAAATTTGCTGCCGAGCTTGCTGCGTGCTTCTTCCCGCAGCTTCAAAATCTCCAACTGCCCCAGCTTGTAGGCCAGCGCCTGGCCCGGCCACGCAATGTAGCGGTCCACTTCGCTTTGCACATTCGGCTCATCCATCGCCGTATAACGATGGAACAGGTCCACCATCTGCTCGCGCGACCAGTGTTTGGAGTGCACGCCGGTATCCACCACCAGCCGCACCGCCCGCCACATTTCGTTCTCCAACCGCCCGTAATCGCTGTACGGGTCCTGGTAGAAGCCGATCTCTTTCCCCAACCGCTCCGAATAAAACGCCCAGCCCTCGACAAACGCCGTGTACTGGCCGTTGCGCCGGAATGCCGGCAGCCCGCTGAGTTCCTGGGCAATCGAAATCTGCAGGTGGTGCCCGGGAACGCCTTCGTGATAAGCGATCGCTTCCACGTTCAGCAGCAGGCGATGCTCCGGGTCCCACTCATTCACGTTGATGCGCCCGGCCCGCGAGCCGTCGGCCGCACCTTCGGTGTAGTCGGCGGGTACGGCATCCTTGGAGCGAAACGGATCCATCGGAACAATCCGTAGCTTGTTCTTGGGCAGCCGCCCGAATAACTCCGGCAGGCGCGCCTCCATCTGCCGTGCATATTTTGTATACAGGTCGAGCAACTGCTGGCCGGACGTGGCGTAGAGGCTTCGGTCTTTCTTGATGTGTTCATTCAGGCTGGCCAGGTCTTTGAATCCCAGCTTGTGGGCCAGCGCCAGCATGTCGGCTTCCGTGGCGGCGATCTGCTTCAGCCCGATCGCGTGGATCTGGTCGGGCGTCAGATCGGTGGTTGTCATTTCTCGAACGTCATAGGCATAACGGGCTGCTCCATCGGGGAGCGACCAAACGCCGGGTTCGGTGCGTCCGTGGGGAGCATAGTCGTCGCGGACGAACGCCGCGAAGCGCGTGTACGCGGGAATGATCTCGTCGTCGATTGCCGCCAGAATTGCCGTGCGCAAACGCTTCTGATCGTCGTCGGAAACGCCGGTGGGAAACTTCTCCACAGGCCGGGCAAACGGACTCGCCTCGCCCTTCTTGCCCGTCACCTCCTGCGCCTGCGCCGCCACTTTTTCCAGAAGGTATCGCGGCGGCATCAGACGGTCCTGCATGCCCTGGCGCATGTTGGCGGTGATCTGCTCCAGAACCCGCGGAATCTGCCGCAGCCGTGACAAATAATTCTCGTAGTCGTGGGCATCGTTGAGCGGCACAATCGTCGGCAGTTCCAGCAGGTCCAGATGCGGCCCATTCATCTGGTTCACCGGCATCTCCCACGGCTTGAACTGCACGCCTTCGATCTGTTCCCGCAAATTGCGGATCATCAGCTTCAGGCTGAGCGCATCCTGCGGCGAAAGGCCCCCTGCGTCGATGGCCTCGAAGCGGGCAAGAAACTTTCGCCTCTCGGCCACATCGGCCAGGCTCGCCTCGGCGGAGTAGTCGTCCAGCCGGTCGTTGTAACGGTTGTCCCCCAGGAAGGTGGCGGTTTCCGGGCTGGTGCGCAGCTCGTATTCCCACTCTTCATCGAAGAGAGAATGCAGCTTGGCAGCTGTATCCGCCGTTGCCTCGGACTTCTGCTCCGAAGCCGCAAACGCACCTCGCGTAAAACCCGGAAAAGCCAGCAGCAGGCCGTTCAGAAAAATACAAACCGTGGCGTTGCTGATTCGTCGCCAAAGCGCGGATGTCATTTCCCTTCTCCTTAAGTGTTCTCAGAATTCGCCAAATCAGGCTCCCGCTTCCATGCTGCTAAGATGAAGCGGCCCGGCCAGGCGGGTGAGACCCTCTCAAAGCTCCAGCCCGCCGAGAGAACGCCCGCACCTAACTTTGACGACGCCAACGCCCCGACGCAAGCAGTTATCGTACCCTAACTTTCCCCTGGGGAAATCTCTGGCTGCGCTGTGCTTTGCAGCAGCCCTGCTACCGCTTCCATGTCGTGCGCAGCAAACCGGAATTGCCGGAACCGTTACCGATACCACCGGCGCCGCCATCGCCGGCGCACAGATTACGCTTCAGGGCGCCTCACCGCAAACCGTCCTCACCAATTCCGCCGGGGGATTTCGCTTGCTCGGTGTTCCGGCCGAGCGCGCCATGCTGCAAGTTTCGGCCGCAGGTTTCGAGAGCAAAGAATTAGCCTGGACCCGCGGCACGCCTCCGCTCGAAATCGTGCTGGCTCCCGCCGGTCCCGCCGAGGAAGTCACCGTCACCGCCAACCGCACCGGCACACGTGTAGTAGATACGGCGACCAGCATCGTAATTCTCTCCCCGCAGGACGTCGCCTCCACCGCCGCTCTCGCCACCGACGACATGCTCCAGCAGGTGCCCGGCTTCAGCCTGTTTCGCCGCATCAGCAGCCGCATCGCCAATCCCACCACGCAGGGTGTTTCGCTCCGCGGCCTGGGCGCGAGCGGCGCCAGCCGCGCCCTGGTGCTGGCCGACGGCTTTCCCATGAACGATCCCTTCGGCGGCTGGGTGTACTGGGCGCGGGTGCCCCGTGAAGAAATCGCCAGCATGGAGGCCGCCAGCGGCGGCGCTTCACACCTCTATGGCTCTGACGCCCTCGGCGGAGTCGTCAACATTCTGCGCAAGCCGGTGAACGAAGACGCGTTCTCTCTGGAAGCCGCGGGAGGCAACGAAAGCACGCCCGACCTATCGTTCTTCGGCAGCAAGCGCATCGGCCCATGGGCGGGAGCCATCGCCGCCGACCTTTTTCGCACCGACGGATACATCGCCGTTCCCACCGATCTGCGCGGCAGCGTCGATACGCCGGTCGCCTCCAGGCATGCATCGGGCGACGCCACCATCGCCCGCCTGTTCGGCGATCATGGCCAGATTTTCGCTCGGGGAGCGCTGTTTGGAGAATCGCGCGAAAACGGCACGCCGCTGCAGACCAACAGCACCACCGTCCGCGAACTCGATCTCGGCGCCGACTGGGGCACCCAGCCGCTCGGCGACTTCAAACTGCGCGCCTTCGCCAGCCGCCAGGCGCTCGACCAATCGTTTTCTTCCATCGCTGCCGACCGCAACAGCGAGTCTCTCACCCGCACCCAGGACGTTCCCGCGCAGCGCGTCGGCTTTTCCGCGCAGTGGTTGAAGAGCGTAGGAACGCGGCAGAACTTCGTAGCGGGGTTCGAGCAGCGTGATGTTCACGGCCAGACCGACGAACTGGGCTACTCCGGCGGACAGGTGACCAGCGGCGCCAGCAGCGGCGGCCGCGAGGTGAATTGGGGTGTCTATGGCGAGGACATCGTGCGCATCACGCCGGCCTGGCTGCTCACCCTAAGCGGCCGCGTCGATCACTGGCAGAACTTCGACGCCTTCTTCGCCAACGTTCCCGTCCCTGACCGCAGCGAAACCTTCTTCAGCCCACGCCTCGCCATTCTGCACAAGCTCACGCAGCACGTTTCGCTCACCGCTTCCGGGTATCGTTCCTTCCGCGCTCCCACGCTGAACGAGTTCTATCGCAGCTTTCGCGCCGGAAATATCGTTACCCAGGCCAACCCCAATCTCCTGGCGGAGCGCCTCACCGGCGGCGAGGGCGGCGTAATCATCTCCGGATGGTCGCAGCGCTTTCTGCTGCGCGGCAACTTCTTCTGGGCCGATATCAACCGCCCAGTGGCCAACGTCACCATCAGCCAGACGCCGAACCTCATTACACGCCAGCGCCAGAACCTGGGCGGCGCGCGTTCTCGCGGCGTGGAGATCGAAGCCAGCGCCCAGATCAACAGTGCCCTCTCGCTCTCCGGCGGCTATGAATACACCGACGCCACCGTTACCATCTTTCCCGCCAATCCCGCGCTCAACGTCTCCCTGGTTGGCCTCGACATTCCCCAGGTCCCGCGCAACAAGCTGACCTTCCAGGTGACCTACAACAAGCCGGTTGTGCTGCTCAGCCTGCAGGGCAGATTTGTAGGCAACGCCTATGATGACGACCAGAACACCCTGCTCCTGCGCCGCTTCTTCACCATGGACGCCATGGCTGCGCACTCCCTGCATCACGGCGTAGAAGTATTCGTGGCGGCGGAAAATCTGCTCGATCAGCGTTACGACGTAGCCCGCTCCCCGGTGCTAACGGTAGGCCCCCCGATCCTGGTGCGTGCAGGAGTGCGATTGCGCCTCGGTGGAAGGTAGCTGGGCGAACCGCCGTGATCATGAGGACGCCTCATCCCGTCTTACTCATTGTCATCCCTCGCTTCGCTCGGGATGACAGTTTCCTGGTGTGAAAACCAGGAGCGACGCTGCCGCTCACGCCCTACTTCGCCGCCCTGCCTTCTGATCCCTTCAATCGCGCCAGCGCCTTCTGCGCATCTTCGGAGAGCGGCCCGTGCGGCAGAATTTTCAAATACGTCTCGTAATGCTTGCGCGCCTCATCCGGCTGATGCAGTTTCTCCTGGCACTCGCCGATGCGGAAGTTGGCCAGCGCGTCGTCCGCCTTCCACTCCAGCGCCTCGGTGTAGCGGTCGAGGGCGGCGCGATAATTCTTGCGGTGGAAATAAAAGTCGCCAACCTCCACGTCCTTGGCGGCGCGATGCGGGTCCCAGGCGTGAAGTTCCTGCACTCCGTTGTCGCCGCCGGAGTCGCTTTCAGGCACACTGCTGAAGGGATGGTTCTTCTCGTCGTCCTTGGGAGGGCTCAGGTCGATGCGCGTATCCCGGCTGGAACTCTCCCCCGCCTCACGGCTGCGCGCCGAAGGCGGAGGCGTCTGGCCCTTCCCGGAATTAGGGCCGGGCTGGGTGCCCTGCTGAGACCACGCGGCTGGCGCCAGCACCAGCGCAAAAACGAAAGCAAGGATCCCGTACCGCATGAGTCATTTTATCGCGAATCAAGGAGGAAAGCCGCTGTTTGGTTTTCCTTGGTGAACCTTCGTGAACCCTTGGTGTTCTTAGTGGTTCGCTTCGGTTTTGGGTGTGGCCCACAACCAAACCACAAAGGCACCAAGGCCACACGAAGGTTCACGAAGGAAGGCGTTCAGTCCGCGAGACCGGCCTGCACCGGCTGCGGCACCGGGCTTTGCAGCCTCAACACCCACGCCCATAAAGCTGTCGGCAGCAGCATCAGCAGACCCACCGTGGTTGCCACCGCCCGCGCCGACGCGCCCCAGTCCAGGAACCGGCCGCACAGGAACGCTCCAATTCCGATAGTCAGCATGCACAACGCGAGATCGGCGGCGAACACCCGCCCACGAAAGCGGTCTTCGGTGTTGATCTGCAGCAGCGTGGTCGAGAACACCCAGACGGTGGAACCGCCGCTGTGCGCGAACACAATGCACAAACACGCCAGCCACACGCCGCTTGCCCGGCCCAGCGCCAGGTAGCCGATCGCGATCATGACGTAACCCACCAGAATGCCCAGCCGCAGATTGCGGTCGGAATGTCCGGCGATGCGCGCGGAAACCAATGGTCCCACCAGCGCGCCAATGCCCCGCGCGCCAATCAGCAGGCTCATCCCCAGCAGCGCTCCGCGCTCCGCGCTCAGCCCCGCCCAATGCACGGGAAAATAGCGCATGCCCATCACGGTGAACAGCACCCAGCTTGGCCCGATCATAAATTCGCCGGCTTTGGCGAACATGGTGGCCAGCAGGCGGCGGTCGCGGCGCACATAGCGCACGCCTTCCAGCACGGGAGAATAGTCCACCAGATCGCGGCTGCGCAGCGGCACGGCGGTTTCAGCGTGGGGTTCCACAAAGTGCATCCGGCTGATGAGAAACGCCGATGCCAGAAAAGACAGCGCGTTGAGCACGAAGACCGCATCCCGCCCCAGCATGGCCGCAACCACTCCCCCCAGCGCCGCGCCGATCATCAGGTTCAGCGACCACGTGGTGGATGACAGGGTATTGGCGACGATGATGTCTTCCTGCGGCGTGATATTCGGGATCACAGCATTGCGCGCCGGTTCGAAGAACGCCCACATCGCCGTTTCCATCACCAGCAGCGGATACACCAGCCACACCATGGACCGCGAGCGCACCAGCAGCATGGCCAGCACGATGAAGAACCGCGAAACATCGGCGATGATCATCACCCGCTTGCGGCTCACCCGGTCGTTGACGACTCCGGCAATGGGGCTGGTTAAGGTCTGCGGCAGAACCTGAAACATCAGCGCCATGCCCACGGCAGTGGCCTTTCCGGTCAACTGCAGCACCAGGCTGTAGAGTGCCAGGGTATAAAACCAGTCGCCGATCTCGCTGACGATTTGCGCCATCCACAAATTGCGGAAGTTGCGGTTCTGGCGCAGCAGTTGCCAGTAGGCGGCCAGGGTGACGCCTCGGGTTGTGCTCTGCGACTGCAGCATGGCGGAGCAATCATGCTAACCGAAATCCGCTTTGCCCGTGGACGGCCACAAACCGTGTAGGGACGGGCTTGCACCGTCCCCCGAGCGAAGCGAGGGCAAGACCACAACGATGTCAGGAAGAACTCAAGAAACTTCTGTTGGATCGGAACCTATTTCACTCGCCTCGCCCGCGGGTCGGAGCAAGCCCCGCCGACACGGTTCGCTGCGGGCTATAATCTGGCCATGCTTGACGAGAACGAATTCCGGAAACAATCCGAGGGCGCTCTTGAATCTCTAAACAAGAGCCTGATCACGGCCGAAGAATCGGCGGAGTTCGAGGTGGAAGACCAGTCCGGCGCCCTGCACATTTCCTTCGAGGACGGCACTCGCTTCGTAATTTCTCCCAACGCCCCGGTGCGGCAAATCTGGATCTCAGCCCTGGCCACCAGCTTCAAACTCGACTGGTCCGACTCCGAACAAGGCTTCGTCCTGCTCAAGACCGCCGAACCTCTGAAACCGCTGGTCGCCCGACTGATCAATCAGCAACTGGGCGAAGACGCCGTGGAACTGACCTAGTGTGGCGCGCGGGCACCTCCGCCCGCGCAAAGCCGAAAGCGCCACCCGTCCGGTCCGCGACGGGCCCGCGTGGTTTTGATCGTGAAATCGTAGGCCGGGCGCTAGCGTGGAAGCGCGGCGCTTCAGCGCCGCGACCAGCGTCACCGAAAGATCTGGGCGCTTTAGCGCCCGTGGTCTCCGACTCGGCCATCTCAATGGCCCCCGACAACCGAGGAGGCCGGGCTTGACGCCTTAGCCCCTAAATTAGCCGCCTGCGGTGAAAGTCGGAGGGCAGCGGGCGAGCGGCACTTTTCATGAGAGAGGGGACAAGGTCTGGTGAATTGAGGGACGAATAAAGGATTCTCCCTTTCACCACGGACCCCCAAGCTTCTTCTTCAAATCCTCAGCAATCTGCTTCCCGTGGAAGCGCCCATTCTCGATAAAAATTTCGTTGGTCCGCGACCCCGCCACGATCACTCCCGCCACGTAGATTCCCGGCACATTGCACTCCAGCGTCACCGGATCGCACACCGGCCGGCATTGCTCCGCCGAAAGCTCAATTCCCATCGCCCGCAGAAAATCGTAATCGGGGTGATAGCCGACCAGCGCCAGCACGAAGTCGTTCTTCAACTCTCTCCGGCCTTCTGGAGTCTTGAGAATCACCATGTCGGCTTCGATCTTCTCCACCGCGCTGTTGAAGTGAGCCTTGATCTCGCCATTCTTGATGCGGTTCTCAATATCCGGCAGGATCCAGTACTTCACATGCTGATGCAGCTTCGGCCCGCGATGCACCAGCGTCACCCGCGCCCCATGCCGCCACAAATCGAGCGATGCGATAGCCGCGGAATTCTTTCCCCCGATCACCACCACGTCGGTGTCATAAAACGGATGCGGCTCGCGGTAGTAATGGAAAACCTTGGGCAACTCCTCGCCGGGAATCCTGAGCTGATTGGCCAGGTCGTAATACCCGGTGGCGACGATCAGCTTGCGCGTCTCGTAGTCGTAGATTCGCCCCAGACTGTCGCTGGTCGTAATGTGAAATTCATTGTCCTGGCCGGTAACGGTTTCCACCCGCTGGTACTGCACCACGGGCACGCGATAGTGGTCCGCCACTTTCCGGTAGTACTCCAGCGCTTCCTCGCGGGTAGGCTTCTGGTGCGCGGTGCTGAAAGGAATGTCGCCGATCTCCAGCAGTTCGGGCGTGGTGAAGAAAGTCATGTTGGCCGGATAGTGAAACAGCGAATTCACCAGGCAGCCTTTGTCCACGATCACGACTTTCAGCCCCGCCCGCTGCGCCTCGATGCCGCAGGCCAGCCCGGTGGGGCCTGCCCCGATCACCAGCACATCGACCTTCTGCCCGGCGGAGGAGCGCGTCTGCGCGCGGGGAAGGACGTCGGGAATTTGCTCTGTCTTCACCGATTTCGGATCCTGCAGCAAAGGCTTTACGAGGTTTGGAGCCATCTCACAAATGCCGCCTGGAGTCGCTGTGGAAGGGCACGACTTCAATCGTACCGCTGGAGCGCCCCATGAGCGTGTCTGAAGCAGCGATTCTAGCATGTGGCCAGAAGCACTTCCGCGCAGATTGAGTTGATTCTTTCTTGCGCTGAGTGGGCAAGCCGAACGCAACCTCAGCGATCTCGGCGGCGTTTCTCCGCGATCTCTGCGATTTAGGATTTCTTGCCGCCGACTCCCAAATCCTAAAATTCCGAGGCCGCCGAGAGCATCCGCCGAGATCGCCGAGACTAAAAGCGAACCGCTGGCGTCTGCCAACTTCTTATCGCGCTGCCGCCGATTGTTATAATCATGGGTTCCTTGCTTGCCACAGTTTCTGCAGGAGTCTCCATGGCCACCGCAACCCAGCAACTCACCCGTCTTGAGAAAGATTCCATCGGCCCCAAAGAAATTCCCGCCAATGTCTATTACGGCATTCAGACCGCCCGCGCGGTGGAAAACTATCCCATCTCCGGCATGCGGGCGCATCCCACGCTGATTCGCGCCTTCGGCATGGTGAAGCAGGCGGCCGCGGAAGCAAACCGGGAACTGGGCCTGGTGGACGAAAAGCGCGCCAACGCCATGATTCAGGCCGCAAAAGAAGTTCAGGAAGGCAAGTGGGACAAGGAATTCGTCGTCGATGTTTTCCAGGCCGGCGCCGGCGTCAGCTTTCACATGAATTCGAACGAAGTGATCGCCAACCGCGCCCTGGAGATTCTCGGCGGCACCCTGGGCGACTACTCCGTGGTTCACCCCAACGATCATGTGAACTACGGGCAATCCACCAACGACGTTTTTCCCACCGGCATGCGCCTGGGGACGCTGCTGGAACTGGAAAAGCTCTACCCGGTTCTAGATTCCCTGATTGCCGCGCTGGAAAAGAAAGGCAAAGAATTCCACGACATCCTGAAATCCGGCCGGACCCACATGCAGGATGCTGTCCCCATGCGCCTGGGCCAGGAGTTCGCGGCGTATGCGGGTGCAATCCGCCGCGCCAAAGACGCCATTCGCGCCGCCTCCGATTCGCTGCGCGAGTTGGGCCTTGGCGGATCGGCCGTCGGCACCGGCATCAACACGCATCCCGATTACCGGGCGAAGGCGATCGCCAACCTCTCGCGCATCTCCGGCCAGAAGCTCACGCCGGTGGACGACATGCGCTACGCCATGCAGTCGAACTTCGCCATGGCCAGTGTTTCTTCGGCGCTGCGCAACCTGGCGCTGGAGGTCATTCGCATCTCCAACGATTTGCGCCTTCTGGCCTCCGGGCCCAACACCGGGTTCGCTGAAATCAATCTTCCTGCGCTGCAGCCGGGCTCTTCCATCATGCCAGGGAAGATCAATCCCGTGATTCCCGAACTCGCCGCCATGGTTTCGTTCCAGGTGGTGGGCAACGATACTGCGGTGGCGCTGGCCGTGCAGGCCGGGCAGCTTGAACTCAACGTCATGATGCCGACCATGGCCTACAGCGTGCTGCAGTCCATTACTATCCTCACCAACATGCTGCGGCAGCTCGACGAGAAGTGCGTGAGCGGCATCACCGCTAACAAGAGCCGTTGCGATTTCTACGTGCAGGCCACAGTTTCGCTGGCGACAGCGTTAAACCCCTACATCGGTTACGCCAAGGCAGCGGAGATTGCCAAAGAAGCCGTGGCTACCGGCCGCTCCATCATCGAAATCGCCCGCGAGAAGAAGCTGCTGAGCGAGAAGGAAATCAACGACATCCTCGACCCGGTGCGCATGACCGAGCCGGTGCGTCCCCTGGAAGCCGCCGCCAAGAGAGAAGAGCTGAAAGCCAAGTAGCGCGAGCGCCGGCGTCTCGCCGGCAACCTGGATGGCTGGCAACAGTATCGCCGGAGTTAAGGCTGCCGGCGGGACGCCGGCGCTACGATAACGGCGCTACGGCTCCGCTTCCGACAACCGGCCGAACTCCGGCTCTGAATGCGCGGGCGGCTCGGCCCGGCGCTTGGGGGCAGTATTGATCGCGATCACGCTGACCAGCACCAGTAAAGTTCCCAGCACGGTGCGCGCTCCCAGCGGTTCTCCACCGAGAAAATATCCCAGCAACACCGCGATCACGGGATTCACATAGGCGTAGGTCCCCACCTTGGTCGGCGATTCATAATGCAGCAGCCACAGGTACGCCGTATAACCCATGATCGAGCCCGCGATAATCAGGTAAACCAGCGCCAGCCAGACCTTGGTCGAGACCGCCTCAAGCCGGAAGCCGCGCAGTTCGCCGAGGATCGCTGCCAGCAGCACCAGCTGAATTCCGCCGCTGAACATCTGCGCCGCCGCGCTCATCGGTTTCGACTCAGGCAGCGGGATCTTGCGGGTCAGCACCGTGGAAAGCGACCAGGAGAACGACGCGATCAATAGCGCCACAGCTCCGGCATGGTTGATCGGCGCGCCTCCGAGCGAAAGCGACCGGTTCATGAGCACCGCAACTCCGAACAATCCCAGCAACAGCGCAAGGCCGAGCCGCACCGAAAGCCGCTGCGTGCGCAGCAGGAGGATCTCGAAAAGCGTGATGAACACCGGAATCGTCGCCAGCACGACCGCGGCGATGCCCGATGGCACGCGCTGCTCCGCCCAGAACAGGCAGCCGTAGTCCACCACAAAAATCATCGTCCCCAGCAGCGACGCCCCCGCCCACTGGCGCAGCGTGGGCGCGGCGGTGCCGCGGATACGCATCCAGCAAAACATCACCAGCCCCGCGATCCCGAAGCGCATCGCGGCAAGCAGTAGAGGAGGTACTTCGTGCACACCCGTGCGAATCGCCAGGAAGGTCGATCCCCACACGAAGTAAATAATGCTGAATGCCAGAAGAAGCTTCCACCTGGCGGGCCGAGCTTGAGCGTCCACCCCAGCCTCCTGTGTAGGTCTAATAGATCACCGATGAGCAGAAGAAGAGTCAGACTTTTTCACGCGCCTGAGCCTGGCTGAGAACCGGGAACCGAGAACTGAGAACTGCTTTTCACCCAAAATCAGCAAACGAAGGGGGAACGCCGGCGAAGCCCGAAAAAGTGTGACGTGGGTGCCCCGCCTGCGTTCCGAGTGCTCAACCTCCGCTGCAGTTCCAGCACTGCTCCGCAATCCATCTACCGCTCACTCTTACCGAATCCGAGCCCGCTCAACTTCCCAATTGCCGCGGGATCCACTCCCTTGCTCGCCACCAGCACGTGGAACATCTCGCCCATACCCGCCGGCGTAACCAGGTGCTTCAGCTGCAATGCCACTTTGGCGCGCTCCTGAGACACTCGGCACTCTGCGAATGCATCCGCGAACTGATTCTGCTCTCCAATCCCCAGCAGGAACTGCGACTGCGTCAGCAGCGACTGTACGAGCATGCCACCACGCTCGGCCGCAGCGCGCAGTGCGGTGAAATTCACGTGGGCAGTGATGTCCTGCTCGCCGGGAGCTTCATAAGGGTTGGTACTCACCGAGTGCTGCCGGTACGCCGCCAGGGTTCCGCGATGCCGGCCGGCAAGTTGTTCCTCGCGGGTGTAGCCGTAGTCAATGGCGATCACGAATCCGCAAGGGATCGCGATAACGATCTCTGCCATGGATGATTGGGCGGCAAGGGGAACCTCGAGGCGTTCACCCGGTTCGGGGTGGGCACTGTAACGGTCGAGAAATTCCAGTGCCTCGGCCGATGGAGGGGTCCAGGTTTCTACCAGGCGGCTGTTTTTGGCGGCGATGTGCAACTCACCATTCGTGCTCAGGATCTCTACCGGCAAGGCGTCGAAGAATTCGTTGGCGAAGATGATCAGCGGAACCTCAGGGACTAAAGCCATTGAAATCAAGCAAGCCTTGCCGCTCTCCAGAAACCGGCCCAACGTTTCCTGCAGCCGCCGCTGTAATGCGGGCGAGCGCTCCAGCAGCAAATAGCGCGTAGCTTCAAAGAACTCCGGGAACTTCTTCTCCGACCAATCCAGCACATCGCGCGCGAACAGCCCGCGGCCGGGCCCCAGCTCCACAATCTCGATCCGCGCCGGCGATCCCAGAGCGCGCCACATCTCCTCGAACTGCCGCGCCAGCAACCGTCCAAAAACGGCGTGCACATCGCTCGAAGTATAGAAGTCGCCCGCCTTGCCGAACTGCTCCGCATGGCGCGAGTAATAACCCAGCTCGGCGTCGTACAGGCACAACTCCATATAGCGCGAAAACGGAATCGGCCCACGCTCGCGGATTTCCTGCTCGATCTTCTCCCGCAGGTTTTTCCGGCTCGAGATTCCCTGGCTCAAGCTCACAAGCCTTCCCGCCCGCGCTCGCCGCGGCTCTGCGGAGTGCGAGTGAACATTTCCACGAGGTAGTCATGCAGGCAGTCGTACAGCTGGCGCTGGAAGGTCCACTCAAACTGCGGGTGGTCGAGGTCGCGCGGGTGCATCTCGAAGTAGTACGTATGCACCGGAACCGGCGAGTTCTTGAATTGAATGATGAGTTCGACCCGCTCGCCCTTGGTCCGCGCCGAAAACTCCAGCAGTGGATGCTCGTAGAGCAGAAGTTGCGCCCGCACACGTTCCAGCGCGGAATTCCCGTGATCAGTTAATGCAGGATTCGTCACACCACGATTCGTCACTCGAGGATTCTAACAACCCGAATGGAGAACCGGGAGCCGGCGTTTTGCCCAAACCCCAGGCCAGTTCAAGCGCTCTTGGCTGAACTACGCGCTGGCCGCTTCCCGCCCGCCCAATGGCAGAAAATACTGCGTCCCCTTGATCGGCGCCGCCACTTTGCGCAGCAACTCCTGCAAATCCTGATTGCGCTCCACGAAATCAATCTCCGATGTATTCACGATCAGCAGATCCGAAGACGTGTAGTGAAAAAAGAAGTGTTCATACGCCTTGATCACTTCCTCCAGATAGTCCTCGCTGATCGCCTTCTCGCTCGCCGCATTCTTCTTCTTCAGACGCTTTTTCAATACCTCGGGCGAGGCCTGCAGGTAAATCACCAGGTCGGGCGTCGGCAACTGCTCGCGGAAGTGGTTGTAGTAGCGGTTGTAAATTTCCAGCTCGGCATCATTCAGATTGAGGCAGGCAAACAGCTTGTCCTTCTCGAAGATGAAATCTGCGATCACCGTGCGCTGCGACGGCGGGCTCAAATCCAGGCTGCGCAACTGCTCGAAACGGCGCACCAGGAAAGCGAACTGGGCCTGAAACGCCGCCCCCCGTTCGCCTTCATAAAACGGCTGCAGAAACGGATTATCTTCCGGCTCGATCACGCGCTGCGCGTTCAACCGCTCCGCCAGCACCCGCGCCAGCGTGCTTTTCCCCACGCGGATGGGGCCTTCCACTGCAATGTAGCGGGGCAACTCGAAAAGATTGGCCATGGGATCGGGAGAAAGGAATCACTGGCAGCATAGCGCGCTTTTTCCCGCCGTACAATTGCGATAGGAGTTAACAGGCGGCCGGACCCGAAGATTTTTCCCCCGGATACAACAATCAGCTGCGGGTAGACATCACAAAGTTCATAACCAGACTGATTCGTGTTGCCCAAGCTCAGCTTCTTGTCCCAATCGATCCCCGGATCAACGCCGGTTTCGCGAATCCAATCCGGCAGATGGAGGAAACCGATGCATCGGTCGCTCTGCATTCTCTTCGGAGTGTGCTTTGTGTGCAGCAATGGCCAGTGCCAGATCCTCACTCGCCGTCCGGCGGAAAACCACGTGAAACAGGCCATTCCCACGCCTCAACCCGAAGCCGTTGTTCCCCTCGCCGTGCCCGCGGGTACGCCCGTAAAGGTCGTGCTCAACCAGGAAGTCCGCCTGAGCAAAGCAGGCCAGCCGATTCGCGCCCGCACCGCCGAACCCCTGTACGCATTCGACAAGCTGGTAGTCCCTGCCGGCGCCCAGGTGCTCGGTAAAATTTCGGCAATCGATCCCGTCGGAAAGAAGCGCCGCATCCTCGCCGCCATGAACGCAAATTTCACCCCGCCTCACAAAATCCACGTTGCCTTCGATGAGCTGGTTCTCAGCGACGGCCGCCATATCCCGATCAACACCCAGGTTTCGCCCGCTTCCCGCGGCGTGCTGCAGTTCGTGCCCGCGAACCAGAAGAACGCAACTCCCGCCGGCAGCCGGCCGCGCAACTATGTCTCGCAGAAAATCCACCAGGCAAAAGACCAAATCCGCCAGGAATTGAAATCTGCCAAAGACCTGCTGCACCAGCCCGGCAAAACACACCAGCTGAAGCGTTACGCGATTGCCCGCCTTCCCGTTCACCCTCAATATCTCGACGCCGGAACCGCCTTCAACGCTGACCTCCTCGAGCCTCTCGAATTCGGCAGGGAGTCGCTGAAGCCTGACGCCATGGCCGCCATCGGCACTCAACCGCCGAACGGCAGCGTAGTCCACGCCCTCCTGGTCACGCCGTTAAGCTCTGCCTCCAACAGAAAAGACGATCCCGTAGAAGCCGTCATCAACCAGCCCCTGGTGATCTCCAACCGTCTGTTCCTGCCGCAGGGCAGCCTGCTGCGAGGCTCGGTGCTGCAATCCAAGCCGGCGCGCCGCCTCGGCCGCAACGGGCACCTGCGAATCGTCTTTCACCAGGTGGTTCCGCCCGCCGGCACTGAGCAACGCGTCGAAGCCAGCCTCGAAGGCGTGGAAGCCGCCAAAGGCGAGCACCTGACTCTGGACTCCGAAGGCGGAGCGCAGGTCACTTCGCCGCGCAGCCGCTACTTCACGACTGCGGTCTCGGTCCTGCTGGCCACATCTGCTGTCTCGCCCGACCACGATCGCGACGCCCAGGCCGGCTCCGATGGCGGCAACATGGGCGGAGGAGCTGCCAACGGCGCGTCCGGATTCGGCTTGGTAGGCACGGTAGTCGGCGCCTTCGCCCGCTCCCGCGTCGTCAGCTCCGGATTCGGCGTTTACGGCGCCAGCATGTCCGTCTATTCCCATTTCCTGGCCCGCGGACACGACGTGATTTATCCCAAAGATATGTCCATGCTCATCGGCCTCTCCGCTCCCGACAGCAACCAACTTCTGCCTACACCCGCGGCCCCAAAAAGCCGCTAGCAATGGAGTGTCGCGCGGGTGCGTCGCTTGTCGAAACAGCACGCGCCCAAGAACAGCCCAAGGCCAAAAAGCACCGTTGTCATCCCGAGCGAAGCGAGGGATCTCGGTTCTTCTCTCCACCGCTATCGGACGCGAGCCCCAAGCAAGGCAAACTCGCGCCCGCTGTCCCCCCAAGTTACAATCTCGCATCATGCTGGGCCCTTTGATCGGCGCAACCGCGGGCGCTGCAACCTTCTGCGCCCTGGGCTACCAGTCCATGGCTCCAACCGGCCAATGGTACGGACGAACCTTCACCGGCCTTCCCCGCGGCGCCAAAAAAATCGCCCTCACCTACGACGACGGCCCCAACGACCCTCACACCCTGCGCCTGCTGGAAGTCCTGGCCAAACACAATGTCAAAGGCACATTCTTTCTGATCGGCCGCTACGTCCAGCAACGCCCCGATATCGTTCGCGACCTTGTAGCCTCCGGCCACGTCGTAGGCAATCACACCTTCACCCACCCGCTGCTGACGTTCCAACCCGCCGCCGAAATCACAAGCCAACTCGAAAACTGCCGCCGCGCCCTAACCGAGGCCATCGGCCTGCACTCCAACCTCTTCCGCCCACCCTTCGGTGGACGCCGCCCCGCGGTGCTTCGCATCGCCCGCAGCCTCGGCCTGGATCCGATCATGTGGAACATCACCGGCTACGACTGGAACGCGCCTTCAGCCGAACACATCGAGCGCAAGGTCGCGAAACAGGTTCGCGGCGGCGACGTGGTCCTCCTGCACGACGGCGGCCACCTCCAGTTCGGCGCCGACCGCTCCCGCACGGTAACTGCAACCGACCGCTTGATCGCCCAATACAAATCCAAAGGCTACGAATTTCTAACCATCCCGGAAATGCTCACATAGCTTTTTTCGCGCTCTCCGGCGGCGGTTCTCTGCGCCCTCGGCGATTTAAGATTTTGGAGGTGCGTAACCAGATCAGCCCGAACAAAGCGCGCCTAAGCCGCCACTTCCACAAACGCCTGCCGAGCCGCCGCAACAGTCTCAGCGACGTCTTCCTCAGAATGCGCCGCGCTCAAGAACGCCGCCTCGAACTGTGAAGGCGGCAGATAGATTCCCGCGTCGAGCATGCCGCGGAAGAATCGTCCGAAGGCCTCGGTATCGCACTTCGCCGCCGAACTCCAATCCGTCACCGGCCCAACGGCAAAGAACCAGGTGAACATGGAGCCCACCCGGTTGTGTGTAATCGCCACTCCCGCTTCCTGCGCCGCCGCCGCAATCCCGGCAACCAGGTCCGCGCTCGACCGCTCCAGCCGCGGATAAATTTCGTCCTTCCCATCCCGCAGGCAATACAAGGTCGCCAGTCCCGCAGCCATCGCCAGAGGATTCCCCGAAAGCGTCCCCGCCTGGTACATCGGTCCCAGCGGCGCCACCAGATCCATAATCTCGCTTGGTCCCGCGTAAGCCCCCACCGGCAATCCGCCACCGATAATCTTGCCCAACGTCGTAAGATCAGGCTGAATTCCAAACAACTCCTGCGCCCCGCCAAACGCCACCCGAAAGCCAGTCATCACTTCATCAAAGATCAGCACCGAACCGTCGCGCCGCGTAATCTCCCGCAGCGCTTCCAGATATCCCCGCGCCGGCGGCACGCAACCCATGTTGCCTACCACCGGCTCCACGATCACGCACGCGATCTGGCCTTTGAACTTCGCAAACGCCTGCTCAATCGCATCCACGCTGTTGAAGGGTAGCGCCAGCGTGAACTGGATGAACTCCTCCGGCACGCCCGCCGATCCGGGAATCCCCAGCGTCGCCACCCCCGAGCCCGCCTTTACCAGCAGAGCGTCCGCATGCCCGTGATAGCAGCCTTCAAACTTCACAATGTACTTGCGCTTCGTATAAGCTCGCGCCAGCCGGATGGCCGACATCGTCGCCTCAGTCCCCGAACTCACAAACCGCACCTTCTGCATGTGCGGAAACGCCGAAAGCACAATCTCCGCCAGATCAGCCTCCGCAGGCGTCGAAGCCCCGAAGCTCATCCCCTTGCGCGCCGCCGCCGTAACCGCCTCCACCACCTCCGGCGCGGCGTGTCCCAAAATCAAAGGCCCCCAAGAACCCACGTAGTCGATGTATTCATTGCTGTCCGCGTCCCACATGCGCGCGCCCTCGCCGCGCACGATAAATGGCGCCTCGCCCCCCACCGCGCGAAACGCCCGTACCGGCGAGTTCACCCCGCCAGGGATCAGCCGTTCCGCCCGCCTCTGCAACTCCCGCGATTTCTCAACCTTCCGTGCCATAACGTGCTAACTATACCAAGTGCGCCCACGCGGGAGATCCCGGTCCTCAACTCAGATCCACCGCGCTCTCGGCGGCCGTTCTCCGCGAACTCGGCGATTTAAGATTTTCTCTTAGGTGGGATTTTCTGGCGTGCAGGAGAAGAACGGCGGCGGCCGGGCTGCACAACAAGGGCAAGCGACGGCAGAGCAGGGTGTTCTTCTGAGGCGCGCGAAAGACTTGCGCCGAATTCACTCGAAATTTACTAATCTGCAATCATTCTGCAACATTTTCCGGCTAACCTGACCCCATTAACATGCCCTTCTAACCGGGAGGGAACGAGGACAGCTTCGGGGGGCTCCGGGCTGTCCTTATTGCTTTCTGAGAACTGAGATCTAACAACTGAGAACTGGTCTTCAACCAAAAGCGCAATCCCAAGCCTTGTCCCGACTGCCTCGATGATCACGCCAACGCCAAGGCTCGAACGCATCTCACAACCTCTGTCCCATCAAATTCAGGGCAAAATAGGTTTTCGCATGCAGACAGCTGTTCTCGTCCCCGATCATCACTCGCTCTTCCCACCCCTGCGACGTAAGCAGCAGCCTCAGCTTCATTGCATCAACTCGACCGGGCAACTCAAAGGCGAGCGTCGTCAGGTATGACTCCCCAGGCTTCAAAGCCGCAGAAAATGGCGTTCCCGAACTGCCGGTCGCGCCGTATTCCCTTCCATCCGCATCCACGAGGCGCGCCCAGCGCCCGTTCGGTATCAAGGGCAAATCTCTTGGACGCTGTGGTGAGATCGTGCTCTGGTCAAACCATGTTCTCACCGTGATCGCCAGATGCGTCTTATCTCCAACTTCGCTGCTCCGCACATCCGCGATGGAATACGCCAGGTGGCAGTCAATTTCGCAGAAATATTTCTCCTGCCCCCGCGCCAGCACGGTCTTATGACTGGCCAGGGAGAACCCCAGGAGCAAGGCCGCGTAAACAAACGCGCCAGCCCCGGTCAACCGCAGCAGGGTCAGCAGCGCATTTTTCTTGTGCATCGCCAGCAGGACTACCATCGCCACTGCCACCAGAAACAATCCTCCGGCCGCCGCCAGCATCCCCAGCACCGAGGCCGGTGCCGGAAAATTCATGTTGCTGTACATGCCCGCGTTCCACATGCCCTCTCCTGTAATGTACTTTGCACGGTAAAGCATGCAAGCCAAAAAAATACCTGGCTCAGTCTTCCCGCGTCATACGGATCAACTCTTCCATCTGCTCCACGTACTGCTCAATCGCCTTCCGCCCCGCCGCCGTGAGCTTGTACTCGGTATGCGGCAGGCGCCCGCGAAAAAACTTGCTGCACGCGATGTAGCCGCCCTCTTCCAGTTTGCGCGCGTGCACGCTCAGGTTGCCGTCGCTGGTTTTGAGCAGCCGCTTCAGGTCGTTGAAGCTGAGCGAATCGTTAATCGCCAATGCGCTCACAATCCCCAGCCGGATGCGCTCATGGATCAGCCGGTCAAACTCCGGCAGCTCCGCCATGCCCGCGCGGCGCGGCTCCCGCACTCGCTCCGCCGCCAACTCCCGATGCTTCTTCGCCGCCGCCCTACCCACCATACCTCCGAAGAATCAGAAACCCGAATATCACGTGCAACCCGCCAAACCCCGCGGCCATAAAGCCATTCCCCCAGGCCGCCGGAGACATAAACGCCGTCACTCCCAGCGTCATGAAGCAAATCCCCATCACCGGCACGATCGCCACCGAAAATGCTCCGCCGGTTACCACCCCGGCGCCGTACAGCATGAGCCACATTCCCGGCAGATCGCGCACCAACCCGCCGCGCACCATCACCACGGTCATCACCAGTCCAGCCAACACCGGCGGCAATAGGCTCAATGCGAACTTCCGCCCCGGACCGCTGGTCAACGGCAACCCAGCCCGCGCCGCTTTGTGCTGCGTCGTTCCCAGCGCCAGTGCTACCGCGATCCCCGCCTCCACCAGCCACACCCGCAACCAAGGTAAGGGCGCGCGCTGCGCCGCGACCCAGGCCGCCACCAGCGCGCTCACTCCAACTGCAATCTGCCCCCACCCCGAAACCGCGGTGAACGCCGCCGAGCGCTCCATGGTCTGCCGGATGAAGCGCAGATCATCCACTGCTCCCGCGGGCAGCAACCGAGGCTGCGCCCGCCGGCGAATCCGATGCGGCCGAAAGTCCAGCACCCCAGCACTGTAGACTCGGAAGACAATCGATGTCAAGTACTTTGCAGTGCAAAGTTTCTGCGCGCGCAAGCCAACCATTCCCGCCAACAAATCCCTGTAAAATTGCTCGTTCACCGCATGTCCGGTTCATCGCATGTCTGACCTCGGCAAATTCCTCGCCATCGCCGGCGGCCTGCTTCTGGCCGCCGGCCTCCTCCTGATTCTCCTGGGCAAGACCAATCTCCCCCTCGGCCGACTCCCCGGCGACATCACTTATCGCGGCAAGCACACCACCATCTATTTCCCCCTCGCCACCTGCATCCTCATCAGCGTAGTTCTGACCCTGGTCCTCTACATCGTCGGCCGCTTCAAGCGCTAGCACTCAGCAATCAGAAGAACTCGCATGGAAATCGCCAAACAAGCGCCCGAGTGCCGAATGCTGAATGCCGACTGCCGATTGCTGACCACTGACAGCTGCCGTAAACTCCCCCCATGGCCACCGACCAACTGGGCCTCACCTTTCAGCCCCCCGGCCGCCGCATCTGGCGCGTTCGCGACCTGGTCGCCGCCGTCCGCACTCACATCGAGCGCGAGTACACCGACACCTGGGTGGAAGGCGAAATCTCCAACTTCCGCGCCCACGACTCTGGCCACCTCTACTTCACCCTCAAAGACGAAAACTCCCAGCTCAACGCCGTCATGTTCCGCTCGCAAGCCCGCCTGCTCCGCTTCCGCCCCGATAACGGCATGCAGGTCATCGCCCGCGGACGCGTCACCATCTACGAAGACCGCGGCCAGCTGCAAATTTCCGTCGAATACCTCGAGCCCAAAGGCGCCGGTGCCCTGCAGATCGCCTTCGAACAGCTCAAAGCTAAACTCGAAGCCGAAGGCCTCTTCGATTCCGCCCGCAAGAAACCCATCCCCACGCTTCCCCAGCGCATCGGCGTCATCACCTCCCCGCAGGCCGCTGCCCTGCGCGACATTCTCAACATCCTGCAACGCCGCCACCACTCCGCCAGCGTGCTCATCTTCCCCGCGCAGGTGCAGGGCGACGTCGCCGCCTCCGAAGTCACCGCCGGCCTGCGTTACTTCAACAAGGCCCGCAATGTGGACGTCGTCATCATCGCCCGCGGCGGAGGCTCCGCCGAAGATCTCGCCGCCTTCAACCATGAAGGCCTCGCCCGCGCCGTAGCCGTCTCCGAAATCCCGGTCATCTCCGCCGTAGGCCACGAAACCGATTTCACCATCATCGACTTCGTCGCCGACCTCCGTGCTCCCACGCCCTCCGCTGCCGCCGAACTCGTAATCGCAAGTCTCCAGGAAATCGAAAAGCAATCCGACGACCTTTACCGTCGTCTGGAACGCGCCATGCGCTACCGCCTGCTCATGGGACGCCAGGCCCTCACCGAACTCGCCCAGCACGGCGCCTTCGCCCGCATGATCGAGGGCATCAACCGCCGCCAGCAAAAGCGCGACGACCTCCTCTACCGCCTCGATCGCGCCCAGCGCCAGATCCTCGAGCGCCACCGCCGCCGCTGGGAACTCGCCTCTGCCTCAGTCCGACACTACGACATGCGCCGCATCCTCGCCGCCATCCGCAAAGAACTCGCCATGCAGACCGGCGGCATGGCCGCAGCCATGACCACGCTGTTCGTGCGCCAAAACGCCCGCTTCGACCAACTCTCCGGCCGCCTGCAAGCCCTGTCACCCGTAGCGATCCTTGACCGCGGCTATGCTCTGGTATTCAATTCAGAAGGGAAACTGCTGAAGGACGCCGCCAATGCAACTGCAGGGGAAGAAATCACCGCCCGCTTAGCAAAAGGAACCCTGATCGCAACCATAAAGAAAACAACCTAGCAACCCTTCGTGCTCCTTCGTGGCCCTTGGTGTCCTTGGTGGTTAGCTTTTGCTTTTGACTTTGTTCCCGACTCCGACTCAACTTTTGATTCCGCCCTTGACTCTCCCACACCCGACCCCAAAACCTTCCCGATGGTTGCTACCCAATCTGCACCAACCCAGCCCCGGCCACCGGATGCTGCGCTCCCCGCCACGAATCCACGACCGAAACCTGGTGCACACAAGAAACCGTGCAGTGTGGTGCGCAACCCTTCTCGGTCAAATACTCCCGCCGAATATCAGCCAGCGAATAATTCTCCAGCGGCACTCCCGGAAACCCCCGCTGCTGCGAACAGTAGTGCACCAACCCGTTCTCGCAGATGTACAAATATCGTGCCCCCGCCCGGCACCGCCACTGATTGGGCCGGCCCTGTGCAATGTTGTCCTGGAAAGCGTTGATGCGCGTAAAGCTCCGCTTCTCCATCGCTTTCATCTCGTGGTAAATCCGCCGCTCTTCTTCCCCCAAGGGCTGCAGTTGCCCGCTGCCATCGTGAATGATCCCAATGGTCGAGCTGAATCCCAGTTCCAGCGCCCGCTTGCCGATCACCAGCGCATCCTGCGGATTGCTCACTCCCCCGCCCACCACGGAATTAATGTTCACGTGAAAATCTGCGAACTCCGCCAGAAACTGCAGTTTCTTGTCCAGCACCTTCAGGCTCTTCTTTGAGACCTCATCCGGCGTCACGTTATCGATCGAGATCTGCAGCCACTCCAGCCCCGCCCGGTTCAGCCGTTCAATGCGGTCCGGCATCAGGAAGTAGCCGTTGGTGATCAGCCCCGCGATCATCCCACTCCTGCGAATGCGCCCGATAATCTCATCCAGTTCGGGATGCATCAGCGGCTCGCCGCCGGAAATCGTAATCACCGAAGTGCCCAACTCGCCCAGCTTGTCCACCCGCCGGAACATCTCCTCCTTGGCCACCGGCTTCGAAAAATCGTCAAACTCATTGCAGTAAGTGCAGGATAGATTGCAGCGCCGCATCGGAATGATGTGCGCCAGCAGCGGATGGTCGGTCGAAGCCAGCGCCCGCAAACCCTCGCGAATTCCGCGATAGTTGCGGGCCATCGCCTTGACCCGGCGGCGCAATCTCACTCGTGTGGATGGCATTATTCTTATTAAAACACAAGGCCCGCGAGACCTGTCATTCCGCGCACCGTGCGGCAATTTTCGCGGGTCGAACGGCGTCCAGGCGCGGTAATCCACCGCCCACGAAAACCGAATCCGTGTGCGGAAACTGAGAACTGAGAACCGGCAACTGCAAACTGGTTTTCACAAGTGAAGGTCATGGATAAGAATTGAAGGTTTATGGATAAGAAACGGTGGTGAGGCATCTTCGCGGGACAGAAACAAAAAATCTGTCGCGAGGTTGCGGTGAAACGCCCACCCACTCCGCCGTTTTGCATTTCCTGTGGCCGCGTTGTGGAAATTGCGGCGCCTGCGAAGCGCTTCGCATCCGTCGCACTCCCGTGATCGAAAAAATGCTTCCTCCCGAAGCCGCATCCGGCGCGCCATCTCAAACTTTCGTTCCCTCGCCGCAGAAAGAAAATCAGGCGCCGCAATTTTTTCTGACTGCACCAACTTTGTGGGATTGACCTGCGCCCTTCACGCGAGTAAATTCGGTTTCACCAACGCCACAATAAAATCTGTCCAGCCGGAAACACAGAGTTTCGCAAAACAGCACAAATTGAAAACCAGGATCTCCCTCCCCCAGGGGTAAGCGTGCGTGAAAAAGACGGCCAAAAGTTGGAATGTTTATTGCACCCGGTTTCTGATCAAGGCGAAACAACTCAATTCTCCACTCACCTTCGTGGACATGCAGGGCCACGAACACTACGGCGTGAAAGGAGACTATTTCGTCGAGTCTGTCGACGGCAAACAAACCATTCTCAGCCGTCAACTGTTCGAAGACGTGTACATCACCATGGGTCCAGCCAAAAAGCGGTGGCAAGCCCTCTGCGAAAGAAAAATGCCGCCGGCCTCAACCGTTCAGGCAATCAAGGCGCAACGCCGAGTCCGTGACGCCAGCATCTCGCCGCGCCAGGTTCACCGTTTGCCCCTGGTCGTCTAGTCAAACGCAACGCCCTTTCGGGCGCTCTATCGTCGCATGCAGACTTGAGGGCAAATCTGAGAACTGCGATCTGGCAACTGAGAACTGATTTTTCACCAAAAAAACCGGCGCCTCTGCTGGCAGAAAACGGGCACGCTTTGCACCGGCACGCACGGGGATGTCAAGTACCACCCGAGGTGATGCCAGTGAGCTACAATATATAGCGATACCCTCTTGACAGCCACAATCCGCTGGCGTACTGTTGCCATCCTACTGCAAAATCCGCCGCTGGTTTGGCGGCGGTTTTAAGGGTAAATAGTAGAGCGGGCTGCCCGGGTGAGGTGCCCGGAAACAGCCCGGGGTCTCCCGCCCTCCCTCGAGGCGGGCGGGGCTGCTTGTGCGGTGGCCGTTTCCAGTCCCACGCCACGGACGTCTCAGGAAACGACAACAGTTTTGACAATCAAAAAGTGCCTGCGCAGGAACTGAAGATATAGGGACTTCTTTTCTTCGCAGAGTTCAAGTCTTCGCAGAACTTAAGGGTGAGTTCAATTCGCGGAGCGAATTGTCATCCTGAGCGGAAGCGGAGTTCGCGGAGCGAACTCCACTGGAGTCGAAGGACTTCGCCGCCGCGTGCAGCTGCAGGAAAGCCGCAGGGAATTCGCCTCGTGCATCCGCCGGGGCGAACCGGGACTTCCTAGGGATGGCCGGACGCAAAAGGAACAAGGAACAAGAGCCCAACTGCATCGAACCCGGATTCAGCACATCGGTAAAGAGTAGATACTTAAGAAACGGTAGGTAACGAAATGCCCGAAGCAATCCACAGAGCCCCCATCGCCACCGAGACCCCGACCCCCGCGGCCCCGGAGAACGCCTTCACCCCCAAAGCCCCCGGCCTCACCTTCCGTCGCCTCTTCACCAAACCCGGCATTTCGCCCTATGACGAAATCGAGTGGGAGTTCCGCACCGCCCAGATCACCGACGCCCAGGGCGGTGTGATCTTCGAGCAAAAAGACGTAGAAGTCCCCAAGGACTGGTCCGTTACCGCCACCAACATCGTGGCCAGTAAATATCTGCATGGCAAGGTCGGCACGCCCGAGCGGGAAACCGGCGTGCGCCAGCTCGTAAGCCGCGTCGCTGAAACCATCAGCAACTGGGGCATGACCCAAGGCTACTTCCGCACCGCTGAAGACGGCGCTACTTTCCACGACGAACTGGCTCACATCCTGCTGCGCCAGTACGCCGCCTTCAACTCGCCGGTCTGGTTCAACGTGGGCTGCGACCGCATCGAGCCCAACTCCGATGCCCGCAACTGGTACTGGAATCCGCAAGCCCAGACGGTAGAATTCGGCGTTACCGGCTATTCCAAGCCGCAGTGCTCCGCGTGCTTCATTAACTCGGTCAAGGACTCGCTCGATTCCATCCTCACTCTGGCCAAGACCGAAGGCATGCTCTTCAAGTGGGGCAGCGGCACCGGCACCAATCTCTCCCCGCTGCGTTCCCAGACCGAAGGCCTCAGTGGCGGCGGCACCGCCAGCGGCCCGCTCAGCTTCATGAAAGGCTTCGATGCCTTCGCTGGCGTCATCAAGTCCGGCGGCAAGACTCGCCGTGCTGCCAAAATGGTGATCCTCAACGTCGATCATCCCGACATCATCGACTTTATCGAGTGCAAGCAGAAGGAAGAAGCCAAGGCGCACGCCCTCGTCAGTCTCGGATATGACGGCTCGCATCCCGACTCCGACGCCTACAGCTCCATCTTCTTCCAGAACGCCAACAACTCCGTCCGCGTGAATGACGACTTTATGTACGCCGTGGTTCGCGACACCGATTTCCAGACCCGCGCCGTCCTCGACGGCCGCCCCATGCAGACCTACAAAGCCAAAGACATCCTGCGCAAGATCTCCGACGCCACCTGGCACTGCGGCGATCCCGGCATGCAATACGACACCACGGTCAACCGCTGGCACACTTCGAAGAACACCTCGCGCATCAATGCCAGCAATCCCTGCAGCGAGTACATGTTCCTCGACGACTCGGCCTGCAACCTGGCCAGCCTCAACCTGCTGAAGTTCGCACCCAACGGCACTTTTGACGTGGAAGCCTATCGCCACGCCGTGGACATCCTGATCACCGCGCAGGAAATCATCGTGGACAATGCCGGCTATCCCACGGAGATGATCATGCGCAACTCGCATGACTATCGCCCGCTCGGCCTGGGCTACGCCAACCTCGGCGCCCTGCTCATGGCCTGTGGCCTGCCCTACGACTCCGACGCCGGCCGCGACTATGCCGCCTGCGTCACCGCCATCATGTGCGGCCAGGCCTATTTGCAGTCGAGCCGCATCGCCGAACTCTGCCAACCCCT
>DATJXG010000177.1:0-9510 GCA_035500455.1 Terriglobales bacterium | reverse complement strand
AGCATGCCTACTACCTGAAATACAACAACCGCCGGCCGGAATATCTGGCCGCGTGGTGGAATGTGGTGAACTGGGAAGAGATCAACAAGCGCTACGAGGCCTTCAAGGCCGGCAAGCTTGAACCAGCTTTGGCGGCAAGATAACCGAACTGGTCACATGGGACGGGGTTCATACCCTGTCCCAGCCAGCCCTCGGATTCACGAGTCCCGGCTCCTGTGCCGGGATTTTTTTCTACTTCAATGGAACGCCGTGTTCGTCCGAGTGCCTGAAAGTTCCTTAGCCCCGGCTTCGAGGCACCATAGTACAATCAACGAAACAGATTTCTATGGTCTCGCTGCACCCCTGTCCGGCAGGGGGCGGCAGGAATCAGCCATCCGGAGGCTTGAAGACTATCCTTAGCCGGATGTTGGCAAGTCGAGCGACGAAGGCGGTTGGTGAGACGGGGAGAAAGCCGAGTTCTGTGGGCTCGCATCATGCCAGACCGCAAGTTGTCATCGCGTAACCAGGCACAAGTTGCATTTGCATCCGCTTTGATCCTGCTCAGCTTGAGCGGGTTGGCCACCTATTTCACCATCGTGCGCCTCCTGGAGAGCGAGGAGTGGGTCATTCACACCTACCAGGTGCAGGCCGCGCTAGGTGACATTGATTCCACCGCTGCCATGGCGGGGCGCGCCCGCAATGGCTACGAGGCCACGACCGACGCCAATTTTCTGAAAAGCTTCGACGTGGCGGTCCGGGAAATCCCTTTGAAACTGCAATACTTGCGGGACTTGACCAAGGACAATCCCGAGCAGCAACGACTCTGCCAGGATCTGGAAGACCTGACGAGACGCAGGATCGCTCTGTTTCAAGCTTCGGTCGATCTAGAGAAAAAAGCTCCTCAGGACCTGGAGGGGCAGGCTGCGTTGTCCCGTTCAGGCGTGCCGCTGGCAGACCAAGTCACCGCCGCCATGCAGTCGATGCGCTCCCAGGAGGAGGGGTTGCTGAAGTCCAGGACAGCAAGATCGAAGCGGCTCTTGCATCTGGCGATTGCCATTCTCGTCATAACCTTCATATTGGCGCTGGTTTTCTTCTCCATTCACTACAAGCTGTTGCGGGCGGAACTTGACGCCCGCAGTCAGGCGGAGCATACGGCACGGGACAGCGAGGAATCGCTGCGGCGCCTCACCGTCCGCCTGCTCCAGTTGCAGGATGAGGAGCGCCGCAAATTCTCCCGCGAGCTGCACGACAGCCTGGGGCAGTACCTGGCGGGAGTAAAAATGAACCTCGAAATGCTGGCCGGCAACCGGCCTTCCGATGGGGTCTTGTCGGAGGCGGTGGAACTGCTGGATCAGGCGATTATCGAAACCCGGACGATCTCGCATCTGCTGCACCCTCCGCTACTCGATGAAACCGGCTTCTCCTCCGCCACTCAATGGTATGTGGAAGGATTCGCGCAGCGCAGCGGAATTCAGGTCAGCCTTGATCTCCCCGACAACGTCGGGCGCCTCCCCAAACCGGTGGAAATCGGGTTGTTTCGCGTGCTGCAGGAAAGCCTCACCAATGTTCACCGCCACTCCGGCAGCCCCAAGGCGGACGTAGCCGTGAGGTTGCTCCCCGAGAGAGTCATTCTCACGGTAAGAGACTATGGCAAGGGAATTCAACCCGGTTTGCTGGAAAATTTCTCCGCCAGGAAAGCCAGTTCCGGGGTAGGGCTGGCGGGAATGCGGGAACGGGTGCGTGACCTGGGAGGCCAGCTTGAAATTCAGTCTAACTTACCTGGAACATCGATCCGCGCGACCATGCCTCTAACCGGACGGGTGGCGTCGTCCGATTCTTCCGCGGCCTGACCTGCTCGGCCTAACCCTGCTCGGCCTGACCGTCAACTGGGAAAGTACGTTTCCTGCCGCAACAGCGCTCCTACCCCTGCCATGACTGAACTCAGGTTGGTCTTTTCGCAGGCGCCGCGGATCCCCACTTTCCGCGCTTCGTCGATGAGTTGTTTGGAGAGATACATGGTAACCATCAGAATCGGGATGTCCGGCGAAAGGCCGGTGATCTGGCGGGCCGCTTCCAGGCCGTTCATTTCAGGCATCTGAAAGTCAAGCAGGATGAGGTCGGGCTTGGCCTGCTGGAATCGGAGTATCGCCTGCGCCCCGTTGCCGGCTTCGTCGCAGATCTCGCAGCAGTGCTCTCGCTCCAGCGCGGCGCGAAGAAAGCGGCGCACTGCCGGGTTGTCGTCCACCACCAAAATACGAATCACCGAAGCTTCCATTCTGATGCATGAATGAGCGGAAAGCCACGATACTCCCTTCTCCAACGCCAGCCTCCGAGGCGGGCGTTGGTAAGAACGCGCCAGTCTTACAGACGCCCTCTCATCGCGGCGTTTCCCTACCGAGGTTAAAGGTAGTCCCAAAGTATGGAGGGGTCGATCCTGTTCACGCTGTAGGCGATTCCTCAGTTCCCTGTAGCAGCCAGGGTACCTTAGACTGCCCGGCACAGCCCGAGGTTACCAAGGAACACGCCGCAAGCAGCGCAGGCGCAGGCGATTCGCCCGCGGGACTGTCCCCGCAGAGCAACCTTCTACAGTATTCACTGTATTGGGGGCTCCGGGTGCTCCCTCTAGCATATATGTTCTTGTCGCGATCTTTATTCCCCCGCGCTTCCCGTGCTAGTCAGCAAAGTGCAAAAGTACAGATAGTTGTGGATCAGAATGGGTAGATAAGCCATGAAACGAAATGCCCTCCACGCAACCTTGAAAAGCCCCAATGGCGGCCCGGAAAACCAGGGCCAGACAACGGCGGTTTTAGAAGCCAATGTAGGCGCCACTGAAATGAATGCGATTCTGTCTGCCCTGCAGACGGCGCGCGACGGCAATTTTGCGGTGCGCCTGCCGGGCACTTGGACCGGCCTGCCAGGAAAAATTGCCGACACCTTCAATGACATCGTGGCGGCGAATCAGCAGATGGCGCGGGAGTTGAAGCGCGTAGGGCAGGCGGTGGGCAAGGAGGGCAGAACCCGCGAACGCGCCCGCTTTCATGAATCCCGAGGCGCCTGGGGCGAAATGGAAGTGTCGCTCAATACGCTGGTGGAAGACCTGCTGCGGCCAACCACCGAGGTTACCCGCGCGATCGCCGCCGTAGCGCAAGGCAATCTCACGCAAACCGTTTTGTTGGATGTGGATGGGCGCCCGCTGGAAGGCGACTTCCTTCGCTCAGCCACAATCGTAAACACGATGATCCAGCAGTTGAGCGTGTTCACCGCTGAAGTGACGCGTGTGGCGCGTGAAGTTGGTACCGATGGCAAGCTGGGCGGCCAGGCCCAGGTGCCCGGCGTCGCTGGAACCTGGAAGGACCTCACGGATTCGGTCAACCTGATGGCCAGCAACCTGACCGGCCAGGTGCGTAATATTGCCGAGGTAGCGACCGCGGTGGCCAGCGGCGACCTCTCGCGAAAAATCACCGTCGATGTGCGCGGCGAAATTCTGCAGCTCAAAGAAGCCATCAACACCATGGTCGATCAGCTGCGCTCCTTCGCTTCCGAAGTAACGCGCGTGGCCCGCGAAGTAGGTACGGACGGCAAGTTGGGCGGCCAGGCGGTGGTGCCCGGCGTGGCCGGAACGTGGAAGGATCTGACCGATTCAGTGAATGCGATGGCCGGCAATCTTACGGCGCAGGTCCGCAATATCGCCGAAGTTACGACAGCCGTGGCCCGCGGCGATCTGTCGCGCAAAATCACCGTGGACGTGAAAGGCGAAATTCTTGAACTCAAAGACACCATCAACACGATGGTGGACCAGCTCAACGCGTTTGCCGGAGAAGTAACCCGCGTGGCGCGCGAAGTCGGTACTGAAGGCAAGCTGGGAGGCCAGGCGCAGGTCCCGGGCGTTGGCGGTACGTGGAAAGACCTTACCGACAACGTGAACTTCATGGCCAGCAACCTCACCGGGCAGGTGCGCAACATTGCCGAGGTAGCCACCGCCATCGCTACCGGCGACCTCTCCAAAAAAATTACGGTGGATGTGCGCGGCGAAATCCTGCAGCTCAAGGAAACGCTGAACACGATGGTCGATCAGCTCAACCGCTTCGCGGGAGAAGTAACGCGCGTGGCCCGCGAAGTGGGAACGGAAGGGCGTTTGGGCGGCCAGGCCAACGTGCCCGGCGTGGCGGGTACGTGGAAAGACCTTACCGATTCGGTCAATTCCATGGCCGGCAATCTAACGGCGCAGGTGCGCAACATCGCCGAAGTCACGACGGCTGTGGCTCGTGGCGATTTGTCGCGCAAAATCACCGTGGACGTGAAAGGCGAAATTCTGGAGCTGAAGAACACCATCAACACCATGGTGGATCAGCTCAACGCCTTCGCCGGTGAAGTGACGCGTGTGGCCCGCGAGGTCGGCACCGAGGGCAAGCTGGGCGGCCAGGCCCGCGTGCCGGGCGTGGCCGGCACCTGGAAAGACCTTACCGACAACGTGAACTTCATGGCCGGAAACCTGACGGCACAGGTGCGCAACATCGCAGAAGTGGCAACGGCCGTAGCCCGCGGCGATTTGTCGCGAAAAATCACCGTGGACGTGAGGGGCGAGATCCTCGAACTCAAAGACACTCTCAACACCATGGTGGACCAGTTGCGTTCATTTGCCTCAGAAGTGACGCGCGTGGCCCGCGAAGTGGGAACGGACGGAAAGCTGGGCGGCCAGGCGCAGGTGCCCGGTGTCGGCGGCACCTGGAAAGACCTTACCGATTCGGTCAACTCCATGGCCAGCAATCTCACCGGCCAGGTGCGCAACATTGCGGAAGTCTCCACGGCCATTGCCAACGGCGATTTGTCAAAGAAAATCACGGTCAACGTCAGCGGCGAAATTCTGCTGCTGAAGGAAACCATCAACACCATGGTGGACCAGCTCAACGCCTTCGCGGGAGAAGTGACCCGCGTGGCCCGCGAAGTGGGAACTGAAGGACGGCTGGGCGGCCAGGCCGACGTGCCCGGCGTTGCCGGTACCTGGAAAGACCTTACCGACTCCGTCAACTCGATGGCCGGAAACCTCACCGCGCAGGTGCGCAACATTGCCGAAGTGACTACGGCTGTCGCTCGCGGCGATTTGTCGCGCAAGATTACTGTCGACGTGAAGGGAGAAATTCTCGAGCTGAAGAACACCATCAACACCATGGTGGACCAGCTCAACGCCTTCGCCGCCGAGGTCACCCGCGTGGCCCGCGAAGTGGGAACCGAAGGCAAACTGGGCGGCCAGGCGCAGGTCCCGGGCGTGGCCGGAACGTGGAAGGACCTCACCGACAACGTCAACGTCATGGCCGCAAACCTCACCGAGCAGGTGCGCGGCATCGTCAAAGTGGTGACCGCGGTCGCCAACGGAGTACTCACGCAGAAGTTGACGGTCAACGCCAAGGGCGAAGTTGCCGCCCTCGCCGAGACCATCAATAACATGACCGACACGCTGGCCACTTTCGCCGATCAGGTAACCACGGTCGCCCGCGAAGTCGGCGTGGAAGGGCGGCTTGGCGGCCAGGCCAACGTGCCCGGCGCGGCCGGCACCTGGAAAGACCTCACCGGCAACGTAAACCTGCTGGCTGACAATCTGACCAACCAGGTGCGCGCCATCGCAGAAGTGGCCACCGCTGTGACTAAGGGCGATTTGACTCGTTCGATTCAGGTGGAGGCGCGAGGCGAAGTCGCCGAGTTGAAAGACAACATCAACACCATGATTAACAACCTGCGCGCCACCACGGAGCGCAACACCGAGCAGGACTGGCTCAAGACCAACCTGGCTCGTTTCACCGGCATGCTGCAGGGCCAGCGTGACCTGACCACGGTGGGACGGCTGCTGCTTTCTGAACTCACTCCGCTGGTGAACGCTCAGCAAGGCGTGATTTACCAAATGGAGGACGAAGATTCCAAGCAAATGGTGCTGCTCTCGGCGTTTGCTGCCGACGGCGAGGACAATCACCTGCGGCGACTCAAGCTGGGAGAGGGCTTGATTGGACAGTGCGCGGCGGAGAAGCGCCGCATGCTGATCAGCGATCTGCCTCCGAACAGTATTTCAATTCGCTCCGGTCTGTTCGAAGCGGTTCCGCGCAACGTGATCGTTCTGCCGGTTCTCTTCGAGGACCGGGTGAAAGCCGTGATCGAACTCGCCTCTCTCGGCATTTTCACCGCATCGCACCTGGCATTTCTGGAACAGCTCACCGCCAGCATCGGCATCGTGCTGAACAGCATTGAAGCCACCATGCAGACGGAGGGCTTGCTCAAGCAGTCGCAGCAGCTCGCGACCGAACTGCAGACGCAGCAGAAAGAGCTGCAGCAGACCAACGAGCAGTTGGCGCAAAAGGCGCAGCAGTTGGCGGAACAGAACGTCGAAGTCGAGCGCAAGAACCAGGAAATCGAGCAGGCCCGCCGCGCTCTGGAGGAAAAGGCGAAAGAGCTTGCGCTGACCTCCAAATACAAGTCAGAGTTCCTGGCCAACATGTCGCACGAACTGCGGACCCCGCTCAACAGCATCCTAGTTCTGGGGCAGCAGCTCAGCGAAAATCCCGACGGCAACTTGACCCCCAAGCAAGTCGAATTTGCCCGCACCATTCATGGCGCCGGCACGGATTTGCTGAACCTGATCAGCGATATTCTCGACTTGTCGAAGATCGAGTCCGGCACGGTGTCGGTCCAGGCGGAAGAAGTCGCCTTCTCCGGCCTGCTCGACACCGTGGCGCGTCCATTCCGCCATGAGGCGGAGAATCGCCGGCTGGCTTTCGAAGTAAGGACCAGCGCACAACTCGGCCGCAGCCTGGTCACGGATTCGAAGCGCTTGCAGCAAGTGCTCAAGAACCTGCTGTCCAACGCCTTCAAGTTCACTGAGCAGGGCAGCGTGCGGCTCACAGTCTCCGCGGCCACGGGCGGCTGGAGCGAGGAGCATCCGATTCTGGGCAAGACGGCTCCGGTCATCTCCTTCGAAGTGACGGACACCGGTATCGGCATTCCGATGGAGAAGCAGCGCATCATCTTCGAGGCGTTCCAGCAGGCGGACGCCGGCACCAGCCGCAAGTACGGCGGAACCGGTCTGGGTCTGGCCATCAGCCGCGAACTGGCCAGCCTCCTGGGTGGTGAGATCCAGCTTCGCAGCACTCCGGGCGAAGGCAGTACCTTCACGCTGTATCTGCCGCAGTCGTATGAAGGGCCCTCAACAACCGATACGAGCAGGTTAGACAAGGGCTCGGTATCCGTGAGTTTTCCGCTGAAGCACTCCGGCCCCAGCGTGACTTTGGTGCCGGCAGAGCATATCGCCGATGACCGGGAGAACCTGCAGGCTGAGGACGCGACCTTGCTGATCGTCGAGGACGATCCGCATTATGCGCGCGCATTATGCGACCTTGCCCACGACCAGGGGTTCAAGGTTCTGCTCGCCATGCGAGGGGCCGAAGCCCTGAATCTGGCGCGCGAGTTCCGGCCCACCGCGGTGTCACTGGATGTTTTCCTGCCCGATATGCTGGGATGGACGGTTCTGAACCATCTGAAACAGGATCCGGCCACGCGCCACATTCCAGTGCAGGTCCTGACCCTCGATGAAGACCGCAACCACGGGCTTTCGCGCGGCGCGTTTTCTTTCGTGACCAAGCCCATCACTACCGAAGGGCTGGAGGCGGCTCTGTCGCGGATCAAGGAATACGCCGCGCCTCGCCGCAAGCGTCTGTTGGTGGTGGAGGACAATCCGGCAGAGCAGTTGAGCATCAGGGAACTGCTGGGCTACGAAGACATCACCGTGGAGACGGCTACTACCGGAAAAGAGGCGCTCGACGCCCTGAGCGGTGAGCCGTTCGACTGTGTGGTCCTCGATTTGCGGCTTCCCGACATGTCGGGATTCGACCTCCTGGAACAATTTCGCGGCCGCCCCGAGCTTCGCGATTTGCCGGTCGTGGTATTTACCGGGAAGGAATTGACGCCGGACGAGAACACCCGCCTGCACAGCCTGGCCCGCAGTGTGGTGGTGAAGGGTGTGGAGTCGCCCGAGCGCCTGCTGGATGAGACGGCGCTGTTCCTGCATCGCGTAGTCACCGATCTTCCTCCTGAAAAGCAGAGGATGCTGGAACGCCTGCACCGGTCGGATGAAGCGTTGCAGGGCAGGAAGGTGCTGGTGGTGGATGATGACGTGCGCAACATCTTCACTCTCAGCAGTGTTCTGGAACGAAGAGGCATGACTGTCCTGACTGCGGGGACCGGACGGGAGGCGATCGGAATTCTGGAATCAACTCCCGATCTGGCCATCGTGCTCATGGACATCATGATGCCGGAGATGGATGGTTATGAAACCATGCAGGTCATCCGCCGGAATCCTTCATTTCATCGCCTGCCGATTATCGCGTTGACGGCCAAGGCGATGAAAGGCGACCGCGAGAAGTGTCTGGAAGCGGGCGCCTCGGAGTATCTCGCCAAGCCGGTGAACACCGAGCAGTTGCTCTCTTCGCTGCGGATGGCGCTGCACAGGTAGATGGCGCGTGTTTGGGGGCCTGCGCGATTGCAGCGCAGGCGAGGATCAAAGAACATGAGTGCACACGACAAAGTAAATATCCTCATGGTGGACGATCAGCCCGCCAAGTTACTGAGTTATGAGGTGATTCTCGCGGAGCTGGGCGAAAACCTGATCAAGGCGACGTCAGGGAGAGAGGCGCTGGAGTGTCTTCTGAAAAACGACATTGCCGTGGTGCTGATGGATGTGAGTATGCCCGAACTCGACGGGTTTGAACTGGCGCGCATGATCCGGCAGCATCCTCGCTTTCAGAAGACGGCCATCATCTTTATTTCCGCGGTGCGCTTAACCGATCTGGATCGCCTCCAGGGCTACCAGCGTGGAGCCGCGGACTATATTTCCGTGCCCGTGATCCCGGAGCTTTTGCGGGCGAAGGTCAGCGTTTTCGCTGAGCTGCATCGGCAGGCGCGGCAGTTGGAAAAGTTGAACCACGAACTGCGGCATCTCTCAGGACGGCTGATTGCGCTGCAGGATCAGGAAAGGCGCCGCATCGCCCGTGAGCTGCACGAAGGCCTGGGGCAGGAACTGGTGGCCACGAAGATGCTGCTACATCGGCTCCTTCACGAGAACGCGGATGAAACCAGGAAGCAAATCGGGGTCGAGGCTGGAGATACCATCGACCGGGCGATCCAGCAGATTCGCAGTATGTCTCACCTCCTGCATCCTCCTCTGTTGGACGAGATCGGCTTGAGGTCGGCGCTCCGCTGGTATCTGGAGGGTTTCAGCCAGCGCTGCGGGATTGAAACCGCGCTCGAAGTCGAGCCCGACTTCCCCCGCTTAACATCTGAGCTTGAGACTGCCATCTTCCGAATCATTCAGGAGGCGCTGACTAACGTTTTTCGCCATTCGGAAGCGCGCAAAGCCTGGGTCAAGCTTCACATGCAGGGAACCCAGGTTACGGTTTCGGTGCGTGACGACGGCAAAGGCATCGGTGAACCGGTTGCGGAACTGCGGCCGGGAAGCATCGGCATCGGAATCGGCGGAATGAGGCAGCGGGC
>DATJXG010000176.1:0-10332 GCA_035500455.1 Terriglobales bacterium | reverse complement strand
ACAGCAGCGCGATGATGTAATTGGGCTGCATGAAGGCGCCGTCTTCATCGACGATACCGAAGCGGTCGGCGTCGCCGTCGGTGGCGATGCCGATGTGAGCTTTGCGGGCGCGCATCTGCACCCGGAGGTCCTCCAGCAGGTGATCATCCGGTTCTGGGGCATGGCCGCCAAACAGCACGTCGCGGTAGTCGTGGACCGAGACCACGTCCACGCCAGCCTCGCGGAGCAGTGCATCGGGATACCCGCGGGCCGCGCCCCACAGCGGATCGTAAACCACCCGCAGGCCGGCCTTCTTGATCACATCAAAGTCGATGATTTCGCGCAGGCGCGCCAGATACATATCGCGGGGATCGAGCCCCTTGATCTTGGCTGGCGGCTGCCCGTTGGGGGCGGCGCCCCGCTGATCAAACGCGACAATTTCCTGCTCGATGCGATGCGTCGCCTCGGGCAGCGCCGGCGCGCCGTCCGGAGTGGAGAATTTAATGCCGTTATACTCCGGTGGATTGTGCGAAGCCGTGAAGTTGATGGCGCCATCGGCGTGTTCACGAATCACTGCATAAGAGATGCTGGGGGTGGGAGCGGCTTCGGCGATCACCAGCGGCGTGATTCCGTGGGCGGCAAGAATATCCGCCGCCATGGCGCAGAAGGTTTCGCCCAGGAAGCGCGGGTCCCGCCCTACGATCACTTTTGCTCCGGAAGGCTTCTGCGAAACCACGTAGCGCGCGATGCCGCTCACCGCGCGGGTCACATTGGCGAACGTGAATTCCTCCGCCACGATGGCGCGCCATCCCGAAGTGCCGAACTTGATCTGCACAGGCATGCTTGACCTCTTTTGATTGGCTCGTGAAATGATACCCTCTTCGTGGATCAGTCGTCAGTCATCGGTCGTCAGTCACCGATCGTTGAGCATCAGCGGAAGGCACATTTCCTGATGACTGCCGACTGACGACTCTTAATGACTGGCAAAATTCTCGTACTTACAACCGCCGGGTCGGAAGGCGAGGCGCATAGTATCGCCCACGCCCTGGTGGAACTTCGCCTAGCGGCGTGTGTGAATATCATTCCGCGGGTCTCCTCCGTGTATCAGTGGCAGGGAGAGATTGAAAAGTCCGAGGAGTGGCTTTTGGTGGTTAAGACGACATCAGGCGCGTTCGAACGGGTGCGCGAAGCCATCGAGAAACTTCACTCCTACGAACTGCCGGAATGCGTGTGCGTTGCGATCGAGGACGGCAGCCCGGAGTATCTGCAGTGGATCGCCGAATCGGTGAAGTAAAAACGGCCCGCCTTCCGTTGTCCCGGCGGACCCGCAAACAGCGGGGTGGTCTGTTTTACCCTTCCCCGGCTTCCAGCCGGGATTCCGAACCCAAGTGGCCAAAGTGCCTCCTTTTCGCACAGTGGAGTGGGTTACCTACGTTACCGAAGTTGCCTGCTTGGGAATTCCTCTGTGCAAGACCTCACATAAACTTACGGAGAACAGTTTGCCCAGCAGGGGCAGCAAGCCATCCCCTCCGCTCTCCGAGCACCCTGAGAGTAGCCGAACGGGCGCTACGCGTAGTTCATGCGATTCAAGGCCCTGATTTTTCGCCACGCACTTCTTTCCCTGGCGTTCCTACTGTTGTTCCTCGCCTTGAACGCTCCGCAAGTCATTGTGCTTTCTCAGTTGGGTGCAGTGGCCTGGTATCCGGCGACTGGCCTGTGTCTGGCCCTCATGCTGGGCATCAGCCCCTGGTACGCCATCGCGGTAGCTTTCGCCAACACTTTGGCCGGCGCCCTGATTTACCAGCAGCCCCTGCAAACATACGGAGAAACACTGGGGGCTGTGGGAATGGCTATTTGTTACGGTGGGGCAGCCTACATCCTGCGTGGACCCCTCGCCATCGACCCGGGGCTGCCGCGCCGGCGCGATGTGTCTCGTTACCTGCTGGTGACCGTCACTGCGGCAATGGGGGCTACCGTGGTCGGCGTAGCCTGCCTGGCGGCGGACAAGACCATCGCTTGGAACGGAGTCTGGCGCACTTCAGAAATATGGTTCCTGGGAGATGCAATTGGCCTGGTGGGCGTAGCTCCGTTCTTTCTGATTCACGTCCTGCCGTGGGTGCGGCAACAGGTTTCTCCTGATCAGCCGGCGCCACACGCTCTCGCGGAATCCCATGAAAAAACGAATTTCACATTCAGCCCCGCGCAGGCCTTAGAAGCCCTGGGCCAGGCGGTGGCATTGCCCGTGGTGCTGTGGGCCGTCTTCGGTCCGCATTTGCGCGATCGTGAACTGACCTATCTGTGCCTGGTGCCGATCATCTGGATCGCCATGCGCCAGGGGATCCGGCGGGTGGTGACTGGGCTGTTGGCGCTCAATTTCGGAATCGCCCTGGCCATGCACGTCTATCCGCCGACGCACGAACTGCTGGGCCGGCTCGGCCTGCTTATGCTGGTAGTCTCCGCCGTCGGGCTGATCGCCGGCTCTGCCGTTACTGAGCGCCTGCGAGCGGCACAGGAATTGCACGAGCAAACCGTTTACCTGAACTCCCTCATTGAAAACAGTCCGCTCGGGCTTGCCGTGCTGGATAGAAACGGCCGTACGGAACTCACCAACCCTGCCTTCAAAGAACTCTTTCTTTACGATCCGAGCGATTTGGAGGGTAGCAGCCTGGACAAAATGTTTGTTCCCCAGGATGAGCATTCTGAATCGCGCAACCTCATACCGCAAGTTCTCGCTGGGCAACATCTGCACTTAAGAGTACGGCGCCGTCGCAAGGACGGGGAGATCCTGAATGTCGAGGTGCACGCCGTTCCTCTGGTCGTGCAGGGACGGGTACAGGGGGCCTACACCATCTACAACGACATCTCGGAGCAGATCAAGGCGTCGGAAGCCGAACGGAAACACGCCGAGTCGTTGAGCCGCCTGGTGAGCGAACTCCAGCTCCGAACGCGGCAGATGGGCCTGTTGAACGACATGGGATCATTGCTGGAGTGCTGCGTCGAGACCAAGGAGGCTTGCTCGGTGGTCTCCGTGTCGGTGCAGAAGCTGTTTCCCGAGGCGGTCTCCGGCGCCTTGTATCTGTTCAAAGCCTCGCGCAATCTGTTGGGATCGGCCGGACGTTGGGGCAAGGCCAGTTCTGCCGAGCCGATCTTTGCACCTGACGCCTGCTGGTCGCTGCGCACCGGCCGGCCGCACTGGAGCGACAACTCCGCCGACGCCATCCGCTGCCCGCACCTTCCCAAAGACCTAGGAGGCATGAGCCTGTGCGTGCCCATGGTGGCGCAAGGAGATACGCTGGGGATACTGCAGCTCGATTTCGATGAGAATAATGTTCCCGTGGAGAATTCCGGGCCGGAGAGTTTGCGGGACTCGCGGCAGGGGCTGGCCACAGCGGTGAGCGGCCAGGTTGCGCTTTCTCTGGCAAGTTTGCGGCTGCGGGAGACGTTGCGCGATCAGTCCATTCGTGATTCTCTGACAGGACTCTTCAACCGCCGCTTTATGGAGGAGTCGCTCGAGCGGGAGTTGTTGCGTGCCGGACGCAAGCGGCACTCGCTCTCCGTTCTGTTTCTCGATCTCGATCACTTCAAACGCTTCAACGACACCTTCGGTCACGACGCTGGCGACTTCGTGCTTCGTTCCATCGCCGATCTGCTGCGCAACTTCTTCCGCTCTGACGACGTTTGCTGCCGGTACGGAGGCGAGGAGTTCGGCATTATCCTGCCGGAAGCATCGGTGGAGCAGGCGGCGATCCGCGCCCAGGCACTGCGCGAGCAGGTGAAAATGCTCAAGCTGGAACACCGGAACCATGCACTGGGGGTGGTAACGCTTTCCATCGGCATCGCCGGCTTCCCCGAGCACGCCGCGACCGCAGAGCAGTTGCTGCGCCTAGCTGACCAATCGCTGTATCGCTCCAAGGCCGCCGGCCGGGACACGGTAACCGCAGCGCCACGTTCCTAGAGCGACGCCCGCCGGCCTTCAATTGCCCTTTTCACGGCATACCCAGCGAAGCCGCGATTTTTTTCTTGTACTCGCGGGCTTTGGCGATGGCTTCCTCTTCATTGACGGTGAGCAGTTTGCGGTCGCGCATGACCGGGCGTCCGCCGATAACAACCGTCTCCACGTCGCTGGCCTTGAGCGCATAGGCGATCTGGGCGTAGACGTCATACATGGGAACAGCATTGGGCTCGTCAAGGCTGAGGATCACTAGATCGGCTTTCTTGCCCGCCTCCAGCGAACCGATTTCTTTTTCCAGATGAACCGCCCTGGCGCCGTCGATGGTGGCCATTTCCACCACCGCTTTCGCGTTCAGCGCGAGCGGGTCCATCTTGGTAATCTTGGCCAGCTTCGCGGCAAGGTCGATCTCTTCCATCAGGTCCAGATCGTTGTTGCTGCCGGCGGGACCGTCGGTGCCCAAACCTACGGCAACTCCGGCGGCGCGCATCTCCGGCACGGGCGAGACCCCGCTTGCGAGCATCATGTTGCTGGACGGGTTGTGAACGCACCCCACCCCCTTCTCGGCGAGGAGCTGGCGGTCGGCCGCGTCCACGAAGATGCAGTGGGCAGCGATGATGTCGGACCCAAGGACGCCGATTTTGTCGAGATATTGCACCGGCGACATCCCGTGCGCCTTCTCGCTGTCTTCCCATTCCTTCTTCATTTCCGCCACGTGAATCAGGATGGGTGCGTGATACTTCCTGGCCAGCGCGGCGGCGTCCTGCAGAGTTTTCTGGGAGCACGTATAGATCGAATGCGGCGCGGGTGCTGCTTGGATGAGCGGGTCGCCCTGCCAGCGCTTCAGGAATTTCTCCGTGTACGCGAGCATTTCAGCTTCGGTTTTATTGTCGGGCGCGGGGAAATCGATGAAAGTCTCGCCCAGAACACCGCGCATGCCGGCAGCCTTGGTTTCCTCGGCGACCGCGTCTTCGAAGTAGTACATGTCGGCGAAGGTGGTGACGCCGGCGCGAATCTGCTCGGCTGCGGCAAGGCGCGTTCCCCAGCGGACGAATTCTTCGTTCACGTTTTTGGCTTCAGCGGGAAAGATGTACTTGTAGAGCCAGTCGTTGAGGGTGACGTCATCGTGCAGGCCGCGAAACAGCGTCATGGGTACGTGGGTGTGGCCGTTAATGAAGCCGGGAAGGACGAGCCTGCCGCGGACGTCAATGGTCTGCGCGGCTGCATAGCGGGATTCGATCTCCGCCTGCGGCCCGACCGCGAGGATGGTGTCGCCTTTGACGGCGATGGCGCCGTCGTCAATGATGGCGCGGTTGGCGTCCATGGTGACGACCGTGCCGCCGCTGATGAGCAGATCGGCTTTTTGCCTGTCAGTTTGCGATGACAGCGCGGCAGAAAGAAGAAATTGGAAGGCCACGAGAAGAAAAACGGATCGGCGAAGTGTCATTTTTATTTTCCCGAAGGCGGGGCCTTAGCCCGAGCGGAAAACCCCCGCCATGTTTCGCAACTTAAAGTGCGTATGAGCAGCGCCCTGCCTCGATTCTAAAGTACATTCCCCGACTGGCGCGCGCTGCTTTTCTTCGCGTTCTTCGCCTTCTCTGCGTTCTTTGCGTTCTCTGCGGTTTAGAGCTTTTCTAGCTTTCGAGGAGCCCTCAGTCCCGAGACAGGCTGCGGTAATGAAAAACCCACACGGCGAGCAGGAAACATACCAGGGCGTAGTCCAACCCGTACGCCAGCGCGGTGAGATGGTTGGACCACCCGAAAGGCTTCACCGACGCGCGAGTGATGACCAGAAAGCGTTCTTCCGAGAGCAGGTCTGTGATAGGAAGCACAAGGTGCACCGGCACCCGAACCCAAGACGGAATGTGACTCTGTGACTGCCCGAAAATCGTTATCAGAGTCGCCAGCACTCCGAAGATGGCGATCACAATAATGGGATGCAGCACCGTCACCAGCAACATCGCCACCGCCGCCCAGACCGCATAGCGCACCATGGGATAAACCAGCAAGACCCATAGCGCGGTATGGAAACGCTGTCCTCCGAGCCAGGCAAGCGTGAACGTCACGCCCAGCATGGCGACCACATAGATCGCCATGAGCATCATCACTCCGAGATACTTTCCCGCCAGGAACTCCCAGCGGCGCAGCGGCCGGGCCATCACCGCAAGGATGGTCCCCGATTTCATCTCGCCGGCCACCGCATCGGCCGCGGCCCAGGCCGCCAGCAAGCTGCCGAAGCCGCTCACCAGCGACATCAGCCCGGCGACCTCGTTCAAAATGAAGCCCTGCATCTGCTGGGCATTGGCGGCTGTGGTCATCGCCTTGTATGCCATCAGGGGAGACATCATGAGCAGGACCACGCAGATAAAAAGGCCGCAAAACAAGACGATGACCTTGTTGCGGCGGAAGCTGCCAAGCGTGCTCAGGGCAATGGTCCAGATTCTCACTCCGAGCCTCCCGTTCCCACCAGCCTTAGGAACATTTCCTCGAGCGAGCTTTTCAACGGGGTAAGACTGAGCACGTCACAACCGCCGGCCCAGAACATCTCCGCCAGGGGTCGCTTTTGCCCGGTATCAGCGGAGATGCGCACACGGTTCGCCTCGCGCTCCACCGACGCTCCCATCTCCTTTACCGCCTGCTCAAGCGCCTCAGGCAGTTGGTCCACCACAATTTCCACGCGGTTGCCTTCCGCCAGCATTTCCTGCAGCGCTCCCGCGCGAACCAGATGGCCGCGATCGATAATGATCACGCGGTCGCAAATCTGCTCCACCTCCGACAGGATGTGGGAACTCAGAAAAATCGTCTTGCCCTCCGCCTTCAGAGTCAGAATCAGATCCCGCACCTCTTTCCTTCCCGCAGGATCGAGGCCGGAGGTCGGTTCATCGAGCACCAGGAGCTGTGGATCACCCAGGAGCGCCTGGGCAATCCCCAGACGTTGCACCATGCCGCGGGAATACTTGCCGATCTTCAGATTCCTGTGCTCATCGAGCTTGACCTTTTGCAGCAGGCCGGCGATCAGCCCGTTCGGATCATCCGTTCTACGGCCGCTTAAGCGCAGATGAAAACGCAACAGTTTTTCCGCGTTCAGGTAGCGATAAAATGCGAAGTTCTCCGGCAGAAAGCCGATGCGTTCCTTGGCCCGCACATCGCCGGGCGCATAGCCGAAAACCCGAGACTCTCCCTGGTCCGCATAGATGAACCCCATGAGAATGCTCATGCTGGTGGTTTTGCCCGCGCCGTTCGGCCCAAGAAACGCGCACACCTCGCCCTGGCTCACTGCAAAGGAAATTCCAGAAAGCGCCGGCACCGGCGACCTGCTGAAGCGCCGCTGATAAATCTTGGTGACCCCGGAGAACTCAATGGCTGGAGTCGCCATCGGAGCCTCCTTGCGCCGCGCTCGGTTTGATTCCTAGCCGGCCGGCCAGATGATACTCCATGGCTGCGTCGTAACCGAGGTGCCCGTAGGTGACCTTCCCGTTCTTGTCGACGATGAACATCGTAGGGATGCCCTCAACCTGGTAGGCGTCTGCCATTTTGTGCCGCGAATCGAGGAGGACGGGAAAATTCAAATTCTGTGCAGCAGCAAAGGCTGCAGCGGCTTTCGGATCTTCGTCAATGCTCACCGCCAGTATCTCGAAATCACTGGAGGCGGTATGGTTTCTCTTATAGAAGCTCACCAGCCCGGGCATCTCCAGCCGGCACGGCCCACACCAACTCGCCCAGAAGGCCACGACAACGTTCTTTTGGCCGCGAAAATCCGCCAGGGAGACGCTTCGTCCATCAAGCGACAAGGCCGAGAAATCCGGGGCCGGCTTGCTGACCAGGGTGGGCTGTTCGCTCTCCCATTCCAGGGTCAATTCCAGCACCCGCGCCCGCCAGGTAATCAGCACGGTAAAGCTTGCCAGGACGATAACGCCAAGGATCAGTTTCAGAGGAGGTCCGTGCTTGGAGGGCGCCTCGGCGCCAGGCAGAACTGCAGTTTCCATTGCTCCTTCGTACTACTTGCGAACTTGGGGGCTAACGAACCACTGCGGGTAGAAGGCCGAATCGCCGGCCCGAAAGTGGGAGACATTCTATACCAACTCCGAAGACGTTCGAGTTCAGAAGTCACCGCGGCAAAATCTTGGGACGCCGGCAACTACCCCATCTCCGGCACGTGTTCCCCCGGGCTTCCCCTCGGCAGCAGATAGACCCCCGGCCCCTGCTGGCCGCGAATCGTACGGCAGAACTCGGCCACGATGAAGCCGGCGGTCAGGGCCTCGGTGAAGGCCCAACGCGTCGCCAGGCGCCATTCGCGGGCGAGATCCGGGTCTTTCTGCTCGATGGAAGCGATGTCGCTGGGAATCTCGATGGCGATTCGCTGGCGTTGCAGCGCGGCCGAAAGCGAGTCGCGGGCGGGCCGGCCCTCGCCGTTGAATTGCACCAGGGGATGCAGGTGAGCCAGGGCATCGAGCATCTCCGCTCGCGGATCCTTGCCGCGCAGGCGCTCTTCCACCCGGCGGCTGGCGATCGGCCACCGCACCCACAGGCGGTCGGTGCCGTTCTGATGCAGCGCGCTGGTCGTTTCCGGCCCGTAGAAATCAGCTTTGTAGCGGTTGGAAACCACGCCCAGCTTGCCGAAGTTCAGGTGCGCGTTCTTGCTCTGCAGCGGGTCGAAGGTCCAGGTGATCTCGTCGATGCGCAGACTTGGGCTCCGCGGGTCGAGGCTTCTTCGCTCGGTCGCACTGCCCACCCGCATAGCCAAGGCGCGGTCGCGCTGCGCCAGCTTGAGCCGGTAGCCGATATCGGAGTCGCGGTACGCCGGCAGCACCGCCAGCATGTGGGAATGAATGCTGAGCTGGCCATGTTCCATGCCGTAGATGCCGAAGGCGAATCCCACGAGCTTCGACCCGTCGAAGGCGCCGATCCACATGTTCCCGGCTTCCAGGGCGGCGATCGCCAGCGTCATGGGAAGCACGTCGAGGTCGGCGCTGCTCCACACTTCCTTCTCGACGGCTTCCACCTGCTTGAGATCGTCGAAGGATTGCAGATCGCGGATGATGACGCCTGCTTTGGATTTGGGCTCAGGCATGTCGCAGAAGCAGAGGGGACAATATAACTCGCGGGGAGAGGATCGTGCTAATTGGGTCTTCTTCGCGCTCTTTGCGTTCTTTGCAGCGAGAAAAGCTTTTCACCGCAAAGATCGCTAAGGACGCAAAGAAATGCAGGTCCCTCGCTCCGCGCTCGGGGATGACGGATTCTTGCTTATTTTCCGCCGCTGGTGGAGGGCTGAGGCGTAGCCGCCGGAGGTTGAGGTGGACGCACCAGCATGGCCACACGCGGGAACAGGAATTTGCCGGCGGCGTCATCGATGACGTTCACCTGGCAGGTGTAGAAGCCGGGCTTCAACTGCGTGAGCGGCACGTCAAGCTGGAAGACTGCGGCATGGCGGTTCTGCGTGTTGATCTGCGTGGCTTCCACCACGGGGGTTTCATAGGCCTTGGTCTTGCCCTGGAAAAAAGATACGCTGGTAAGAAGTTTTATGTCATTTTTCCCTGCCGCCTTGTCTTTGCTCGCGCCCTCATGTTGTGGATCGTAGACCTCGTAATACAGATACAGGTGCTGGCCGCTGGCGAAGACGTGGGTCACGTTGGGCACGACCTCCGAGCCATCGCGCACCAGCGGATCGCCGTTGTTCCTACCGCGTGCCGCGGGCTGTACTTGGCTGGCCAGGACTACCGAGCTCATCTTCAGCGGCTGTTCCTTCAGGTTCGGAATGGTGATATCGGTCTCAAACGATCCCATGCGTCCTGTCTGGTTTTCGCGCAGCACGAATTTCACATGGTAGGTTCCGGCCGGGAGCACCACGTTAGTGTTGTATTGCACATTCTTGCGGCGAACTTCAGCCGAGGTATTCACCGCCAGCTTCACCGTGTCGCGGACTTCGCCCATGGGCCGTTTGTTGCCGTCAAGCACTACACCGATGACGTCGAGCGTGGCTTTGTCCTGGTCGCTCTTCTGGGCAAAGGGAATCTCCGACCCCGGCACCACCAGCGAAATCGGCACCGAGTACCGGTCCTCGCCCAGGCGGAAATAACCCGCGGTGAAATAGACGTGCAGATCGGTGCTGGGCAGGTCCGAGGCTAGTTCTTCCTGCAACTGCTGCTCGCGGTCTTCCTGGTTGGCATGTTTGTAGTCAGCCGGGGCGTAGTAGCCCTTGCGATATTCAATCTTGAGGCCGGGCCGGTTCAATTTCACCGTGATATGGCGGTAACGGCCGTCGTGCGCCGGATTGGTGCTGTGATAGCCCAGCATGTAGTAGTTGGCCGTGTCCTGCTGCATGCCCTTGAAGACTTTGCCGAAGTCGTTGGAATCGAGATAAGCGCGGCCCCCGGTATCGGCCGCCAGCGTGACCAGAGTCTCCT